>NZ_JBFRCS010000007.1:0-312534 GCF_052113185.1 Leifsonia sp. YAF41
GCGCAGCATTAGCGTGGGACATGAGGGTCTCCTGGTTTTAGTGAATGTCTAAGCAACACCACTGTGAACCGGAGACCCTCACCCTTTCGTCAATGACTACAGCGAGTCGTCACACCGAGTCAACCAACGTCCCTGGGCAGTACAGCTAGTCGGCGACCCGGCGGGCGCGTTCGCAACTGCGGAGAATTTTGAGAATCCGGGGATTCTCGGGCTCGAAAAGCCCGAATTCGTCAGAATCTCCGACGTTAGAAACACGGCCTGGGTTGACGGATCGGCTGGCAGAGGTCTCGACAAGCTCGACCACCGGCCCAGATCAGCGTCACTTCCGCGCGCGATACTCCGCGCGCAGCTCCGGCGCGAGATGCTCGGTCGCATAGCTGAGCGCCGTGCGCCCCATCTCGGCCGCATGCGCATCGAGAAACTGGAGCAGCAGCGCCCGGTCCACCCGTTTGCCCACCTCGCGCAGCATCCAGCCGACCGCCTTCTGCATCAGGTCGGCGCGATCGGGGAGGAGAACGGATGCCAGCTCGAGCGTCGTCGACGCATCGCCCCGCCCGATGAGGCCCTGCGTCGCAATCATCCCCGCGCGCCGTTCCCAGAGGATGTCGCTGGCCGCGAGCTCGAAGAGCACTCCGCGGTCTCGGTCAAAGAGAAAGTCGCCGAGCAAAGTGGGAGCTGACGAGTCGACGAGATCCCAATTGTTGACCCGGCCCGCGCGAACCGCGGCCAGATAGAAGTCGGACAGCCGGGTGCGCTCACCAGCATCGAACGTTCGCGGCTTGCTCGCCCGCTGAAACTGGCCGGCCAGAATCAGGACGGCCGCCAGACGGTGCTCGTGCACCGGGCTGTCGAGAAGCAGTTGCACCTCGCCAGGCGGCAGCTGGGCGAACGGTTTGATTGCCTGGCGCAGGGCCGGCACGCGCACCCCGATAAAGACATCTCCCTCGCCATACTCGCCCGGACCGGACTTGAAGTACCGGGCCGCACCGATCGCGTCGACGGGATTCGACACCTCGGCCAACGCCGACTGCACCTGCTCTGCACTGCTCATTTCGCGAGTCTAGGCCGGCGTCGCCTGGCTCAGGGTCTGGCCAAGCCGGGCTAGGCAGTCACCCGGTCTTCACCCTGAGGTTGAAGCGTTCCCATACGTGCCGCGGCCTTGCGGGCAGCGTTTTCGAGGTCAGTGAGAATCGGTCGATGATCGGCAGCTCGTGTGACCAATGCGCTTTGAATCGGCGGGAGATCAAGCTCCACGAAGGTCACTCCGGGTTGGCGAAAGTAGTTCTGGGCCCGCCAGGTCATTGTCATGACACCCTGCCCGGCTTCAACCGCGGCAAGGCCCTCCCGCACGGTGCGAATGATCGGGCCCGCCGGAATCGGAGCTCCCGACGGTGTCGCCAGGGGAAAATGGTAGGCACTCCACGCCGGGGTTGCCGCTCCGGGCGGGAGACGAACCATTCGTTCGTATTGAAGCTCCTCGGGATCCACAAGCCCCGACTGCGCGAGACGATGTCCGGCCGGCACCGCGAGCATCCGAGGGTCTTGAAACAGGATCGCTCCCCGGCGCAGGTCGGGTAGGCCAACGGGGAGACGGACCAGGGCGACGTCAACCGTGCCATCTGAGATCGCGGCAATCTGATCGAGGTAGCTCAGCTCGAGAAACAGCATCTTCACGTCGGGACGGAAGCGCTCAAATTCACTGACCATCGGACCGTTGAGCTCGTAGAAACCGCCGCCCAAATAGCCGACGGTAAGTTCGAACTTGTCGCCGCGAGCGCGTCGCTGCGCTTCCTGAAGCGAGCCGTTGAGCGCGATCAGCGCCGGTTCCATCTCCCTCAGCAGAGCATCGCCGAGGGGAGTGAGCGCGACGCGCCGGCTGGTGCGCTCGAAAAGCGTTCCGCCGATCTCACGTTCCAACGACCTGATCGACTCTGACAAAGTTGATTGATTCATGTAGAGCCGCTCAGCTGCGCGCCCAAAATGCAGGTCGCGAGCGACGGCGATGAAACAGTCAAGTTTTCGTGTTTCCATTCCCACCTCCCATTGACCAAGAATATTGGATGATGGACCAAGTTTCTCTCCTTGATCATGATTATTGAATGGTTGACCCTATTGATAGCGCTTGAGTTTGCGCTCTCCAACACATTCAGGCCTCAAGGAAGAAGTCCCGGTGATCCCCACGCGCAGCGCCGAATCTGAGCCTCAGCTCACCACACAGTCCGTGGAGTTCGGGCTTGCCGGCGATCTCATTCGAGGAACTCTCTACATGCCGTCCGAGCGGAGCGCGTCCTCGCCTGGTGTCGTACTGGCGCATGGCTGGGGAATGGTTGCGGGTGGCGACCTGGAAGACTACGCCCGATGCATCGCCCGGCGGGGCATCGTCTGCCTGACGTTCGATTTCCGCCGGCTCGGCAAGAGCGGAGGAACCCCGCGTCAGGAGATCGACCCCGCGTGGCAGGTCGAGGACTACCGAACCGCGATCACATATCTCGGTTCACGCGCAGAAGTCGACTCCACCCGAATGGGAATCTGGGGAAGCAGCTACAGCGGCGGACACGTTCTCGTCGTTGCAGGGACCGACAGCCGGGTACGCTGCGTCGTGAGCCAAGCGCCCACGATCAGCGGCTACGAATCGGGCTTGCGCAAGACACATCCGGAGATGCTGGCCACCCTCCGCGCGACCTTTCACGCCGACCGCCTCGCCCGGCTCAACGGAGCCGCCCCGGCGACGATGCAGACGGTCGGCCCGGAGGGCGCAAACGTCGCCTACCCGGGCGCCGACTCCTACGACTACATGATGGCCGAGTCGAAGCGCACGCCAGAGTGGCGCAATGAAGTAACGCTGCGTTCGCTCGAATCGGCCCGGAGCTACGAGCCGGCCAGCTGGATCTCTCGCATCGGCCCCACGCCATTGCTCATGATTCTCGCAACAGCCGACCTCCAAACGCCGACGGATATGCAGCTTGACGCGTACCAGCGAGCCCGCGAACCCAAGAAGCTGCTTCTTGTCGACGGCGGTCACTACTCCGTCTACCAACAGCATTTCGACATAACAAGTGCGGCGGCGGCCGAGTGGTTCGCCACCCACCTCTAAACCGCACCACTAGCTCTCCCCAACCAGAAAGATCACGAAGGAGTGACCATGAGTTCCCTGCTGACCGAATCCCCCGCACCCGAGAAGATGTCGAAGGAGGAACTGCGATGGCGGTTGAAGTCGCTCCGAGCCGCCGTCATGGGCAATGTTCTTGAGTGGTTCGACTGGACCCTCTACGCTACGTTCGCCGTCTATCTGGCGGCAAACTTCTTCGAGGCGGGCGACCCGACTTCGGCGTTGCTCTCCACACTCGCCGTCTTCGCTGTTGGTTTCGTGGCCCGGCCCATCGGCGGCATCGTGTTCGGCAAGCTGGGCGACCGGATCGGTCGCAAGTCAACACTCATTCTGACGATGATCACGATGGCCGCCGCAAGCCTGCTGATCGCAGTGATTCCCAACTACGAGACCGCCGGAGTCTGGGCTTCGGCCCTGTTGCTCTTCGCGCGGTTGCTGCAGGGGCTGGCGCACGGCGGTGAATCCGGCGTCTCGTACACCTACGTGGCCGAGATCTCGCCGGCCAAACACCGGGGTTTGTGGTCGAGCTCTGTGTTCATCAGCGTCACCGTCGGTGTGATGGGCGCAACGTTCACCGGCGTCATCCTCACCGCGATTTTCGCTGACCAGCAGATGATGGACTTCGGATGGCGGATCGGCTTCGCGATCGGCGCACTCCTCGGCGTCTACGCGCTCTACCTCCGTCGCTCCGCCGAAGAATCACCGGTCTTCACCGCGCAAAAGAATGAATCTGAATCTGAAACCATCGCGGCATCCGCGAAGTCGGCCAGGCTCTCCGGGCGCGAGATTGCGTTGATCGTTGCCAAGGTTGTCATGCTGTCGGCAGCATCGAATGCGGCCTATTACACCTGGGTCACGTTCGCGCCCAGCTTCGCGATCTCTCGGCACGGCATGGACCCGAATGGTGCTTTCGTTGCGAGCCTTCTCGCGCAGGTCGTCGTACTGTGCCTGCTGCCGTTCTTCGGACATCTGGCCGACAGATTCGGCCGCAAGCCCATGGTCGTGGCCTACGGCATTCTCGTGATGGTGGTCGTGTTCCCGGTCAACATGGTTTTGTCTGACCAACCGTGGACCTTGTTCGTCTCGCAGGGCCTCGGTCTCGCCGTGTGGGCCATCATCGCCTCAATTTATCCCGCCATCATCGCCGAGCAGGTGCCCACCAAACACCGAGCGCTCGGCGTCGGCTTCCTCAGCTCGCTGTCGGTGGCGATATTCGGTGGAACAGCGCCCTATCTCAACACCTGGCTGACATCGCTCGGCATCTCGTGGGTCTTCTCAGTGTGGGTCGCCTTCCTTGGCCTCCTCGCGGTCGTTGCCGGGCTCCTCATCCGAGAAACCAAGGGCCTCAGCCTCAGCCAAATCGGCGAGCTGAGCACGTCCATCCCGAAGCGGATTCGTTAATATGCCTGCAGCACCAGTGGATAGCCTCACCGGCAAAGTCGTCGCCATCACCGGCGCATCCGGCGGCATCGGCTCCGCCACGTGCGCGGAACTCGTGCGGCGCGGCGCGGTGGTCATTGGGATCGACCGCTCGCCGTCGCCGGCTGCGCTTCACCCCGGAATCACCTATCGTCGTGTCGATGTGACAGAGACAGAGAATCTCCGGGCTGTCGTCGACGAAATCGTCGCTGAATTCGGGCGAATCGACGTGTGGATCAACAATGCGGGGATGCTGAACCGCACGGCGTCGCTGGAACTCGAGGTCGAGGAATGGCAGCGCACCGTCGGTGTCAATCTCACAGCAACATTCTTTGGCGCCCAAGCCGCGGCCCGCCATATGGCGGTGCAGGGTTCGGGAAGCATCATCAATCTCTCCAGCTACGCGGGCGTGAAAGCGAGACCAAACTGCGCCGACTATGCCTCAGCGAAGGCGGGGGTGGCGCATCTCACCGCGTGCCTCGCACTCGAATGGGGTCCATTGGGCATCCGTGTCAACGGGGTGGCCCCCGGCTACATCGACACACCGATGAGCGCTTGGATGCATGCGGATCCCGATCAGATGGCTGCGTTTACCGCGCGCTCACCGCTGGGGCGCCTCGGAGAAACTCGCGAGGTCGCGCAGACCATCGCTTATCTTGCCTCGGACGAGTCTTCCTATATCACCGGACAGGTGCTGCTTGTTGACGGTGGGATCGCCTCGTCGTGACCGATCGACAGACTCCGGAAGCGTATTGGGGCAGCCGGGCCTGCGTGGTGACCGGCGCTGCGCGTGGCCAGGGTGCCGCCGCGGTTCGTCTGCTTCTCTCGCTGGGGGCTTCGGTCATCGCCGTCGACCAGATTCCCGACGATTCTGCTGACTGGGATGAGCTGCGCGCCGGGCTGTGCCCGGGCGCGCTGCTCGTCCCGCTCGAGGGAGACGTGGCCGAGCAGCAGACCTGGGATCGCGCGCTCAGCGCGATTGAGTCAACAGATCGGCCGCTTGCCGGCCTCCTCAACAATGCAGGGATAACGCTCCGAAAGACGGTGACCGAGACCACTTTGCAGGAATGGGATCACGTCCTTCGAGTCAACCTGACCGGCGGCTTTCTGGCCATCCGCGCCCTGGCTGATGTGATGGAGGATGGCGGGGCGATCGTCAATGTTTCATCGACGGCGGGCCTCACCGGCTACTTCAGCGCGGCGTACACAGCAAGCAAATGGGCGGTGCGCGGACTCGCCCAGGCGGCAGCCATCGAGCTGGCGCCTCGGGGAATCCGTGTGAACACCATCTGCCCCGGGCTTGTCGACACGGCGATGGCGATGGGCGCAAATGCCGTCTACGACGCCACCCAAGCCGCGGCGTTCTACGAGGGCAATCGGGAAATGACGCCTCTCGGGCGAGGCGCAGCTCCTGAAGAAATAGCAGACGCCGCGGTTTTCTTGCTTGGGCCGAACGCGTCGTTCATCACTGCCACCGACCTCGTGGTCGATGGCGGAATGATCGGCGGCGGCATCTATTCGTTTATTGGCCGCAAGACCGGAACGATCGCAAGCCGTCAGCCGCAGGCGTAGGGCGAGCGCACGGCGTTTGGCGGGCAGCAGCCGACGAGAAGACGCGTCCACGCGCGGCTGACGCAGCTTTCCTGCAGACGCCTGCAAGAAAACGCTGGACATCCCTCGCTAGCCTGAAGAGTGGCGCAGTTTCTGCGCCACTCTTTGCTGCAACTGCGGCCAATCAACGAGGACGGGAGGTTCCCATGTCGAATTACATTGCATCTGCACTGGTCGGTGAGCCCGAGGTTGTCGAAGACGCCCGCACCATCGACCTGGCCGCCGACGTCGAAACTCATCCCGCCTGGCTCCGCCTGAAGAACGCCGCGACGGCCCTGCAGGCCATTCAGACCCAGGATGGCTCGATCCCCGACCCGGCAGACCACACGGATGCCACGGCCCAGGTCACCACGCTGACCCAGGCCATCGAGGAACTCGCCTCGCTGTTCCCGCACGATGCCGGCTACCTCAGCGCGCTCGTCGCGGACTTCACCCGCTGGGCCACCGGATCAGAGGAGTCTCCGCGCTTCGGCATGCCCGACTTCTTCGACTCGCTGATGGCCTTCCAGCCGCAGCAGCACCGTGCCGACGGCATCCGTCACCTCGTCGTGTTTCCGATGTACACCCAGAACGGCAGCACGAACCGTTTCGTCGAGGCCGTGCTGATCGAGGTCATCTGGCCCGAATTCATCGCCGAACTCGAAGAGGAGTACACGAACAAGCTGTTCGTGCCGATTCGTTTTCTCGATTTCACGGCCGGCTACGACACCAACTCGGCCGTGCTCTTTCCCGAGACCGTGGCGATGCGGGAGATTCCGACCTTCACCTGGGGCGCGATCTTCCAGGATCGCGAAGCCGCACGGTACCGTCGGGTCGTGCGAGCGGCGGCCGAGATCACCCGTCTCGAACTGCCCGAAGACGCGGCGGTACTGCTCGATGACCAGCACCTGACCGAAGAAATGTTCGTCATGTGGGACCTCATCCACGACCGCACGCACATGCGCGGCGACCTGCCGTTCGACCCGTTCATGATCAAGCAGCGGATGCCGTTCTTCCTCTACTCGCTCGAAGAACTGCGCTGCGACCTCACCGCATTCCGCGAATCGGTGAAGATCGAGCGCGACGAGAACGCGAGCCCCGAGGCGCGCAAGCACGCCAAGCTCGTGCAGTACGGCGTGATCTTCGACCGGATCTTCCGGTTCTCGATCACCGGCAGCCGGGTGCGCAACTACGACGGCCTCGGCGGGCAGCTGCTGTTCGCGTGGATGCACCAGCACCACGTGCTGCACTGGACCGACACCAAGCTCGACTTCGACTGGGACGCCGTTCCGGATGTCGTCATCGCGCTCGGCGCCCAGATCGACGAGCTGTACTGGAAGTCGATTGACCGCCCGAAGAAGGCGCACTGGCTGGCCGCCTACGACATGATCGCCGAGACGCTCACGCCGAACCCGGCCTCGGTCTGGGCGCGCGGGCTCCCGATTGAGGTGCTTGCCGGTCCGCCGAAGGGCTACACCGACCTGGTGATGGACGACGAGTTCCCACTGTCGATGTTCTTCGAGGCGCTCGACAAGAAGATGAAGACGGTCATCGAGTCGACCCAGGGCATCACCGCTCGTGACTAACAACGCCGAGGGGAAAGCTGGCGGGTCGCCTGACTCGACGGCTGCAGCCTCGACCGCTGCCTCGACCGTCGCTGGTCGCACCGTGCTCATTGCCGGTGCGACCAGCGCGGCCGGGGTCGCGGTGGCGACCGCGCTTCGGGCTTCCGGAGCCAGGGTGATAGCCGTCGGCTCGAACGCAGAACGTTTGGCCACCTTCGCGGCCGACGTTCCCGGCGCTATCACGCGCGTCTGCGACCTGTCCGACTTCGCGGCCGTCACGGCTCTGGCGTCGGAGATTCGAGACCGGGCAGCCGAGCACGGGCATGGCGGCGTCGACGGATTGATTCACCTGGTGGGCGGATGGCGCGGTGGCGGCGGTCTCGCCGGCCAGAGCGACGACGACTGGGATTTCTTGCACCGCAACGTCATCACGACGCTCCGCAACACGACGCGGGCGTTCAACGCCGACCTGCTGGCCTCGCCGGCCGGCCGGCTCGCGATCGTGTCGAGCACGTCGGTCGACAAGCCGGCTCCCGGCGGAGCGAACTACGCCGCGGCGAAAGCGGCAGCCGAAACGTGGACCCGCGCGGTCGGGCAGGGATTCGCGAAGACCGCCCCCGATGCGGCCGCGGTCATCTTCGTGGTGCGTGGGCTCGAGGGCCTGGAAGCCGAGCTGGCCACCCACGTCGTCGGCCTCTGGAACACGGATGCGGCATCCGTCAACAACACGCGGGTGCGGCTCGGCGAATAGCTGCCCCGTTGGTCGAGCCTGTCCCGTTGGTCGAGCCTGTCGAGACCCGACGACCCAATTTCTGAACCCGAGTCACGGGTGCAGGTCGACCTCTGAGATCTCGACAAGCTCGATCACCGACGACCCGCGCCACCGCCGGCATAGCCGGTCGATGCCTGGCAGAAGAAAACGATGAGAACGATGCCTCCGAAGGGGATGAAGCCCCACAACAAATAGAGCCACGAGCGACCGGTATCGCGAAGACGGCGCACGGTGACGGCGAAACGCGGCAGGAATGTGCCCAGCGCCCAGACGAGCATGACGAGTGACGCCGGGAGCATGATCGCTGGATCGGTGGAGTACATCGGCACGTAGAGAAGCATCGTCACCACAGTCGAGAACAGGTACCACCACCAATACTCGGAGCGACTGGCGACCCCGCTGAAATCGGCGTACTTGCGAAAGACCGTGACAATCGATTCACCGAAAGTCAGCCGCGGTGCAGCGGTGATGGGTCGCTGCGCGTACCCGTGGTTCGTCTGGCCGTAGGCACCCTGCCCAGCGGTCGACTGGCCGAAAGGGGAATACCCGTTGGTCGGCTGTCCAAAAGCGGACTGGCCGTACGCGGTGGACTGACCAAACCTGGACTGGCCGAACGTGGATTGTTCCTGCGCGCCCTGCCCGCTTGCCGACTGGTCGTACGCAGGCTGGGTCCAGTTGGACTGCCCAGACCCAAACTGGCCATACGCATCCTGCGTCTGTCGCGCAGGAACCTCCGCTGCCGCAACACGCACAGTCTGCTGCGCCGGTGCATCCGCCACGACATTCGGTGTGTAGTGGCTCGTCCAGGCGGACCCGTCCCACCAGCGCAGCTGAGCGCTGCCCTCAGGATCGATGTACCAGCCGGCGGGAACGTTGGACGTGGCCTCGGTCATCCTGCGCCTCTCCGCCCTGTGCCCGCGTCTGCTCGCTGGCGCCATCATCAACGATGCGGGCCACCAAACTCTAGCGACGGCGAACTGTCGTCCGTCGTTGCCACCCCGCCCTGTGCTGCAGCGAAAACGAATGCGGCCACAGGCCCAGACCAGGCCCAGAAGTTCGCTTGCCGCTCAGCTCGCACGGATCAGTCGGACGCATTCAGACCGACGCGCGCGGGGCCATCGCCGAGATGAGTTCGTACACGACGTGGGATGCCGCGACAGCGGTGATCTGGGCGTGATCGTAGGCGGGCGCAACCTCGACGACGTCGGCGCCGACGATGTTGAGCGAGGCCAGGCTGCGAATCACGGCCAGCAGCTCGCGGCTGGTCAAGCCTCCCGCTTCGGGAGTGCCGGTTCCCGGGGCGTGCGCCGGATCGAGAACATCGATGTCGATGCTCACGTAGAGCGGGCGGTCGCCGACACGCTTCCGCACGCGCTCGATGATCGCCGTGACCCCGTCAGTTTCGAATTCGTGGGCGCCGATCACGGCAAATCCCAGACGCTCATCATCGCGGAGATCCTCGCGCCCATACAGCGGCCCACGCGTTCCCACATGGATGCTCGCGGTCTGGTCGATCAGGCCCTCTTCCGACGCGCGTCGGAATGGAGTGCCATGAGTCACCGGCGCACCGAAGTAGGTGTCCCAGGTATCGAGGTGCGCATCGAAATGGATGACTGCGACCGGTCCGTGCTCGGCGACGACGTTGCGCAGCAGCGGCAAGGCGATCGTGTGGTCGCCGCCGATGACGACCAACCGCATCCCTTGCTCGGTGAGGGCGTGCGCGCCCGCTTCGATCTCGGCGACGGCGGCCTCGAGATTGAACGGATTGGCCGCGATGTCGCCGGCGTCAACCACCTGCTGCGTGGCGTACGGCTCAATGTCTTGCACCGGATTGTAAGGACGCAGCAGCCGCGAGGCCTCGCGCACATGCGACGGGCCGAAACGAGCACCTGGACGGTAGCTCACTCCGCCATCGAAGGGGATCCCGACGACGGCGATGTCTGCGCGGTCCACATCTTCGAGGCGCGGCAGGAGCGAAAAGGTCGCGATCCCGGCGTAGCGCGGAGTCTTGCTTGAATCGGTGGGACCAACAAACGATGAGGAAGACATAGAACTACTCTCGACGCTGACAGATAGACAAAAGATTACTCAGAGACAACAAAGTAAGCTTAGCAAGCAACTCTTCGAGTGAAGATACTCTTGTTGGGATGTCGATCACTCGTGAATGGACAGCCACCGACCCGCTGGGGGAACTTGTGCGACCACTGCGTCCGGCACCATCGAGCGAGCCGCTCGCCATCGGCGCGAAACTGCGCGCGACTCGACTGGCGCAAGGCCTCACGATCGCGCAGGTCGCTGAGGCCACGGACCTCACGAAGGGCTTCATCAGCCGAATCGAGCGTGACGAAACGTCGCCGAGCGTCAGCACCCTCGTGACGCTCTGCCAGGTTCTGTCGCTTCCGGTCGGCTCGCTCTTTGAGCCGCCGACGAATGAGGTCATCGCCCTCGCGGATGCCCCCTTGATCAACATGGGCGGGAGTGGCGCGATCGAGCGCCTGCTCACTCCCCGCGCTGAGGCCGGGGTGCAGGTGTTGCGTTCGACCTTGCACCCGAACTCCTCGGGCGCAACCGAGCTCTATACGATTAACTGCGATGTCGAGGTCGTGCATGTATTGACGGGCGAGCTATCCATTCGATTTGCCAACCAAACCCTCAACCTCTCCGCGGGCGACACGACGACCATCGCCGGCCGAGAACCGCATACTTGGGTGAACGAGTCGACCGCCGAGACCGAAGTCATCTGGACGATCGTTCCGGCCGCCTGGAGCGGCTCGAGCTAACCACGCCGGGCTAGTGCGTGTTGCCGAACTGCTGCACGGTGATTCCCCAGCAGCCGGCATCTTCCCAGTGATAGTCAGCACCGCCACCCGTGTTGCCGTTGAGCGTCAGCTCCCAGCTCGCTTTCTCGTCTGTCGACAGGCCAGGGGGCATCGCCAGGTTCACGCCGATCTCCTGTTGGTAGGCCGGGTTCCACCACTCGAAGTAGAGGTATTCCTGACCTTCGCCGGCCATGCACTGGCGCACCGCATCCTGGAAGACGAGCCATTGCTGGCGCTCGGTCAGCACGACAGGCCCTGCGCCTGCTTGGTCCGCGGGTGCTGCGCTCGAATCGGTCGAGGGCGCTGCGGGTGGCGTTGAGAGCGGATCGCCCGGTCCGGCAGCGACTGTTGGCAACGGGGTCGCCGCTGCCGACGGAGCCGCCGCCGCTGACGCATCCGTCTGATTCTCGACCGTCGCGCTCGCTGCGTGCGTCGCCACGGCATCCACGCCCGGCCCAGACTCTGTCGCAAAGGCGCCAATTCCCAGCGAGACGCTGGCCGCAACAGCAATGCCGATTCCCCCGAACGCGAGGATGCCCGTCAGTCTTCTTCTCATTCTCTTCATTCCTTGTCGGTCGTGCTGCGACGAAGTCGGGTGTGACCGTGCATTCGGCGGCCTGTAACGGCGTGGGTTAGTGAGTGGTGTCGCCGGTGACGTGCAGCGCGTAGCCGGAGCAACCGCTTTCTTCCCAGTTGCCCGTCGGATTCATATACGCGTCGCCGTACATCCCGACGATCCACGCGATGCCAGCGTCATAGCTGAGGTTCTTCGGCTGCGGGTCGCCGCCCATCCACCACTCCCAGTTCAGGTACTCGAAGCCTTTGTCCGCCATGCACTGTCGAATGACCTGTTGCAACGCCAGCCAGGTCTTCTTGTCAGACTCCGAGACGAAATCGGGGCTATTGGGGTCGGTGTACGGGTTGTACGACGCCGACATCGGGTCGATGACCAGCGGCGCCGGCAGGGGCACCGGTACCGCAGGTGCTCCTGGAATCGCAGGTACCGCCTCCGCCCCCGGCGTCGCGGTCGGTGCGGGGGTTGCTGGAGCCAGGGGCTCCGTGATCACGAGGGTCGCGGACGGGGACGGATTCGGTGACGACGTCGACGTCGACGACAACACGTCGGATGCCGCGTCACCGTTTCCGGAAGCGGCGCCCAGCCCCAGGGCTACCGCGGCCAGCACAACGGAGCCCAGGGTGAGCCCGGTCGTGAACGCTGCTCTCTTGTATCCCATGATTTCGTGTTCCCTTCAGAATCTGACGCGAGTCGTCAACGACTGCCCGGTTGGTGCTTAGTGGTTGCCGTCATTGCCTGTCATATGCACTGCATAGCCGTGGCAGCCTGCTTCTTCCCAGCGGTAGGTGTCGCCCTGGCCGGTCGAACCGAAGAGAGCGTCGTTCACTGCCGCGAGTTCGGCGGGTTCCTGCCCTGCGGTCCGGCTGACGCTGCCGGGCGGAGCCTCGCTGGAGAGCAACGGGTCGACCGCCGCATCCCTCCAGTCGAAGCCCTTGCTTCGCATGCACTCCTTTTCGAAGCCGGAGAACCTGATCCGTTCGGCGTCCGTGTCGACGACCGCCTTCGGATCTGTCACCAGCGGGGTCGACGGTTGATTCAGCGCCTCCTCCATGGTGTCTGGCCCGCTCGGTGCGGCGGGCGCGCTCGGTGCGGCGGATGCGGTGTCCGGAGACGCCGGCCCTGCACTCGCGTTCCGCGAACTTTCGAGTTCAGCGCTGCCCGAGGTGAGAAGTGCTCCCGCCCCGAGCATGGCCACCGAAAATCCGGCAATCGTCATCCCCACGATTGCCACGACCGCGCTGAACCTCGGCCGGCCTGCTCCCCCCAGTACTTTCATGCGGCCTGTTCCCCATTCGCCGGTGCAGAAAGTGTCGTTGGCAGTGCCGACGTTGTCGGCGGTGGCACGGATGTGCTCGGCCACCACCAGATCGCCATCGCCAGAAAGAAGATCATCAGCCCGACGATCACACCCAAGTTCAAGGTGTTCCAGCCCGGCACGGTAAAGACGAGGTGAGAATAGGTGGCACTGGCATAGACGAGCGCCTTCCCGCCGTATCGAACCAAGCCATAGACGGCGAACATCAACCAGAGTGCGCCGATCGACCGCGTGCGCGCGCGCCGCAGGAGCAGCAGCCCGCATCCGCAGGCCATGCTCGACAGCACCACGGATGCCGCCAGATCGCTCTGCGGCCACCACTCACCCCGCATCATCGAGACTGCAACGCGGGTGACGACGAAGCCGCCCCAGACAAACAGCACGGCCGAGATGAGGTAGGCGAACACCGGCAGCTTGCCTCGGGCGAGCGCCTGAGCCAGCGCACCCTCAGCAGTGGTGGCAGGGCGCGTCTGGTTTCGGCGCCAGGACAGGTCGGCGGGAGCGCCGAGCGCGGCGCGAAGCAGGATCGCGCGTGCGAGCCGACGCGGCGGGAGGTCGATCTCGTCGGCGAAAGCACCGTGCTCATAGAGATCGGATGCGATCTCTTCGCGACGGGCCTCGGCCACCGTCGGGGAGAGTCCCCGCGTGTACCACGCGCACCACTTCGCCACTCGGCTCACCGAGCGGTGGTACTCGAGCGTGCGTGAGGCGCTCACGCGAAGGCCGTTCGCCCCAGCATCACTGCCGCGGGGGCATCCGCACTCGCCCGGCGGAATGCGATCTCGCCCTCACCGGTGACCCGATAGAGGCGTCGGCGCGGCCGGCCATCGGCCTCGGCAATGGCCGCATCCTCCCACTCGGTCTGCAACAGGCCAGCCTCGGTCATGCGGGCGAGTGCCTTGTAGAGGGTGCCGTGGGAGGTCAGCCCGGATCCGTCAGCACGCCCTGAGAGCTGGCGGGCCAGCGCGAATCCGTAGAAGTCGCCATCTGCAGCATGCAAAGCCAGCCCGGCCTCCAAGATGTTGAGTTCGAGGGGGAGCAGTGTTCCAGGACGTCGTCGAGCCATGAGAAAACTATAGGAAGATAGGTTCCTTTAAACAAGAGGCAGTTTCTCAACCAGGCAATTCCGCCTTTCGCAGCGTCGCTGCGGTTCAGCTGTGGGCACCCGCGTCGCTCCCGGCGATACGGATGCCTCCACAGCTGAACCACAGCGTGCATGCGTTCACCCAGCGTGCGTGCGCTCCTCAGCATCCGTGACGACCTCGTAGACGTCGATCACGATGTCGCCACCGAGTTCGCGGGCGTTGCCGACGAACGCCGACCGGGTCAGCCACTGCAGCCTCGGCTCCGCGGTGCGGAACACGGGCGCGGTGACGAAGTAGTCGATGACCGCGGCGTCCGGGTCGCAGTGCCGCAGCACTCCCACGTTGAAGACGTCGACGATCGCGCCCGATTCCGTGGCGAACTGATAGCGCGCCTCCACGTTCATGGTCTGGTCCGAGCGCGCGGTCGCCCAGTCCCCGCCGCCCGGAAGCACCGTTCCGACGACATCGCCGCTGACCCGGCCGCCGGTGATCGGATAGAAGATCGTCGACTCGCGGTCGCGCTTCTGGAGCAGAATCTCCGGCGCGATCTCGGCGACGATCGTCAGGGCGAATCGCAGCGACACCGAGTCGCCGGTTGCACCGAGCACGGCCTTCTCCTGGGCTGCGTGGTCAATTGCATTCATCGCTGAGCTTCCTTTCGAGCGTTTGAGTGAACCGGTGATTGAGTGAGCCGGTGAGTGAGCGACTGGGTGAGCACTTACGCGTAGAAGCGGTACAGCCCGTGCGCAACGACGGCCGGCTTCGTGCCGCCCTCGATCTCGATCGCCTGGTCGACGCCGATCTGCACGCCGCCGGGAATCTCGGTCACCGTCGCGATGGTGGCGCTCATCCGGATGCGCGAGCCCACCTTCACCGGCGCCGGAAAGCGCACCTTGTCGAGGCCGTAGTTGACCTTGGTGGCCACACCGGTCACGTCGAGCAGCTCGGTCCAAAACGGGATGGCCAGCGACAGGGTCAGAAAGCCGTGGGCGATCGGCGCACCGAACGGGCCGTCAGCAGCGCGAACGGGGTCGGTGTGGATCCACTGGTGGTCATCCGTCGCATCCGCGAAGGTGTTGATCTGCTGCTGGGTGACCTCGCGGTAGTCGGTGTAGCCGAGTTCGCGGCCTTCGAGAGCGGTCAGTTCGTCGAAGCTGACGGTGGTGGTAGCCATGGTGTTCCTTTGCTGTGGGTTGGATGAAGCGGACGGAGAAGTGTCGAAATTGGAGTGAGGTGACGGATGCGCCTGGCCCGGCCGGTCAAGCCGCCAGCCGGTCGAGGCGGCACGCTCTAGCGAAACGCGCCGATCCCGGTGATGGCCCGGCCGAGAACGAGCGCGTTGATCTCGTGCGTGCCCTCATAGGTGTAGATCGCCTCGGCATCGGCGTGAAACCGGGCGACATCGGTGTCGAGGGTGATGCCATTGCCGCCGACGACCTCGCGGGCCAGGGCCACCGTCTCGCGCAGCCGCAGGCCGGTGAACATCTTGGCCAGCGCCGAGTCCTCGTCCCGGAACTCGCCGGCGTCTTGCCGCTCGGTGAGGCGCACGACGAGCGCGAGGCACGCAGTGACGTTGGCCAGCATGACGGCCAACTTCTCCTGAATGAGCTGAAAGCTGGCGAGTGGCCGGCCGAATTGCTCGCGTCTGGCCACATAGTTCACCGCGGCTTCGTAGGCTCCGGCCTGCACGCCGGTTGCGATCCAGGCGACGTCGGAGCGCATCCGTCCGAGCATCGCCGCTACGTCGGCGAAGGAGTTCACGTTCTGCAGGCGAAACTCTTCGGCGACCTGCACGTCGTTGAGCGTCACGTCGAAGTTCTGCATGATGCGCAGCGCGGTCTTGCGCTCGATCTTCGTCAACGTGACGCCGGGGGCATCCCGCCGCACGAGAAATGCCTTGACCTTGCGGTCAGCCTCATCGCGCGCGAAGACGGCGAGATACTCGGCGGTGTCGGCGCCGCCGATCCACCGCTTCCGGCCGCTCAGCACCCAGCCGTCGCCGACCCGGCGGGCGCTGGTTTCCAGGCCGCCGGCGATATCGGAACCGTGATCGGGCTCGGTCAGTGCGAAGACACCCGTGAGCCCGAATGAGCGCACGAGTGGGTCCCAGCGCGCTGCTTGTTCGGCGCTCCCGCCCCGGTTGATCGCCGTGCGGAACAGCCCGGACTGCGCGTTGTAGAACGTCGCGATCGAGGCATCCGTCTTGGCCAGCTCGAAATTGCGAAATCCCGCATAGAGGCCGCGAGGCGTCGCCCCATTGAATTCGGGCGGCGCCATCAGGTCAAGATCGATCAGCGGGGCGATGACCTGGTGCGGAAACTCGCCGCGCTCCCAGTAGTCGGCCAGCAGCGGTTGCACCTGCGAGTCGAGCACACCCCGCAACCGAGCCAGCACGGCGCGCTCGGCGTCGCTGAGCAGCTGGGCAAACCCATACGGGTCGGCGTCCGGCCGGCGAAGGTCCGACACCGGAGCCGAGGAAGCGTGCGGGGACATCAACCGGCCCGCAGACCCAAGAGGCGCACGGCGTTCTCCTTCAGAATCTTCGGGCGCACCGCGTCTTTGATCGTGAGCGCGGCGAAGTCGGCCAGCCACCGGTCGGGGGTGATCAGCGGAAAGTCGGAGCCGAAGAGCACCTTGTCCTGCAGCAACGAGTTCGCGTGCCGCACCAGGTTCTCGGGAAAGTACTTGGGAGACCAGCCCGACAGGTCGATCCAGACGTTGGCCTTGTGGGTGGCCACGGCGAGCGCTTCGTCTTGCCAGGGCACCGACGGATGCGCCATCACGATCTGCAACTGGGGAAAATCGGCGGCCACGTCGTCGAGCAGCATCGGGTTCGACAAGCGCAGTTTGAGGCCGAACCCGCCGGGCAGTCCGGAGCCGATCCCGGTCTGGCCGGTGTGGAAGATCACCGGCAGGCCGAGCGACTGCAGCGTCTCGTAGAGCGGGTAGAACTCCGGAGAGCTGGGGTCGAAGTTCTGCACCGTCGGGTGGAACTTGAACCCGCGCACGCCGAAGTCGTCGACCAGACGGCGCACGCGATCCGCGGCATCCGCCCGGTTCGGATCAACCGAACCGAACGGAATCAGCGCATCGTTGTTGCGTGCCGCACCGCGCGCGATCTCTTCGCTGCTGTTCGGCGCGTGTCCGAGCGCGATCTCGGCGTCGACCGTGAAGACCACTGCGGCCATCTGGCGTTCGCGGTAGATCTCGGCGATCTCATCGAGGCCGGGCCGTTTCGTATCGGCCTTGAAGTATTTGCTCGCAGCGTCGACCAGCGTGGGCGGCAGGGCGTTGTGCCCGTGATCGTCGATCTCAATGTGAACGTGAGTGTCGATCGCGACCACGTTCGGCAGATCGAGACCCAGCTGGTAGACCATGGCTAGCGCGCTCCGCCGGCCGGCGCCTCGGGCTGCAGTTCAGCGGGCAGCGGCGGAAAGTTCTCGCCGACGGTCTGCAATTTCTCGCCGAACTGGTCGAAGAAGGTTGCGGCCAGATCGTCAGCCGCCCAACCGCCCGTCTTGTATTCGGTGACGACGGGCTCGGGGTGCGACCAGAGCTGCACGCGGTCGCCGCCGACGCCGATGGCCTGGCCGGAAATCAGCGAGGCGGCGTCGGAGGCGAGGAAGGAAACCAGTCCGGCGACGTCGTCTGAGGTGCCGAAACCGAGGTCGTGGCGGAAGAACGCGGGCATCGGTTCGCCCCTTTTGTCGGCTTCGACGGCCTTCTGGAAGAAGGGAACCGTCTCGGTCATCGCGGTGGCGGCCACCGGAATCACGGCATTGACGGTGACGTTGGCGCGGGCCAGCTCGAGTGCCCAGGTGCGCACCATGCCCACGATGCCGGCCTTGGCCGCCGCGTAGTTGGTCTGGCCGAAGTTGCCGCGCTGCCCGGTCGGCGAGCCGATGCAGATGATGCGCCCGCCTTCGCCCTGCTCCCGGAAACGGATGGCTGCGGCGCGCACGCAGGTGAAGGTGCCGCGCAGGTGCACGTTGATGACGGCGTCGAAGTCGTCGTCGCTCATCTTCCAGAGCACGGTGTCGCGCAGCACGCCGGCGTTGGTCACCAGGATGTCGAGGCGACCGAAGTTCCCGACCGCCGCGTCAACGAGCTGCTGCGCGGTTTCGGAGCTGCCGACCGGAGCCACCACGGCCACGGCGCGGCCGCCGGCCGCTTCAATGCTTGCGACGGCCTGCTCGGCCACCGCGGCATCGACGTCGTTCACGACGACTGCCGCGCCCTGACGGGCAAGCTCCTGGGCGTAGGCGAGGCCGAGGCCCCGACCGCTTCCGGTGACGATCGCGACTTTTTCTGCCAGCAGCATGGCCAGACTCCTCGGGGTGACGGTGCGCGGCCCCCCGACGTGTGCGGGTTGCTCTGCGGTGATTCGTAGTGAACACTTGATTTAGATCAATGACAACGTAAATACTTGAAAATGTCAATGATTAATAAGTCCATCCATATTGTGAGGTCTCGTGCACGCGCTACCCATCCCGCCGGCCCCGGCAGTGCGCTCTGGCTCGGCGCCCAGTACTCCGTCACGGCTGCTGGCCTCCGATCTCACCGATGAGATCGAATTCCTCACCGCACGCGCTCGGTCGGTGGGTACGGGCCGGGCGAATACCTTGCTCGCCCCGCTCGAGCTGAAGGTCCGCTCCTACTCAGTGCTTGCTCTCGCCTGCAGCGGCCTAGCGCCGTCGCAACGGGAGATGGCCGAGTTTCTCAGCCTCGACCCCAGCCAGATCGTGGCACTGGTCGATCAGCTCGAGCAGCGCGATCTCGTCGCCCGAGTGGCCGACCCCCGCGATCGCCGGTCGAAGGGAATCAGCGCCACACCGGCCGGCGAGGCGCTGTATGACGAAGCCAGGCAAGCCGTGCGCACGGCAGAGGAACAATCACTTGCCGCGCTCAGCACGGCAGAGCGCGAACAGCTGCGCGACCTGCTGACACGCGTCGCCTTCGAGTAGACGCGCCACATGGCGCGGCACCCCGACGGCACCTCTCCAGCCGCGGTCAACCTCTCGCGTAGCGCGCGCGCAGGTCCGCCTTTCGAACCTTGCCGCTCGCGGTGCGCGGCAGCTCATCCATGACGACCAGGCGCTTCGGAATCTTGTAGCGCGCGAGACGGCCCTCGAGCAGCGAACGGATGTCGGCCAGCTCGAGTTGCATCCCCGGCCGCAGCGTCACGACGGCGCAGGGCACTTCGCCCCAGGTGTCGTCGGGCAGGCCGATCACGGCAACGGCGCTGACGGCATCCAGAGTGCCGATCAACTGTTCGATCTCGGCCGGGTAGATGTTCTCGCCGCCGGAAATAATCATGTCCTTGAGCCGATCGGCAATGAACAGATAGCCGTCGGCGTCGAGAGAGCCGAGATCGCCCGAGCGAAACCACTCCCCGTCGGCGTACGCGTCACGGCTCGCCTCCGGCCGGTGCCAGTATTCGGCGATGACGTTGGGGCCGCGCAGCTGGATCTCGCCGACGGTGCCGACATCGACGAGCGAGCCGTCGTCGCCGACGATCCGCAGTTCGGTGAAGAAGTGCGGCAACCCGGCCGATCCGGCCTTGTCGCGACTCCGGGCGGGCGCGAGGCTCGTGGCGCCCGGCGCGGTCTCCGTCATTCCGTATCCGCCCGAGAAGGCCAGACCGCGTTCCTCATAGGCCTCGAGCACGCGCAGTGGAACAGGGGAGCCCCCGCAGGTGAGCTTGTGCAGCGATGAGATGTCGGTTGTCTCCCAGTCGGGGTGCTCGCAGAGCATCTGAAAGGTCGTCGGCACTCCGCTGATCATCGTGGCGCGGTGCTGGGCGATCAAAGCCAGGGTGCGCGCGGGGTCGAACCGAGGCTCGAGCACGACCGTTCCGCCCTTGAGCAGCGTCGGCAGCACCCCCATGCCGAGTGACGCGACATGGAACATCGGCGAAATCATGATCGAGACATCCGTGCTGACGATGTCGTAATCGACGATCACGTTGAAGCAGTTCCAGGTGAGGTTGCCGTGCGTGAGCAGTGCTCCCTTCGGCCGGCCGGTGGTGCCGGAGGTGTAGAGAATCATCGCCGGATCGTCGAGCGAGACCTCGGCGGTTCGCCGTTCTGCGGATGCCTCCGCCACGATGTCGTCGAACGTCTCTGGCCACACGTCGTGGGTGTCGGGAACGACCTGCAGCGGCTCCTCGCCCTTTTCACCGATGACGATGCGATGGTCGACGGCGGAATCTGCGGCGCCGCCGACGGCGAGCACGGAGAGCGCTTGCGCGTGGATCAACACGCTCGCGCCGGAATCGGCCAGTGCGAAATTGATCTCAGGAGCGGCAAGGCGCGAATTGAGGGGCACGAAAATGGCGCCGAGGTTCGCGACTGCGAAGAGTGTTTCGAGAAACGCAGGGTGATTCTCGCCGAGGTAGGCCACGCGGGAACCCGCGGTGACGCCGCGCACGGCCAGCGCGTTGGCCAGACGGTCGATCCGGTCGGCGAGATCCGCATAGGTGAGTGTGTTTTCACCGAAGACGAGTGCGGTCGCCTCCGCCGACTTGATGCGGCGGCGATCGATCCATGACCCCAGTCCTTGGTTCGACATCCGAAACCCTTCACGCTTGTGGCCTCATTGGCACCATCAGACAACGCCGCGTGCACGACGGCGCACAGTGGAATCTACAACGTAAAGTTAATAATTGAAAAAGTCAATGATCTAAGCAAAATCGCACATTGCCCACCCCCACTACGGGGCGCCGCGGCGCGTCGCGACCGGCCGACCGCTAGCCTTCGGCTGGAGATATCTTCGTTCACCAACCCATCGGCCCGCGGGGGCGCCCTGGCCGTGTGCGACTCGGTCCTCCACTTCCTGAATTTCTTCCATGATGACCAAAGTCTGAGGTATCGAGAAACGTGAAAAAAACTCCCATCAGCGGCCTGCGCCGCCTTGCCGCCCTGGGTGTGAGCCTCGCCATGGTCGGCGGGCTCTCCCTCGCGGCCGCCGCGCCCGCATCGGCCGTGCAGGTCACCACCTATACCCTGACCGGGTCAGTCCTCGCCCAGGACACTGACGCACCCCTGGAAGGAGCCGACGTCACGGTCGAAGGCGGTCCGTCGACCCTCACCGATGCGAACGGCGTATTCTCCCTGTCGGTGGAGCCGGGCACACTCAGCGTGACGCTTGACGCAGAGGGATACCAAGCCGTGGTCGCCACGGTGTCCATGCCGAGCGCAGACATTGACCTCGGCCCGACTACCCTCTTTGCCGACGAGCCCGAAGCACCCGCGACGTACTCGATCAGCGGCGTGGTCACGGCCAAGGACGCCAACCCGGCCTTCGCCCCCACCATTGTGCTCTCCGGCATTGCGGGATCCTCGCCGTGGCAGACCGAGCCTGACGCAGAAGGAAACTTCACGTTTGAGCGCCTCGACCCGAGCGCTGACCTTTCGCTGACCATTTCAGCAGAGGGCTACGGAACAAAGGTCATTGCTGCCCCGATCACTGACGCAGACGTCACCGTGTCGGTCGAGCTCCTGGCCAACCTGACCGCCGGCACCGTCACGATCACCGGCACCCACGCCGTTGGCAGCACGCTCACCGCTGTCACGGCTGGCTGGCCTGCAGGCACCACGTTCAGCTACGCGTGGGGCGCCGTCGGACCCTACGCTCAGAACTCGGGCGACATCGAGGGTGCCAACGCATCGACGCTGCCGGTGACCGCCGACATCGTGAACAAGCGAATCTGGGTGCAGGCCATCGGCCACCTCGACGGCTTCGCTGACGGATACTCCGAGCCCGCCTTCACCGACGCCCCGCAGCTGCCGATCGCAGCCCCGCCGGTCGCCAACTCCTCCGAGCTCGCCGCATTCCTTGAGGCCAACGGCTCCACGCCGGCGTCCCAGACCTCCGTCGGCCTGCCGGCTGGCGCCCTGGACCCGACCAAGAGCTACACCGCCAACGTGCCGTTCGCCGGAAGTGACGACTTCGTTGACGTCTTCCTGTACTCGTCGCCGATCAGTGTCGGCACCTTCCCGGTCGTGAACGGCGTCGCACAGGTCACCCTGAGCGCCAAGGTGCTCGGTCAGCTGGCCGCTGGTTCGCACACGCTCGTCGTCGTCGGGCAGTTCACCGGCACCGTGTCGAGCGTTGCGATCAGTGTCTCTGCAGTGCTCGCCGAGACCGGTTCTAACGCTGTTGTACCGATCACCGCTTCCGCGCTGCTTCTGCTGCTCGGTGGCGCGCTGGTTGCCGTGCGTCGCCGTCGCGCGCACGTCTAACCACTCGTAGTACAAAAGGGGGCCCGGCCATTTGGCCGGGCCCCCTTTTGCGTGCCTAGGCGCGTGAAATTCCCACGCGTGCGCTCGAATCGTCGCCCACCAGCATCCGGAGCGACGTTCTGAGCGCACGCGTGGGCCGCGAGCGCGTGCCGCGAGCGCGTGCCGCGAGCGCGTGACGACCGCTAGAACCGACGCGCGAACGGCAGCGGTTTGCGCATCCGCACGAGCAACAGGATCGGCACCAGCACGTAGGGCAGGTTGAATGCCAGAAACTTGACCGGGTTGGGTGTGCGCCATTGCGCCTCGCCGAAGAACTCGACACCGAACACGATGATCCCCGTGATTGAGGCGATCATCGTCGCGTAGATCACGCTGGGCAGCTGAATCCAGTTCCAGCCGCGGACGAGCGAGACGACGAGCACGATGTAGAACGGCATATAGAGGAACGCCGACAGACCGGTGACGATGCGCATCCAGACCGGCGGATGCGCGAACAGTGGATCGGTGTCGTGGGCGTACCACCAGTTCGAGTTCACGAAGAAGTTGCTCGACGGAGCTGAGATGTCGACGCCGAGCGTGGGCAGCAGATCGCTGATCAACGAGGTGACCGTGAAGGCCGAGAAGAGCGCGATGAGAAGGATGTCGATGGGTCGATCGCGGAGCCGCAGCGACGGCGCGAGGGTCGTCGGCTGAACGGGACTCGGCGCAGGGGGCTGCATGCCAGATCACATTAGTCCGGGTTCGCCACGCCGCAACCCGCCGGGATAGTCTGACCCATGTCAGGCATCGGCCCTGCGCTGCCGCCGACTCGGCGCGCAGATGCGTCACCGGCCTGCCGAATCACCGGCAGAATTGACAGATGACGATTCCGCTTTCCGGCACCCAGTTCGAGCTCTCCTTCGGTGACTACACCGCCACCGTCGCAAGTGTCGGCGCGACCCTGCGCACACTCACGCACGCCGGGCGCGACCTGATCGTGCCGTTCGACGCCAACGAGGTGCGCCCCGGGTTTCGCGGCGCCATCCTCGCCCCCTGGCCGAACCGGATCGTCGACGGACGCTACACGCAGGACGGCGTCACCCACCAGCTGAGCCTCACCGAGCCGGATCGCGGGCACGCCCTGCACGGACTCGCCGGCTGGCTCGACTTCATCGCGCTCGAGGAGCCGTCGGCGGATTCGCCGTCGCGCGTCGTGCTCGCCTCGACTATTGAGCCTCAGACCGGCTACCCCTACCGCCTGCAGCTGCGGGTCGAATACACGCTCGACGCCGACGGACTCCGCACCACGATGATGGCCCGCAATGTCGGCCCGGATTCCGCGCCCTACGGCACCGGCCCGCACCCGTACCTGATCGCGGGCGAGGGCACCGTCGACGACTGGACGCTCACCCTGCCCGCCGAGCGCGTGCTCACCGTCACCGATGAGCGGCTGATTCCGATCGGGCTGGCGGATGTCGCCACCGAGGGAGACGGCGCGCTCGACTTCCGCACACCCCGCGTCGTCGGCGGCACCATGATCGACCACGCCTTCACCGGTCTGAGCCGCGACGAGGATGGCATCGCCGAGGTGCGGCTGACTGCGCCATCCGGTACCGGTGTCGCGATGCGCTGGAGCACCGGCTGCCGCTGGGTACAGCTGTACACGGCCGACCAGCCCGACCCCGCCTTCAACCGCGGGAGCCTCGCCGTTGAGCCGATGACCTGCCCGCCCGACGCGTTCAATTCGGGAACCGACCTGATCATGCTGAAGCCGGGTCAGCTCGCCTCGGTCGGCTGGACGATCGCCGCGATCTAGGCTTTTCGCCGGTCGCCGGTCGCCGGTCTGCACCGAGTTTGCGCGTTCCGGTCGAGTTGCTCTGTTCTACCTGGGCAACTCGACCGCAAGTCTCAATCTCGGCGAGGGTTGCCGGTCTGCCGGTCGCCGGTCTGCACCGAGTTTGCGCGTTCCGGTCGAGTTGCCCTGTTCTACCTGGGCAACTCGACCGCAAGTCTCAATCTCGGCGAGGGTTGCCGGTCCGGTGCCCGTTCGGTGGCTAGCTCAGGCAATCCCGGATGCCGCGCGACAGAAGCCCCGGAATCACGCGGCCAGTATCCGCCCGCCGGCAGGATCTCCTGAATTAGCCACACGTTCCCCGGCCGGCTGGTCTCCCCGGCCACCCACATCCGCTCCACACTCCCGTGTGCATTCGGGGGCTAACTCAGGTAATCCCGGATGGTGCGCGACAGAAGCCCCGGAATCACGCGGCCCAAATCTTCTGGCCGGCAGGATTACCGGAGTTAGCCACACCCTCCCTCGGCGCCTGGCCTACGCGACCACCCGCATCCGCTCGAAGTTGCCGAGTTCGTTCGGGGGCTAACTCAGGCAATCCCCGGATGGTGCGCGACAGAAGCCCCGGAATCACGCGGCCCAGATTTGCCCGTCGGCAGGATTTCCTGAATTAGCCACTCCGGCACTGAAGGTACTGCAGGGATGGCCGCGAGGTCGAGGTGCCAGCGCATCGGCGCCGCGGCCGAGACCGACATGATTTGACCGGATGCCACGGCCTGCGAGAGCGAGTCGCCCCACCCCGTCGCGGGCTCAATCGCCAGCACAGGATCCGCAGCAAACTCGCCGTTGTCCCAGAACAGGCCGAGATACGGAAGTGCGGTCGGATCCCAGCTCAGCCGCAACGACTGCTCTCCGCCGAGATTCAGGGTTGCGGAATCCGCCGTGACGCCGGGCGGCAGGAATGCCTTGACCGAGGTTTCCGGGGAGAGCATGCCGTGCAGCGTCCGCACCGGGAACTCCAGCCGAGCCCCGCCGTTCGGATACTCCTCGACCAGCTCCGGCCTGATCTCGCGCCCGGCGAGACCCAGCGTCAGCGTCGCGTGCGGGCCGGCGCTGAACTGCGGATGCGCACACCACAACAGCGGGTACTCCCCCATCGCGTCGGTCGTCGCGGTGTATTCGAACCGCAGCCCGGGATCCGTCGCCCGGATGGTGCGCCGCACCGTGACCGGCAGGCTGGTGAGTTCGACGGCCATGACGAGCGCGTCGGCCGACGCCGACTCGACGACCCAGGGCACATTCCACAGGTCGCCGTGGTCGGGAACGGACGTTCCGTCGGGCAGAGCATCGGCTTGCACTGACGGAGCAACCTCGTCCCACCCGCCCATTCCTGCGTGGACGAACGGCGCGCCGAGGCCTGGCTGGTCGCTCGGATAGCTGGGCGCAAGCCACTCTGCTTGGTCAGACCGAAGACTGACGATGCGCCCACCGTGCTCTGCGTCAACGGTGCAGCGCAGTCCCTGACCGGCCACCTCCCAGTTCACGCCGTGACTCGCTCAGTCACACACGCGATCACGCAGGGAGCCCGATCGAGCGATCGCCCGAGCGCATTTGCCGAATGACCACAGTGGTCACGGTCAGACCGGGCGTCGCCACGTTCCGCCAGAACGCGTTCCCGTCGAGTGGCCGTCACAGGGCGACCGTCTTGGGCAGCAAGCTGCCAAGTTTATGAAGCTGCTCACGCATAAGTGCAATGTCGGCTTCCCTGGCGGCCTGGGGGTCGTCGGTGAAGAGCAGCATCGTGGGCAGGGAGGTGGCGAAGTAGTCGATCGTGGCCCGGGTCGTCGACAACTCGTCGACATAATCGGCGAGCCCCGCGCTGAGCGCCTCGACCTCGTCGTGCCGGCCGAGTCGCGCCAAGGCGAGCACCGAGTAGAAGGTCTGCGTGCTGAACGGTTGCACGTTCATCTGCACGAAGTCGCCGCGGAACGAGGCCGAACGACCCCAGGCCGCGTCGGCGCCCGTTGCGTCACCGGCCGCGGCCAGCGCATCCCCGAGCTGCAAGTGCAATCGCGCTGAATTCGCGAGCGGATGCCGCGCCTCACCGAGCGAGGCCGGGCTCAGCAGGGCGTCTTCGATCAGTCGCACTGCCTGCGGGGCGTCGCCGTCGGCCACTGCCGTCTCGGCCAGGGCGAGATGCGCGGCATCCCAGGCGGCAAGGGCCTGCCCTTCACCGCCTTCCCATGGCTGGAACGCGCGCGCGGCGAGCAGATCGCGCGCCGCAGCCGGGTCGCCCGTCGCGGTGAGCAGGTTGGCGTAGACAACCGTGAGGTCGTCGCGGGAGGAGACCAGGTCGATCTGCCCGGCCAGGAGCCGCAGCCGTTCGGCTGCTGAATCGCCGAGTCGAGCGGCCAGCTGGTCGGCTTCGTAGAGCAACTTGGCGTCGGTGGGAGCGACGGCTCGGGCAGCCCGATAGTGAGCGCGGGCGGCCGGGCCGTCACCCCGCACGTTGTAGGCGGCGATGCCGAGGTTGCGCTGAGCCATCACCTGGATGCGGCTCGACGACGAGCCGGAGTTCGGCAGAGTGGTATCGAGCAGAGCGGTGTCGGGCTGGGCGGTGTCGGGCCGTGCGGCATCCGTTGCCCCCTCGGTCTGAACAGCCTGCTCCCAATATCCGATCGCGGTCGCGTAGTTGCGCTTGTCGTAGTGCCAGTTGCCGAGCAGGGTGGCGGCGAGGGCGTCGGCGGGGTCGGCAGCGAGGGCCGCGGTGAGCACCCGGATGTCGTCTGCGCGCGACGCCTGGCAGAACTCGGCGTTGACGCTCTGGGCCGACGCACGCGCTGCGGCAGCCTGCTCGGGCAGCGCCTGGGCGTCAAGCAGGGCGGCGCGGTGGTACTGAACCAGCGGACCAACCTGCACCTGGCCGAGAGCCGTGGCGGCGGATGCGGCGGCTGCGGCGTCCAGCACCCGCAGCGCGTCGTCGATCAGTCCCGCCCGGGCGTAGTCGAGGGCGACGTCGAGCAGGGTGGGGGCGTCGGCGGTGACCGGCAGGCCGGCCAGGTCGCGCGCCCACTGGTCGAGCGGATCGATGGCCAGGGTCGCCGCCACCCGCGCGGTCGCCTCGGTCTCGCGGCCCAACCGGCGAAGCACCGCGGCGAGCAGATCGGCGGCCTGCAGGTGCGAGCCGTCGAGCCGCAAGACCTCGCGCAGATCGGATTCGGCGGCGCTGAAGCTGCCGGCCCGGGTTTTCACGCGGGCGAGGGCGTAGTGGGCGGGCACCCGCCAGGCCGAGTTCCAGGTCGCTTTGGCCAGGTACCCCTCGGCTTCCGCGTCACGGCCCTGCCGCTCGAGCAGAACGCCGAGGCGGTAGTGCGCTTCGCCGTCGGCGGGGTTGGAGACCCGGGAGACCAGTCGGTCGATGGCCGTGCGCAGCAGCTGCTCGGCTTCGGCCTCGGCACCGGCCCAGAGCAGGCGCTCGGCGAGGGCGATGTTCGAGCGCACGTCATGCGGGTCGCGGCGCAGCGCCTCGCGCCAGTACGGTTCCGGGAACCGGTTGGCGTGACGGTACTGGTGCAGGTACTGCCCGGTGAAGAAGAGTTCGTCGATCGATTCGATCTCGGTGGGCAGCGGCGGCTCGGTGGCGGCGCCGGCGATTTCTGCGTCGTTGGACGCATCCGCGCGGGGGCGCCAGCTGATCAACTCGGTTCCCGCGTGGCTCACGGTGAGGGTCAGCGCCGTCGCCTCGTGACTGCCGGCTTCGGTCAGGGTCTGCAGCAGCGGCAGGCCGGGGGCGAGGTCATGCGTCGTGCTGCTCAGGATGCCGTCGGCGTCGCTGCGGAGTTCGACGACGCATCCAGCCAGGTCCTCGGCGACGGCGACGCCGATCGCGATGACGGTTGTTCGCTCGGCGTCAGAGGCTGCGGACGCCGCGGATGCCGCGGATGCTGCTCCCGGCGTCACCTCGAGGCTGACCGCGACCCGGTTGGTGGCCTGGTGAGCCGGTCCGATCCCGTGAATCGGGTACCAGTACTGACTGAAGGTCTTGGTCTCCCCGGGGGCGAGGTAGGAGAAGTCGGGCTGGTTGTCGGTGAATGCCCCGGCCATCAGCTCAATGTAGGGGCCGTCGGTGTCGGTGAGACTGGCATCCCAGGCGTGGCCGAAGGGGGCGTTGCCCCAGGTCCACATCTTCTTGCCCGGCGCAATGTGCCGGTCGGCCCAATAGACGAACCCAGCGCCGCGGCCGTGGTCGTAACCGCCGAAGAAGTCGTCTTGCGTGTCGGTCACCATGTACGACGTGGGCACCGGGATGTTGCGGTACCAGTCGAGCCGGTCGCCGTCGGGCGTCGCCTCGGTCTTCTGGGCCGGGTAATCGACGCCGTAGTAGCGGCCCTCGACCGCCGGGTAGCTGGCCGTTGCCCGCTTGGCGTGATCGGCGATCTGGCGCACATCCGTGGGAAAGAACGCCTGGTAGTCGTCGTCGACGGCCGCAGCCACGTTGGCCCACCAGAGGAAGGTCTGGGTTTCGTCAGTGCGGTTGTAGAGGCGCACGCGGGCCTCGATCGCCGCGCTGGTGGGCCGCAGCCGGATGCCGTGCATGCCCTTCATCCGGGTGAAGGGGTCGTGGTCGGAGCACCAGACCGTGACGGCGCCGTCGGCTTCGTGCTCGATTTCGAATTCGGTCGGCAGGAAGGTGGCCGGGCGGTGATGTTGCGGCCAGTTGAACTCGATACCGCCGGAGATCCACGGGCCGGCCAGCCCGACGAGGGCCGGCTTGATGACGTTGTTGCGATAGAAGAAGTCGTAGTCGGCGACCTTGTCGTAGCCGATGTGGATGCGTCCGCCGAGCTCGGGCAGGATCACCAGGCGCACCCACTGGTTCTCCAGGTGCACGGCCTGCCAGGCGTGCGGAGTCTTGGTCTGGCTGATGCGCTCGTGGAACGGGAGCGGATAGACCCGGCCGCTGGAGCCCTGGTACACGCGCTGCTCAAGAAAGGCGGGAAGGGCGTCCGGGGCGAGTGGCAGGTAGGTGTCGATCACCAGCGGTTCGCTCCAGCAGGCGACGCCGGCATCCTGCAGCTCGGTCGGCACGGCGGGGAGCTGGATGGTGGAGATCGCTTCAGGGAGCACAGCGTCGAGTGTGGCGTCAGGGGCGGCGTCACAGGCGGCGTCAGGCGTGGCGCTGTCGCGCGCTGCCTCGTGAAGTTCATTCTGCATATCGAAACCCTAAAAGCCGGTTCGGGGCCGGGGAATGGTCGATCTGTCGGAAGAAATGGACAAAACGCTGATTTCTGGAATGCTAGGCGGATGGTCATCGCCGACGGTTTCCCCGGACAACGCCTGTTTGTGCTGCCCCGACCCCGTGTCAGGGAGGCGCTGCAGCAGCCGGGCACCCGTCATCTGCTGGTCACGGACTGCGGCTACTTTCCCGAGGCTCGTTCCCATGGATTGCAGCGGATTGAGCCCATCGACCAGGCGGTGATCATTGTCTGCACCTCGGGCACGGGCTGGTGCACGCTCGACGGCGTCACGCATGCGATCGAGAAGGGTCAGGTACTCGTGCTGCCGCCGGAGGTGCCTCACGCCTACGGGAGCGAACAGGACGATCCGTGGACGGTGTGGTGGTTGCACCTGAACGGCAGTGACGTGTCGGAGTTCCTGGCCGCCTCGGAATTCACCGTCGCGTCACCCGTGCGCACGGTCAGCAACGTCTACCGCCTGGTCACGCTGGTCGAAGACGTCGTGCAGCAGATGGAACGTGACCTCGGCTCCGCGAACCTGCTCGCGGCATCCGGTGCCGCCTGGCATCTGCTGGCACTGCTCACCTCGGGGGCCGGCGCCCCGACCGCGCAGACCACGGTCATCGACCGCGCCAAGAGCTACCTGCGCAGCAACCTGTCCGACCGGGTCACCGTGACCGAGCTCGCGGGAATGGCCCGGCTCAGCCCGTCGCATTTCGCGACGCTGTTTCGCACGCAGGTCGGCCTGCCGGTTCTGCAGTACCAAACCCAGTTACGGATGGCTCGGGCACGCGAGCTTCTCGACACCACAGACCTGCCCGTCGCTCGCATTGCCGAGGGCATCGGCTACGCCGACCCGTTCTATTTTTCGCGTCAGTTTCGTGCGGTGCACGGCACGACGGCACAGCAGTACCGGGCGCAGCGTAAGGGGTGACTCGCTTCGCTCTCCTGTGTAGGCGGCGGCGGGTGCGGCGGCCCGGCGCGGTGGCGGTGGCGGCGGTGGCGGTGGCTGTTGCCCGTCACGTCGGTGGTTAACTCCTGCAATTCCGGATGTCAGGCGCAAGCACCCGCAGAATCACGCGGCACTTTTCTGCCGCACAGCAGGATTTCCTGAGTTAGCCACACAAACGCGCCGGGAGGATGGCGGTTGGTCACCCCACCGGAAGGCATTGGCCGACCCGCACGAGCGTGACCAGGCCGAACGAGTAGCGCACGTGGAGGCTCGTGGCCGGGAGATCGACTCCCCCGGCGAGGTCGATGTTGCCGCCGAGTCCGCTGTCTTCGTTGTACCCGAGCGCCTCCCACGCCGCAACGATCCGCTCCGCCGCCGCGACGTTTCCGTCGGTGATCTCACGGTCATGCTCGTCGCTTGACGTGTCGGTGATCACCCCGGTGGTGAAACTCACGTCGGGATAGATGTACGACATCCCTGCGTTGTTGGCGGAGGTCTCGACGGTCACGATGGCCGGCGCATCCGCGGGCGTCTCGCTGAGTGCACTGCTCGTGCCGTCACCGTTCGAAATCGTCCAGACCGCTGACGGGCCGGCGGCAGCCACGGCGACATCGAGCAGTGTCTGCATGCCCGCCTCGACCTCGATGACGCTCAATTGCGTGGCCGACTCGTCGGGGACAACCTCGGCGGGTTGGGGAAGTGACTGCTGCTGCTCCTGGTAGTCGGGAGGGCCGTCGAGGTTGTGCCACGATTGCTGCTCAGCGGCGGCGTCCCGTGACTCCGACACCGCGCCGAGGAGCGCCATCCCGCAGAGCAAGGTCACAGCGAGAATGCAGCCGGTCAGCACCGCGACACCGCCCGACGTCGGCGTGAGGTCGACGTCGCTCGCGCCGGCCTGTCTCGCCCGTCGTCCGGCGATGCTTGACGCCACGGCGAAGCCGAGCGCACCGGCAGGAATCGCTGCGGCAACGAAGGATTGTGCCACGTACCAGGCCGCAACTCGCTCGGGAAACTGTTCGATTGCCCCGCCGAACACCGACCCCAGTACCAGCAGCATCCACGGCACAGAAATTAAGCCGAGGACGCCGAGAACCACAGCCACGCTACGCAAATGCCGCGCTCGGTTGAGGGAGCGCGTGCGTTCACCGTGTCCGGCATCGGGTGCCACGACGATGGGATCGTTCGATCCCAATCCCTGGCCCGCGATCGGTTCAGGCACACCGGCATTGTCGCGGCTCGGACGCTGGGGAATCGGAGGCGGTCCCCGGCGAAGATCCGGGCCGGGGTCTCCTGCGACGCCGGTCGATGCCGCGGTCGATGCCGTCGTTGCTGGCGATGCCTGCGCTGTCGTTGAGGACTGAGGTGCCCGCGCGGTCGACACCGCTGCCGCTCGCCGCGGCTCTGAATCGAGAACGCTGATGCTGAGCGCAGCCGCCGCTGCGGCCGCCAGCATGAGAAATGCACCCGCCGCCCCGAACGCCAGACCCCCCGTCAGGATGGGCCGACCGTTGCCCTCGACGATGGCGGCGACGGAGAGAACGCTGAGAACGGCGCCGACGGCGCCAGCCACGCTCTTCACCGATCGGCCAGTCGCACCGAGCCAGACCGCGGCGAGCACGGCGAGCGCCGCACCACACCCGCAGGCCAGGCCCACGAATACTCCGATTAGAGCGCCGGCCAGCCCCACCATCAGCGTGAAAATTGCCCCACCGCCGCCCATCTCGGTCGCGCCGAGAACTAGACCGCTGACCAGCCCGATCCCGCTGCCGAGCAGCGCTCCGACGGCGAGCGCCTTGGTGAACGACTGGCCGACCGTGCGCCCGGGCAAGATTGCCCCGGGGCGGTCGAGCCGTGCTGCGGCCGACGTGCGCGGTGTCGTCACGTCGCCGTCGGCATCCGTCGCGTGATCCGTGTTCGGCTGCGGGCTGGAGTCGCTGGGACGGCCGTCGTGCGTACTGCCGTCGTGCCGCTCGCCGTCGTCTGAATTACCGTCACTCCCCATACGCGTTCCCCCCGGTTCCGCTCCAACCTACCGGCCCTCGTCCCCGCGCCCCGTGGCTAACTCCTGCAATCCCGGATGTCGAGCGTCACCACCCCCGGAATCATGCGGAACTTTTCTGCCACCCGGCAGGATTGCAGGAGTTAGCCACACCGCCCGCGCATGGGTCAGCCCCGCGACGGATGCCCGACCCCCGGCCCACTCGCTAGCCTGAGGTCATCGGCAGATGAAGGGGAACTCATGCTGGAGATCAGAAACATCAACAAGCACTATGGCAATCGCCACGTGCTGCGCGACGTGAGCTTTACCGTCGGCAACGGGCGAATGACCGGATTCGTTGGGGGAAACGGGGCGGGCAAGACCACCACGATGCGCATCATTCTCGGTGTGCTGGAGGCCGATGCCGGCCCGGACGCCGGCTCTGTGCTGCTCGACGGCGTTCCGCTCACCGCCGGCGACCGCCGCCGATTCGGCTACATGCCCGAGGAGCGTGGCCTCTACCCCAAGATGAAAGTCGCCGAGCAGCTCGTCTACTTGGCCCGCCTGCACGGTCTCAGCCCCGCAGAAGCCCGCCGCAACACGGCCGAACTTCTCGAGCGTCTCGGCCTCGGCGAGCGCGCCGGCGACGCGGTCGAAGCGCTTTCCCTCGGCAACCAGCAGCGTGCCCAGATCGCCGCGGCGCTCGTGCACGACCCCGAGTTTCTCGTGCTCGACGAACCGTTTTCCGGCCTCGACCCGATGGCCGTCGAAGCCGTGCAGGGTGTGCTCAAGGACTACGCGGCCAGCGGCGTTCCGGTGCTCTTCTCCTCACACCAGCTCGATATCGTCGAACGGCTCTGCGACGATCTGGTCATCATCGCCGACGGTCAGATCCGCGCCGCCGGCCACAGCGAAGCGCTCCGCGAGCAGTTCAGCACCCCGCTCTTCGAGATTCAGGTTGCCGACGACGCCGACTGGATCCACCACGTGTCCGGCATCGAGGTCGTTCACGTCGTCGGCGGCTTCGCCGTCTTCCACGCCGAGACGGATGCCGCTAGCCAGTCGGTTCTCTCTCTGGCCCTCGGCCGGGGAGGCGTAACCTCGTTCGGCCCCCAACGCCCGTCGCTCGCCACCATCTTCAAGGAGGTCGTTCGATGAACGCCACCCCGGCCACCACGACCGACAACGTCAACGGCAGCAGCAGCAACAACGCCAGCGCCTCCAGCACCGGCATCCGCCCCCGCACCACACGCCCCGCCCCCAGCCTCGGTCAGAGCATTTGGCTTGTCTCGACCCGCGAGATCATGGCGCGCATCCGCAGCAAGGCGTTTCTGATCTCCACCGGAATCCTGCTGCTGCTCGCCGTCGGCTCCGTCGTCGCGGGCGGAATCGCCAGCGCCAACCCCACGCTGCCGAAGGTGGCCGTCGTCGGTTCGGCCGCCGACGTGATCGCGACGAACCCCGCCCTCGAAGCGGTGCCGGCCGAGAGCGTTGCCGACGCCGAGGCGCTGGTGCGCGACGGTTCGGTAGACGCGGCGATCGTGCCGGCCACAGCCGCGGGCTCCCCGCTCGACATCGCAGTGATCGCCCTCGACTCGGCACCGAGCGGGGTGATGGGTGCGCTCAGCGTCAGCCCCGGCGTCGAACTACTCGAGCCGCCCAGCCAGAACGGCTTCATGAGCTACCTCGTCGCCATCGGCTTCGGGCTGGTGTTCTTCGTCTCCGCGATGACTTTCGGAACCACCATCGCGCAGAGCGTGGTCGAAGAAAAGCAGACCCGGGTCGTCGAAATTCTCATGTCGGCCATCCCGGTGCGCGCACTTCTGGCGGGCAAGATCGTGGGCAACAGCATCATGGCGTTCGCCCAGATCGCTCTGATCGGAATACTGATCTCCAGTGCCATGGCCTTCACCGGCCAACGCGTGCTGCTGGCCGACCTCGGACCGTCGGTCGTCTGGTTCGCCGTGTTCTTCGCGTTCGGTTTCGTGCTGCTCGCCGCCCTCTACGCCGCGACCGCCTCGATGGTGTCGAGGCAAGAGGATGTCGGCTCGGTCACCTCCCCCGTGATGATGCTCGTGATGCTGCCCTATTTTCTGGTCATCTTCTTCAACGACAATCCGACGGTGATGACGATCATGTCCTACGTTCCGTTCAGCGCCCCGGTCGGAATGCCGATGCGCATCTTCCTCGGCGCGGCCGAATGGTGGGAGCCGTTGCTCTCCCTTCTCATCCTCATTGCGACGACTCTCGTCGTGATCGTGCTCGGTTCCCGCATCTACTCGAACTCGCTGCTGCGCATGGGCGGCCGGGTCACCCTCAAGGAGGCGTTGCGCGGTTAACCCGATCCGCAGCATCCGCGCACGCTGACAAGCGGATGCTGCGTCGCGGGTCGGTTCCCCGCAGATTTCATGCAACCCACGCATAGAATCGCCGTGCCGATGTGCGGGAGGATAGAGAAGTGACCCAACTCCATGACCTGACGTCCCGCGGCTTCGCATCCGATAACTACTCGGGCATCCACCCGCAGATTCTTGAGGCCATCGCCACCGCGAACGGCGCACATCAGATCGCTTATGGCGACGATGTCTACACGGCCCGGCTCAACGAGGTCTTCGTCAGCCACTTCGGTGAGGGCGTCGAAGCTTTCCCGGTGTTCAACGGAACCGGCGCCAACGTCACCGGACTGCAGTCGATGGTTCCGCGCTGGGGTGCGGTCATCTGCGCGACGACCGCGCACATCAACTCCGATGAGGGCGGCGCCCCCGAGCGCGTCGGCGGCCTCAAACTGCTCGCCGTCGCGACGCCCGACGGCAAGCTCACCCCCGAACTCATCGCCCAGGAAGCCTGGGGCTGGGGCGACGAACACCGCGCACAGCCGCTCGTCGTGTCGATCACGCAGACCACCGAGCTCGGCACCGCGTACACGCCCGACGAAGTGCGGGCAATCGCCGATTACGCTCACGCGCACGGCATGAGCCTGCACATGGATGGTGCGCGCATCTCGAACGCGGCGGCCAGCCTCGGCGTGCCGTTCCGCGCCTTCACGCGCGACGCCGGCGTCGACGTGCTGAGCTTCGGCGGCACCAAGAACGGCATGATGCTCGGCGAGTGCATCGTGGTGCTGAACCCCGCCGCATCCACCGGCCTGAAGTACCTGCGCAAGCTCAATATGCAGCTCTCCTCGAAGATGCGCTTCGTCTCGGCCCAGTTCATCGCTCTGCTTGAGGGCGACCTCTATCTGAAGAACGCCGGCCACGCCAACGAGATGGCGCAGCGCTTGCGCAGCGCTCTCGAAGCCGGCCTCGCTGACGGTTCACTGCACGGCCTCTCGTTCACGCAGGCCACGCAGTCCAACGCGGTCTTCGCCATCCTGCCCGCCGGGGTCGCCGATCGCCTGCGCGAGTCGTTCCGGTTCTACGACTGGAACCCGGCCACTCGCGAAGTGCGTTGGATGTGCGGCTTCGACACCAGCGAAGATGATATCGATGCGTTCATCGCTGCCTTGCGCCGGGAGCTCTCGGCCCCATGATCGTCGCCCTCACCTCGCGAAAGCGGGCAGATGGCCGCTTCACGAGACGCGAAGCGGCCATTCGGCCGCTCTCGCGATTTGAGACCTGTGCGTCCGCGCAGCTAGTTGAGGAGTACCGACGATGAACGTCTTCGCAAGCAAACCGTGGCTGGCGTCCTATGCAACGGGAGTCCCGGCGACGATCGAAATGCCAACCGGCTCCCTCATCGACATGATGGATGCCGCGGTGAAGACCTACAAGTCGGCCATCGCCCTCGATTTCTTCGGCGCGACCACCAGCTATAGCCTGCTCGGCGAGCAGATCTCCCGGGTTGCGAACGGCCTCGCGAAACTCGGCGTGAAAGCCGGTGACCGGGTCGCCATTGTGCTGCCGAACAGCCCGCAGCACATCGTCGCGTTCTATGCGGTGCTGCGCCTCGGTGCCATAGTCGTCGAGCACAACCCGCTCTACACGCCGCGCGAGCTGCGGCACCAGTTCGAGGATCACGGCGCCCGCGTCGCCATCGTCTGGGACAAGGTCGTCGACACCGTGCTGGCATTTCCGAGCGACGTTGCCGTGCGCGCCACGATCTCGGTCGACGTCACCCGGGCCATGCCGTTCGGCAAACGTCTCGCGCTGCGCCTGCCCATCAAGAAGGCACGCACCGCCCGAACCGCGCTCACCTCCTCCAAACTGAGCAAGGGTGCGATCAGCTGGGACACCCTCGTCACCTCCCGGCCGCTGCGCCGCTCCCACCCGCGCCCGGCGGTCACCGACATCGCGGTGCTTCAGTACACGAGCGGCACCACCGGATCGCCGAAGGGCGCCATCCTCACCCACTTCAATCTGCACGCGAACGCCTTGCAGGGCGCGGCGTGGGTGCCCGGCCTCCAGCACGGCAAAGAAGTTTTCTACGCGGTTCTGCCCATGTTCCACGCCTACGGCCTCACCCTCTGCCTCACCTTCGCGATGAGCATGGGCGCCCGGCTGGTGCTCTTTCCCAAGTTCGACCCTGGTTTGGTGCTGGATGCCGCGCGCACCACCCCGCCGACGTTCCTGCCCGCGGTTCCGCCGATCTACGACCGCCTCGTGCGGGCTGCGGCCGAGCGCAAAATCAGCCTGGACAGCATCCGCTTCGCCATCTCCGGCGCCATGAATCTGCCGGTCGCGACGGTGGACCGCTGGGAGGCCGCCACCGGTGGCCTGCTCGTCGAGGGCTACGGCATGACCGAGACGTCACCGGTTGCCGCCGGAAACCCGATCGGGCCGAGCCGACGCCCCGGCACCGTCGGGGTGCCGTTCCCGAGCACTGAGATTCGGGTTGCCGACCCCGACGATTCGAGCGTCGACCGCGGGTTCGACGAAGAGGGCGAACTGCTCATTCGCGGACCGCAGGTGTTCTCGGGCTATTGGAACCGCCAAGACGAGACGGCATCCGTGCTGCTCGCCGACGGCTGGTTGCGCACAGGCGACATCGTGCGCGTCTCTGCCGACGGCTTCATCACCATCGTCGACCGGATGAAGGAACTCATCATCACCGGCGGCTTCAACGTTGCGCCGTCCGAGGTCGAGGAAGCCCTGTCGACGCATCCGTCGATCGCGGACTCCGCCGTGGTGGGCATCCCGAGTGCGGCCGGCGGCGAGGATGTCACGGCGGCCGTCGTGCTCGTGCCGGGTGCCGCGCTCGACGTCGAGGCGTTGCGCCTGCACTGCCGCGGGCTGCTCTCCGCCTACAAGGTGCCGCGCAAGATCGTGCAGCTCGACGAGTTGCCGCATTCGCTGATCGGCAAAGTGTTGCGCCGACAGGTGCGGGAGCAGCTGACGCGCACATCGGACTGACGAACTCGTTGATCGAGGAGCGCCCGACGGAGTCGGCCGCGTCTCGAGATCCCGCGAGCCGATCCTTGACGTGCCCGCGTTTGAACGTCAGCTCACGAGGTCTCGAGACGCGGGCTCGCTTCGCTCGCGCGCTCCTCGACCAACGAATGGAACTCAGTGCACGAGAGTGCTCAACCAGATCACGGCCAGCCCGAGCGCCGACGTCACTGCCGCACTCAGCAGGCGGAGCCCCCAGCCCTGCCCGCGCCGAGTGGAGTTCACGTAGCCGAGAACCGCGAGAATCGCCACGCCCACCCAGAGCGCGATGTAATAGGCCACGTACTCATCGAGCCAGCCGATCACGGCAAGCAGCAGAAAGAACGCCGGCAGCAGCATCGCGACGACCATGCCCACCGAATGCTGGGCCGACCGGTACGCGGCGACGCTGATCGCCTTCCAGCGGGGGCCGCTCGTCTCCTCGCGCGCGACGACGCCCGAGTAGATATGGGACAGCCAGAACACCCCGATCGTGCCCACTGTGAAGACCAGCACCTCCCAGTCGGTGTTGAACTTCCAGCCCACCGCGATCAGCGCGCTGACGAGCACGGTCCCATAGATCGCATACTCGGTGCGATACACCCGTGCCACAACGGCGACGGGTTTCGCGGCGTTCGCTGCGACCGGCCCCGTCCATCGGTGGCCCGGCGGCAGGGAACGCGACTCGTCGGCGCCGGCGTCATTCATCGCTGGCTGCTTCGTCGGCGATTGCTTCATCGCCGGTTACGCGAGGTGAAGTCCCCGCAATGGCTCGCATGCCGTACACGGTACTTCGCTCTGCACCTGCGGTCCACGGCTGAGGCCTCGCTGCCGGGCGAATTCTTCAAGAATGTATAGCTTCGGAATATTTATCCCTCGAACAGGTTGTATCCCCTGGGTCAGAGTCGCCCCGCACCATCAGTCCACGCGAGGAAAGAACCACACCCATGACACTCATCACTGACACCGTCAACCGTTTCGCCGACACCGACGCGCCACTGCTGACTACGCTGGCCGAGCGTTGGAGCCCGCGCGGCTACGACGCCACCGCCGTCATCGACGAGGCCACACTGACCACCGTGCTCGAGGCCGCCCGCTGGGCTCCCTCCGCCGCGAACATGCAGCCGGCCCGCTTCATCGTCACCCGCCGCGGAACCGACAGCTTCGCAAAGATTCACGACCTGCTGACCGGCTTCAACAAAAGCTGGGCCGACAGCGCATCCGTGCTGATCGCCAACGTGGCCGACGCCACGATGAAGCCGGAGCAGGACAACCCCTGGGCCTCCTACGACCTCGGCCAGGCCGTCGCCCACCTCTCGGTGCAGGCGCAGCACGAGGGTGTGCACACCCACCAGATGGGCGGCTTCGACGCCGCGGCCATCGCCGAAGCCTTCGGTTTGAGCGAGAAGCAGACCGTCGTCTCGGTCATCGCACTCGGCAAGCTGGCGGATGTCGCCACGATGTCCCCCGAGATTCTCGAGCGTGAGTCGACGCCGCGCGTCCGCAAGCCGCTCGCCGAGCTTCTGCTCGCGAACGACTAGGTCACTCCGACCCACGTCGGCTACCCCCATCTCGTTGGTCGAGGAGCGCGCGAGCTTGCGAGCACGCGTCTCGAGACCTCGCGAGCCGGCCTCGGGACGCAACCACGTTCAGAGTTCGGCTCGCCGGGTCTCGAGACGCGGCCTCCTCCGTCGGCTGCTCCTCGACCAACGAAAATTGTCACGGTCGGGCCCCGAGAGCCGTGGCCGCCGAGACGACTACGGGCGCAACAACACCTTGATCGCCCGACGCTCGTCCATCGCCGCGTACGCCTCGGCGACATCCGCCAGTGGCAGCTGCAGGTCGAAGACACGCCCCGGCTGAATCTCCCCCGACAATACGTCGGGCAGAAGCTCCTCGATGTAGCCGCGCACGGGTGCGACGCCGCCGTTCACGCCCACGTTGCGGTTGAACAGCGGGCGCACCGGCAGCTCTGGGCCACCGTTCGGCGCTCCCACATAGCCGACCATCCCACCCGGACGGGCCGAACGGATCGCCTGATCCATCGACTCCTTCGTTCCGACACATTCGAGCACGCAGTCCGCGCCGATGCCATCGAAAATCTCGCGGATGCGATCGACCCCGGCGTCGCCGCGCTCCTCCACGATGTCGGTGGCGCCGAACTCGCGCGCGAGCGCCTGCCGGTCGGCATGCCGCGACATTGCAACGATGCGGGAGGCGCCCAGCCGCTTGGCCGCGATAATCGCGCAGAGCCCAACCGCGCCGTCACCGACGACGACGACGGAGCTTCCGAGGGTGACCCCGGCCGAGACGGCGGCATGGTGGCCGGTTCCCATCACGTCGGCCAGGGTCAGCAGACCGGGAACCTGCTCGGCATCCGGCATCTGCGGGGTGGCGACCAGCGTTCCATCGGCAAACGGTACGCGCACGAGCTCGCCCTGGGCGCCATCCGCGAAGCCGCCGAGCTTGTCGTCTGAGCCCCACCAGCCGCCGTTCAGGCAGGAGGTGCTGACGCCGTTTCGGCAGTTGATGCAGGTGTTGTCGCAGGAGTAAAAGGGTGCGATCACGAAGTCGCCGACGGCGACAGTCTGCACATCGGGTCCGATCTCCTGCACGATTCCGACGAACTCGTGGCCGATGCGGTGCGGCTCGGTCGTCGGCGTCACGCCCCGGTAAGGCCAGAGGTCGGAACCGCACACGCACGCGGCAACGACGCGCACGATGGCGTCACCGCCGGTCGAAAGTTTCGGTTCTGCTACCTCGTCGAGGCGGATGTCTCGTTCACCGTAAATCACTGTTGCACGCATGTTCCGAGCCTAACCCGCGCGCCCGGCCGCCCGAAAGCATCGTTGGTCGAGGAGCAGCCGACGCAGGAGGCCGCGTCTCGAGACCCGGCGAGCCGATCTCTGAACGTGGTCGCGTCTGGAGGCCGGCTCACGAGGTCTCGAGACGGCCGCGGGCGACCTCCTCGACCAACGAGATGCGAGCTACGAGCGGATGCGACGACGACGGCCGAGAACGAACGCCCCAGCCACCAGCAGGAACACGGCGAGCATGCCGAGCAGTGGCAGCCCGTCACTCACACCGGTTCCGGCGAGCGGCGACGTCGATGTTCCACCCGGAACGCTCGGGGTTCCGCCGGGACCAGCCGGATCGGTTCCGGGACCGGTCCCCGGATCCACCGCAGCCTGCGTGATCGTGATGGTCTTCGTGACGAAACGCGGATGTCCCGCACTGTCGAGGCCCGAGGCCACAATCGTGTGCTCGCCGACCAGGTCGGCCGGGAGGGTAAGCGAGACCGTCGCGCTCCCCGATGCGTCTGCCGTCGCTGTCGCCAGCTGGCGCGGGGTCGAATAGATCCCAAACGTGATCGGCGCGTCGGCGGCGAAGCCATCGGCCGTCACCGTCAGCTTCTGCCCCGGCTTCGCTTCACCAGGAACTCCGGCCAACGAGCCGTCGCTCTCCGGGACAACAATTGGCAGCGGAACCGCCGCAGCCGCAACGACCGTCAGCGTGAACGTCTGGGTGGCATCCGTGCCCACCCCGTTGCCCGCGGTCAGCGTCACCTCATGCGCTCCCACTGCAGACATCGTGGTGCCCTGAAGCGTCGCCGTACCGTCGCCGTTGTCGGTGAAGGTCAGGCCGTCCGGCAGCTCACCGGCCACCGTGATGCTCGTCGCCGACGGGAATCCGCCGCTTGTCTTCACCGTGACCGAACCGGTGATGCCGTGGGTGAAGGTCGCCGCTGCGTCGCTCGTGAAGTGCGGGGTCTCTTCAATCGTCACGGTGAGGGTCTGACTGACGGATGCCCCGCCCGCATTCCCCGCTGTCACGGTGAGCGTGTGGATACCACCGGTGCCGGCCGCCGGGGTTCCGGCCAGTTCGGCCGTGCCATCGCCGTTGTCGGTGAAGACGAGACCGCCGGGCACGGTTCCGGTGACGCCGAGCGTGGTGACGGTCGGGAATCCGGCATCTGTCTCAATCGAGAAGCTGGCAGCATCTCCGACCTCGAACAGGGTGTCCGCCGCGCTCGTGATCGTGGGCGCCTCGGCAACCGTGAGGGTGAACGTCTGGGTGGCATCCGGCAGGAACGTGTTGGCCGCGGTCAGGGTCATCACGTAGTCGCCGCCGCTCCCGACTGGGGGCGTGCCGGTCAAGGTGGCCGTGCCGTCGCCCATGTCGGTGAAACTGAGCCAGTTCGGCACGTCTCCGCTCAGGGCCAGGTCCGCGCTCGGGCTGCCCGTCGAGGTGGCGGTGAAAGTCTGCACCGATCCGTCGACGAGGAATGTGGCGGATGCAGCACTGGTCACGGCCGGTGGTGTCCCGACTGTCAACAGGGCAGGAGTCGTCGTCGCGTCGGTGGTTCCGTTCGAGAATACGGCCCGGTAGAGCGTGCCGTTCTGGGGCTGGCTCGCGGTGAAGCTGAGTGTTGCGGCGGTCGCACCGGGGACATCCGTGTAGTGCGAGCCACCGTCGATCGAGGCCTGCCACTTCACGGTCGGGGCCGGATAGCCGGTCGCGGCGACGGTGAAGGTGGCGGTGCCGCCGGCGGTCACCGTGGTTGACGACGGGTTCGTCACGATGACGGCCGCCTCGGTGACCGTCACGGTGAGCGTCTGGGTCGCGTCAGGCGAGACACCGCTGACACCGGTCAGTTGCAGCGTGTAGGCGCCGCCAGAGCCGGCCGGGGCTATGCCGCTGAGCGTCGCCGTTCCATCGCCGTTGTCGTCGAGTGTCAGGTCGGTGGGCAGCGCCGCGCCGGTCGAAACGGCGGTGATCGAACCGACGGCTGGGTAGCCGCCCCCGGTCTTGACGGTGAAGCTGCCCGGCGTGCCGACGGTGAATGCCGCACTCGTTCCGGTGGTGAATGTCGACGGCTCGTTCACCACGAGGGTGAACGGCTGGGTCGTCGAACCGGCCGTGTTGCTCGCGGTGAAGGTGAGTGGGTAGCTCTTGCCGGCCGCGACTACCGGCTTTCCGGTCACGGTGGCGGTTCCGTCGCCGAGGTCATCGAACGTCAGCCCCTCCGGGAGGACCCCGGACATCGCGATGACTGTCGTCGACGGGAATCCGGGAGTGGTCGTGACGGTGAAGGTGTCGGTCGAGCCGACAGCGAAGGTGGCCGACGGGCTGCTCGTGATCAGCGGCGCCGCGCTCACCGTGAGCGTGAACGACTGGGTCGCCGCATCGCCGAACCGGTTGCTCGCTTGGACGTTGAACGTGTGGGATCCGGATGATCCTGCTGGTGGTGTGCCCGCCAAGGAGGCCGTGCCGTTGCCAGGGTCGGTCAAGGTGAGCCAGGCCGGCACCGAGCCGCCGAGGCTGAACCTGGCCGCCGGAACTCCCGATGCCTCGAAAGTGAAGAATTGGCCCCCGCCATTCAGGGCGAACGTGGCCGCTGCGGCACTCGTGATCTCGGGAACGGTGCCGACCGCGAGGCTGGCTTCGGTCGTGGTTGCCACGCCGCTGTCGCTGCGGAACACAGCGCGGTACCGGTGGCCGTCCTGGGCTTGAGCGGCGGTGAAAGTGAGTGTGCGCGACGTCTTTCCGGCGAGGTCGCTGAATGCTCCGCCCGCGTCCGTCGCAACTTGCCATTGCACGGTCGGTACGGGGAATCCACCCGCTGCCGCGGTGAAGCTGACCGGGGCACCGACGATCTGTGCTGCATCGGCCGGGTTCGTGGTGATCAGCGGCGCTTCCGTGACCGTCAGGGCGAAGGTTTGTACGGCGTTCGGCGCGATGCCGTTGTCCACCGTGAACGTCAACTCATACTCGCCCCCCTGGCCGACGGCCGGTGTGCCGTCGATTGTCGCGGTTCCATCGAGGTTGTCCGTGAAGGTCATGCCGGTCGGCAACGTCCCGGTCTGTGCAACACTCCCCACGGTCGGGGAGCCGGAGGTCGTCACGGTGAAGGGTGAAGACGTTCCGACCGCAAACGTCGCCTGGGCGGCACTGGTGAATCGCGGCGCCTCGGTGATCGTGAGAGTGAACGACTGAGTGGCGGCGGTGCCGAAGCCGTTGGCCGCGGTGATCGTGAGCGGCAGCGAAGCGGTGCCACTGCCGACCGGCGGCTTGCCCTTCAGCACCGCAGTGCCGTCGCCGGCATCGACGAGGGTGAGCCAAGCCGGCGCGCCGGTCACGGTGAGCGCCGCGGCAGGAGTGCCGGTGCTGGTGACGTCGAAGGTCTGGCTGGTCCCGTCCACGGTGAAGGTGCCGGAGGCCGCAGTCGTGATGGCGGGCGGCGTCCCGACAGTCAATTTGACCGCCGAAGTCGTTGCCGTCGTGCCGTTCGCGAAGACGGCTCGATAGCGGTTGCCGTTGTCCGACTGCGTGGTGGCGAAACTCAGCGTGGCCGCAGTTGCCCCCGGCACGTCGGTAAACGTCGCCCCGGCATCGGTGGATACCTGCCATTTCACCGTCGGAGCGGGGAAACCGGTAGCGGCCGCGGTGAAGCTCGCGGTGTCTCCCGCCACTGCACGCACCGCCGTCGGCTGCGTGCTGATCGAAACCGGCTCGATAACTGTCAGCACGAAGTTCTGCGTCGCGCTGGGGTTGGTGCCGTTGTTGGCCGTGAAGGTGAGCGGGTAGGTTCCGCCGGTGCCGGCATCCGGAGTGCCGGACAGGGTTCCTGTGCCGTCGGCATGTGTCGTGAACGTGACGCCGCTCGGCAGCGCACCAGAGGTGCCGATGGCCGAAACCACGGGGAACCCACCGGTCGTCACCGTGAAGCTCCCGCTTTGCCCGACGGTGAAGCTCGTGCTCGCCGCACTGCCGATGCCGGGCGCTTCGGCGACATGCACTGTGACGTTCTTCGTGGGCGCCGTGCCCACCCCGTTGTCGGCCTTGACCGTGATCGGGTAGTCACCGCCTTCTCCCGCTGCGGGAGTTCCGGTCAGGGTCGCGATTCCGGTGCCTGCGTCAGTAATGGCCACACCGTCGGGCAGATCACCGGTGAAAGTGATGCCCGGCTTCGGGAATCCGGTGGTGGTCACCAGATTGAGAGTGGTGGCGGCCCCGACCACAGCGTTGGCGGATGCGCCGCTCGTGATCGCCGGCTGCGTGCGAATCTCCAGATTTGCTGTCGCCACCGCGCCATCCAAGTTCGCCCGCACCGAGCCGGGGCCCTCCGTGGTCGCCGCGTTGAAGGTCGCGCTGGTTGTGCCGTTGACCAGTGTCGTCAGGTTCGGCGTGATGGTGGCGCCGCTCGGTAGCGCGTTGCCCCAGGTGACCGGCGCACCGGCGAAGGCACTGAGGTCGGTGGGCAGGATCGCAGTCCCGGCTGAGTTCGTCAGCATCGATGCGGTGACAGCTGTCGTCTTGGCCGGATGGATCAGCGGAGTGGTCGCCGCTGCCGCGGTCAGTGTGAGGTACGGAGAGGCAATGGAGGCAACCGTTCCCGTTGCGAGCTTCACGGCATTGCAGGGTGCGTCGGGGCCGGCGACACAACCCCACCAGTTGTTCTTCGCATTGATCGTCAGCGCCGAAGTGGCCGCACTCGCGAGCCCTGCCGAACCAGTGTTGCCGATGATGCGGTTGTAGTGAGCGGTGAACGCACCGCCGTCGATTTGCACGGCGCCGGCGCCCGCCGAGCCAGTGATGGAGTTGCCGCTGATCGTTGATTTGTTGAGCGAAAGCGTGCCGCTGCGCTGCCAGATTGCTGAGCCGACGGCTTCGTGCACGCCACCGGTCACCGAGTTGCCGGAGAACGTGGTGCCGCTGATCGCCATCGTGGCGAGCCCACCGACATCGTCGACGGCAAGGGCGCCACCGCCGTTCGCCGAGCTATCGGTTGACGCTGAGCTATTTCCGCTGAAGGTCGAGTCGGTAATGGTCAGGCCCTCACCCGCGATGCCGACGCCCTGGTAGGCAACCCCACCGCCGGGGCTGCTGCCCGAGGAGTTGTTGCTGATCGTCGAGTTCACGATGTTCAGCGAGCCGCCCATGAACTGGATGCCGCCGCCCGGGTTCCAAGTCGGGCCATCCGGTGTGGTGTTGGCGCGGTTGCCCGTGATCGTGGTGTCGGTGATCGTCAAGGTGTCCTTGGCGACATCCGGAAAGTACGAGCCACCGCTGATTCCACCGCCGCCGTACAGGTTGTCGACCCCGCCGCGAATGGTGAGCCCGGTCAAGCTGACGGTCACGTTTCCGACCGGCTTCGAGCCGTCGGCAAAGGGGTCGAGGGTCATGACCTGGAGGAGGCCGTTGCCGATGATGTTCGGAGTCACGCCGGCGCCGGCCCGAACCGTGATGTCAGCGCCCGACTTGGTTCCGATGAGCAGTGGCCCATAGGCAAGCTGGTAGGTCGGGTTCGTCAGGGTAATTGTGACCGGGTTGGTCTGCTGGTTGGCGTAGCAGAGGGCCGTGCGCAACGTGACCGGCGAATCAAGCGCACTGACCGTGGCACAGGTCGCGGTGTGGTCGACATCGGTGGTCGAGGTGACCGTGATCGACATCGGGGCCGCGTAGGCGGGCACCGCTTCCAGCAGGGAACCGGAGGCGACAAGTCCGAGCGCGACGAACGCGGCCAGGAGACGGGAACGGCGCGAGGGAGCGGTCAGCGAGATCATCGCCTGCCAGCTTCGCAGACATGCGCACCGAACAAACTCCCCAAAGTGGGGGTGGTTGGTGCACTTCGCCATCGAATATGATTCCTGACGGTGTTCGCAATGTTCGCCTGAATTCATGGAGGTTCTGCCGTGCCGGATGTGTCCCGCCGTGCAGCGGTTGCTCTGGGCCTCGGAACGCTCGGCCTCACAGCCGTCACCATCGCCGCGAACCCGGGTCGCGTCGGCGCTTCGCTCTCCGCTCTGGCCGCTTCGTTCCAGCCGCCGGCGATCCCTGCGCGTTCTATTTTCGTGGGCTCCGTTGGCCAGGTCTTCACCGCGGTGTCGTCGGCCGGCTCGTTTCCGGTCACCTTGGCCTCAGTCGATGATCTTGCCCCGGTGGTCAAGCCCGACGACGAAGACCGGTTCAATCTGCTCTTCGAATCGAAGGATCCCCGATTCGAATCCGGCATCTACCGCATCAGTCGCACCGGGGTGCCGATGACCGAGTTGTTCGTCTCGCCGGTCAACGCTGAGGCGAAGACCCGCACCCTGCAGGCGCTCGTCAACCGGCAGGCCTGATGCCGCTCGCGCCACACCAGGTCACGCTCCGTGAAGCGACTCCGGCCGATGAACCGCTGATTCGCCGTCTTTTCGCCGATTCGCGGGCCGCGGATTTCGCACAGCTCCCCGGGGCGGATGCCGCGGTGCAGGCTCTCATCGACCTCCAATTCACCGCGCAGGCCGCCATGTTCGCCACCCGCTTCCCTGCCGGTCGGCACGAGATCATCCTCGACGGCGCCGATCCCGTCGGCAGGATCGTCACCGCTAACCAGCCCGACGGCATCCGCCTCATCGACATCACGGTGGAGAGCGCACATCAGAGCCGGGGAATCGGCACGGCAGTATTGACTGCGTTGCTCGAGCAGGCCGACTCGTCTGGCCGGACGGTCGAACTCTCGGTCTGGGAACTCAATGAGCGAGTGACCCGGCTCTATGCGCGGCTCGGTTTCAGTGCCACGGAAGCGGCGGGCGGTTACCTCACCATGCGGCGCCGTGCACCGAGCGCTTCGGGGGTGGCCGCGTGAGTGAGGCGCCCTTCTTGCCGAGCTACCCGGAGTTCGCCTTCCGCGTCGGGGCGACATTTGCCGCCGCGGTCGAACCGGAGGGCACCGTCGAGCTGGAACTCGTGGAGTGCAGCCCCCTCCTCACCTCCGGCGGGTGGCAGTCCTATTCACTCAGCTTTCGGGGCAACGCAAACACCCCCCTCGGCCAAGGCACCTACATCTTCGAGACCGACGGCCTGGAGGCGCACGCACTGTTCATCGTGCCCGTTCGCGCCGAACTGCTCGGCATCATCTACGACGCCCACTTCACCCTGCAGGAAGGCTGATCGCCATGTCGCAACCCTATATCGGCGAAATTCGACTGTTCGGCGGCAACTTCGCCCCGGCCGGGTGGGCGTACTGCAACGGCCAACTGATGCCGATCTCCGAGAACGACACGCTCTTCAACCTCATCGGCACCACCTACGGCGGCGACGGGCAGGAGACGTTCGCCTTGCCCGATCTGCAGGGCCGGATTCCGATGCATCAGGGCACGAGGCCCGGCGGAAGCACCTACCGGCTGAGCGACAAGGGCGGCGTCGAAACCATCACTCTGTCGCCAGAGCAGATCCCCCCACACAGCCACACGCCGATGGCATCAGCGGCGCTGGCCTCGTCGACGTCCGCCGCCGGAGTCGTCTCGGCCTCCTGGCCCGACGCCCCGTACAACAAGGTCGGTGGTGCGGTGACGGCATTCCCCCTCGCCCCTGAGGCCGTCGGCGGAACCGGCGGAGGCCAACCCCACGAGAACATGCCGCCGTTCCTGGGGCTGAGCTTCATCATCTCGCTGTTCGGCATTTTCCCCTCGCAGTCCTAACCACATCGTCCCCCGAGCTCAGAAAGCGAGACCACATGGGCACCCCGTACATGGGTGAAATTCGGTTGCTGTCGTTCAACTTCGCCCCCCGGGGCTGGGCACCGTGCGACGGACAGCTCCTCCCGATCAATCAGAACCAGGCGCTCTTCTCCCTGCTCGGTACGAACTACGGCGGCAATGGTCAAACCACCTTCGCCTTGCCCGACCTGCGCGGCAGAATGCCGATGCACTTCGGAAGCGGGTTTCAGATCGGGCAACTGGGGGGCGAAGAGGCGACCACGCTGACCGTCGGGCAGCTCCCTGCGCACACGCACCCGGTCACGGCGGCGAAATCGGCCACCCGCACCGATCCCAACGGCGGGTTTCTGGCCGCCCCGGTGAAACCAGCGTTCACCGCCGCGGGCGCGTCGACAGCGATGGACCCGGCCGGGTCGGGCTCAACGGGAGGCGGCCAAGCGCATCCGAATATGCCGCCGTACTTCACCCTGAATTTCGCAATAGCCCTGCAGGGCATTTTCCCGAGCCGAAACTGACCATGCCCACCATCACCGCTGAGAGAGTGACCTTCTATGGCTGATCCATTCGTCGCTGAAATCCGGCCCGTCGCCTTCAACTTTGCTCCTCCAGGGTGGGCCCTCTGCAACGGCCAGCTCCTGCCGATTTCGCAGAACACCGCCCTCTTCTCGCTGCTCGGCACCTATTACGGCGGGGACGGACGGTCGACTTTCGCTCTGCCCAATCTTCAAGGCGTGATGCCGCTGGGCCAGGGGCAGGGTTCAGGGTTGAGCGACCGGCTTCTCGGCGAGGAAGGCGGGGTAGCGGCGGTGAGTCTTCTTCAGACTGAGATCCCGCAGCACACGCATATTCTCAAGGCGCTGAACACACCGGGCAACACCAGCTCGCCCGCGGGCGCGCTCTGGGCGCAACCGCGATACGGCCGGACGACGGAAAACTCGTTCGCTCCCTCCCCCCTGGCTCCAGGCGCCGCGGCGCAGATGAGTCCAAGCGCGTTGGCGCTCACCGGAAGCAACGAGCCGCACAACAACCTTCCGCCCTACCTCGCAATCAACTTCATCATCGCGATGCAAGGAGTGTTTCCGCCGCGCGGTTAGGCCTCGGCCGGTCTACATTTCGTCGGGAATCTCCTCGGACTCATCCGCCGGCCGACCGGCGGATGCGACGGTGAGCGAATCCCCGTCAGGCGCCAGATCCACCCGCACCACGTCACCGTCGTGCACGGCTCCGGAGAGCAACGCCCGCGCCAGGTGATCGTCGATCTCCTGCTGCATCAGGCGGCGAAGCGGACGCGCCCCATAAATCGGGTCGTAGCCGCGCTCGGCCAGCCACGCGCGCGCATCCGGCGTGACGGCCAGTTCGAGTCGGCGGTCGCTGAGCCGGGTCTGCAGCCGGTCGATGTAGAGCTCGACGATCTGGCCGAGGTCGTCTTTCGACAGGGCGGAGAAGACGACGATGTCGTCGAGCCGGTTCACGAACTCCGGCTTGAAGGACTGCCGCACGAGTGCGCGCACGGCCTCCTCTTTCTCCTCGGGAGTCAAGGTTGTGTCGACCAGGTACTGCGAGCCGAGGTTCGAGGTGAGCACCAGAATCGTGTTGCGGAAGTCGACGGTGCGACCCTGGCCATCCGTCAGCCGGCCGTCGTCAAGCACCTGCAACAGCACATCGAACACCTCGGGGTGCGCCTTCTCGACCTCGTCGAACAGGATCACCGAGTAGGGGCGACGGCGCACGGCCTCGGTCAACTGGCCGCCCTGCTCGTAGCCGATGTAGCCGGGAGGGGCGCCGACCAGGCGCGAGACGGAGAATTTCTCGCCGTACTCGCTCATGTCGATGCGCACCATGGCTTTTTCGTCGTCGAACAAAAATTCGGCGAGCGCCTTGGCCAGCTCGGTCTTGCCGACGCCGGTCGGGCCGAGAAAGAGGAATGATCCGGTCGGCCGGTCGGGGTCCGAGATGCCGGCCCGGCTGCGGCGCACCGCGTCGGCGACCGCGCGCACGGCTTTCTTCTGCCCGATCAGCCGGTGGCCGAGCTCCCCCTCGAGGTTGAGCAGCTTCTCGGTCTCGCCCTGCAGCAGGCGTCCCACCGGGATGCCGGTCCACATGGCCACAACAGCGGCGATGTCTTCGGAGGTGACCTGTTCGTTCACCATGCGCGGCCCGGTCGACTCAGCCATCTCTGCCTCGGTCAACTCACGTTCGATCACCGGGATGTCGCCGTAGAGCAGACGGGACGCCTTCTCCAAGTTGCCCTCCCGCTGGGCACGGTCGGCCTCGCCGCGTGCGGCGTCGAGCTTCTCCCTCAGCTCGCCGACCCGGTTCAGCAAGGACCGCTCTTTGTCCCAGCGCGTCTGCAGCTCCAAGAGGTTTCTCTCTCGCTCGACGAGGTCTTCGCGCAGCTTGGCCAGACGGGCCTTCGAGGCGTCGTCCTTCTCCTTCTTCAGCGCCAGTTCTTCGAGCTTCAGCCGGTCGACGCTGCGGCGCAGTTCATCGATCTCCACCGGGGCGGAATCGATCTCCATGCGCAGACGGCTGGCCGCCTCGTCGATCAGGTCAATGGCCTTGTCGGGCAGCTGCCGGGCGGTGATGTAGCGGTTCGAGAGGGATGCTGCGGCCACGAGCGCCGCGTCGGCGATCGTCACTTTGTGGTGCGCTTCGTAGCGCTCCTTGAGTCCGCGCAGAATGGCGACCGTGTCCTCGACCGACGGCTCCCCCACGAACACCGGCTGGAAGCGGCGCTCGAGCGCGGCATCCTTCTCAATGAACTCACGGTACTCGTTGAGCGTCGTGGCGCCGATGAGGCGCAGTTCGCCGCGGGCGAGCATGGGCTTGAGCATGTTCGCAGCAGCGACCGAGCCCTCGCCGCCACCGGCGCCCATCAGGGTGTGCAGTTCATCGACGAAAGTAATGATCTGGCCGTCGGCCTCGTCGATCTCCTTGAGCACGGCCTTCAGGCGTTCCTCGAACTCGCCGCGGTACTTCGCTCCGGCCACGAGCGCGGCCAGGTCGAGGGCGACCAGTTGCTTGCCTTTGAGCGACTCGGCCACGTCGCCGGCGACGATGCGCTGGGCCAGCCCCTCGACGACGGCGGTCTTGCCGACACCGGGTTCGCCGATCAGCACCGGGTTGTTCTTGGTGCGGCGGGTCAGCACCTGGCTGACGCGGCGAATCTCGGCGTCACGACCGATCACCGGGTCGAGCTTGCCGCTGCGCGCGATCTCAGTGAGGTTCACACCGTATTGCTCGAGGGCGGTTTTCGCGTCTTCCTGGGGCGGTTGTTGTCCAGCTTGCATGTCAAGTCCTCCAAGGTCGAGCACAGCCCGTGCGGCTGACTCCAAGCTATCGACTCAGTCGCGCCCCTGCCACGTCGCGATGTCGACGACGTTGCCTTCCGGGTCGATGAGAGAGGTGAAGGCCGGCGCGTTCCGATCGCCGAGGAGGCGCCCGCCGGCGGCGAGCACGGCCTCGATGCGTGCCTGAGCCTGGTCATGCGGCAGCGAGACATCCAGGTGGATGCGATTGCGTGGCGGCACGTGTCGCTTCTCCTGAAACCACAGAGTCGGGCCGATCAGGTTGGGTTCCAGAAGATTTCCGCCACCGACGGGAACGTAGCCAAGCGCCGCGCTCCAGAAATCCATCACCGGCTCCGGATCCGCCGCGTCAAAAGCGATTTGCACGTGTTGTACGGCTGACGGGTCAGAGCGCAATCCCAGCTCCGCGGCGGCCTCGGAGATTCGACGAGCGAGATCGATGTCCAGATCGCTGAGGCCAACCCCGACGGTGATCACCTGAACGGTGACCGTATCCGGCCGAAGATCGACGAGCGGATCGTGACCCATCTCGGCCGCGAGCTCGGCAATTGCCGTGACGAAGCGAGCACCGGTGGCGAAGTCGCCGGTTTCGAAGAGCGCTTTCGCTCCCCAGTAAAGAACGCGCCAATCAGTGACGCCCGCGGCAGCGGAGAACTCGGAATCGGAGATCGGCTGAGACATGTACGGACCCTAACAGGAGGCATTGAGCCGCGGAAGGGTGCCGAACTAGGCTCGCATCGACGACGCAAGTGATCACAGTGGGCTCAAGCAGGGAGAACTGAACGTGACAGAGTCTGGCGCGCGTTCCGGAGCGATCGACGCCGTGCGCGTGCTCGGTGTGGCCGCCGTCGTCGCCGGCCATTCCTTGGCCATCCCCGTGGTGCGCCCGCTCGTCTACAGCTGGCACGTTCCGCTGTTCTTCTTTCTCGCCGGCTACTTCTGGTCGGCGGATCGGCCGGTCGTGGTCGAGCTCCGTGCCAGAACACGCACCCTCGCTCGGCCATACGTCGCGTGGTGGATTCTCATCGCCCTCGTCTTTGTGCCGCTGGATGCCACGCGAGAGTCGACGACGGCCATCCGTCTGCTCGGTCCATTCGTCGGTGAGCGGTCGGCGCTGCCATATATAACCTTCTGGTTCGTGTCGGCGCTGTTCGCCACGGTCATGTTGCTGCGCATCCTGTGGGTGCTGCCCCGAGCGATCGTCTGGGCTGTCGCAATCGCCGGCTCGATCTGCGGCTCTCTGTTCGGCGATGTGCTCGCCCACACGCCGCTCTCAATCGGTAACGCGCTCCCCTGTCTCATTTTTCTGATGCTCGGCACTCTGGCTCGTCTGCTGCGAGCGCGCATTGCGAGGCCCGGCCTGGTCGGGGTTGTGCTCCTCGTCATCAGCATCGTTCTCGTGGCGAGCAAGATTTCTGCCCCGCTGGACATCAAGCAAGGCGACTACGGCATCCCGGTCGTGAGCGTGCTCACGGCCGTCGCGATCTCGTTCGGGCTGGTCCTGGTGGCCGAGAGCCTCTTCGCGCGGGTGGCGGCCTCGCGCCATTCCGGTCTCGACTGGTGGCTCAACGCGGGGGCGACCCGGCTGGCCTACGCCGGACTCGCCGTTGTGCTGTTGCATCCTCTCGTTCTGTGGCTCATGCGGCAGTTCGTGCCGCCCGTTTCAAGCTGGATCGTCTTTCTCGTAACGCTCGTCGTACCGTGGGTGATCGGTGTCGCGGCCCTTCGGACATCCGCTTCCCCCTGGCTGACCGGGGTGGCCCGCGTCGGCCCGCTCTCTCGTCGCCCGCGCGCTTCGCGTCGGGAGTAGCCAACGCCCCCACCCACTGCCAGCTTCCCGACGGATGCCGCGTGCGAGAATGAAAGACCGTCACGTTTGGAATCTGCGCACTCTATGACCCCACTTCTCAGCACTCACGAGATCGCCCGCCTCGTCGGCAGTCAGGTTTTCTCACGCGGTGAGCGTTACGCGCGCAACGGAAACGTGGTCGAGATGGTGTGGCCGGAATCGGGCACGCGACTGCTCGGTCGTGTGGCCGGCTCGACCGACACCCCCTATTCGGTGACCGTCTCCTTCGCGGTGAGCATGTCGGGCGCCGTGATGAATGTCTCGGCGGTCTGCAGCTGCCCGGTCGGCCGAAACTGCAAGCATGTGGCGGCGGTGCTGATCGTGGCGCGCCGCCCGGACGTCGCTGACCTCGCCGACGGCGACGGCATGGCCGGCGGTTCCCCCGCCCGCCGAGGCGTCTCGTTCCCCGCCCTGGTGCCCGATTTCGAGGGCGGCGACCCAGAGACCGGCGCTAGGACATCCGGCCCCTCCTCGTCGGCCAACGCCAAAGCCGGCGCGGCCTCGCGCGGTGCCGCCGCGGCGAGCACCCCCGCCATTCCGGCGTGGCAACGCCAGCTCGCCCCGCTAGCCCAGCCGACCCGTAATCCGGCCGCGACAACGAGCACCCCGCTCGCGCTGCAGTTCGAGGTGCTTGAGGCGACGCGTTCGAGCCGGATGACGCCCGGTCCGTCGACGTACCGGCTCGGCATCCGCCCGATGGTGATGGGAAAGAAGGGCGCCTGGATTCGCGGAAACCTGAACTGGACCAACCTCAGCTACGCCCGCGGCACGTATAACCCCGAGCACCAGAAGATTCTCGGCGCGCTCTACGCGCTCTACTCGGCCGGGCAAAGCTATTTCGTGCACATCGACCAGTGGATGCACCTCGACGGGTTCGGCAGCCGCGCCCTCTGGGAGCTGCTCGGCGACGCGCACCGCAGCGGCCTTCCACTGATTTCGACGACGCCCGGTCAGGAGCCGATCACGCTTCTGACCGAACCGGCGACCGTCGCCCTCGATCTGACCCGCCGGGCCACCGGACTCGAACTGGCACCGGCACTTCGATTGACCGGGGCCGACAACGCGGATGCCGCGGATGCCGCGGATGCCGCGGATGCCGCGGACGCTAATTCCGGTGCCGACTCGACCTCGACCGATCCCGACCGCGAACCACTCAGTTTCGGTTTCATCGGCGAACCGGCGCACGGTGTTTTCGCCTGGCAGCTGCCGGATACCGGTCGCCCGCCGCGCGCTTCGACCCGGTCGACTCGTGGCGGGGCACGACGCTCCGGCACTCCGTCGACCGGCCCTGCGACCGGTGCCCGGATCACCCTTGCCCCGCTGGCCACACAGCTCGACACTCCCCTGCGTCGGCTTCTCTCCGCCCCCGAGAACATCGTGGTTCCAGGCGAGGACGAACCGGCATTCTTGGCCGACTACTACCCGTTTCTGCGCCGTCAGCTCGAGTTGACCAGCAGCGACGGCTCGTTCGAGTTGCCCGCAACGGCTCGCCCGTTTCTCTCGCTCGACCTCGAGCACACGAAGGATGCCGGCATCGCGCTCAGCTGGAGCTGGCAGTACGCCACACCCCAGGCAGAGGTCGCCGCAGAGCCGTCCGCCGACGCCGACGCGTTGTCTGCACCCGCGCTCCAAGCCGCTCCGGCCAATCCCGGTCCGCGGCTCCGCCTCCGCGCCCCGGAATCCGACGCCAACTACCGCGACCCGGCGCACGAGGCTGAGATCCTGCGCGAACTAGCCATGGTGCTCGCCCCGTTCGACTCGCTCTTCGAACAGAGCGGCGGCCGGCCCCGGCTCGCCGAGCGCAGCACCCTGACCGGCGCGCGGATGATCGAGTTCTTGGCCGGAACGGCGGCCGAACTGAGCGCATCCGGCCAGGTACTCGTGCAGCTGCCGGGCGACGGCCCCCAATACCGGGAGGCCGACGAAGCCCCGGTGATCAGCCTGGCCACCACCGAACGCCCCGACGACCGCGACTGGTTCGACCTCGCGGTGACCGTGTCGATCGAGGGCGAGGAGATTCCGTTCGACGACCTGTTCCGGGCGCTGGCGACCGAGCAAGAACTGCTCATTCTCGGCAGCGGCACCTGGTTCAGTCTCGACCGTCCGGAGTTCGCGCAGCTGCGCCGGCTAATCGAAGAGGCGCGCGGGCTGCAGGACTCGCACTCCAGCTCGCTCGGAATCAGCCGGTTCCAGACCGACCTCTGGGTTGAACTGCAAGAACTCGGTCTCGTCGCCGCGCAGGCCTCGGCCTGGCGGCAGGCCGTCGAAGGGCTGACGGATGCGACCCAAGTCGCCGCCCAGAAGCTACCGGAGTGCGTGAACGCGACCCTGCGCGAATACCAGCAGAGCGGTTTCGACTGGCTCAGCTTTCTCTACGACAACCAACTCGGCGGCATCCTCGCCGACGACATGGGGCTCGGCAAGACCCTGCAGGCGATCGCTCTGATCGCACACGCCCGCGACCGGCAGCGGGAGCAGAAGACCGCCCCTGCCCCGTTCCTCGTCGTCGCGCCGACCAGTGTCGTCTCGAACTGGGCGGCCGAATGCGCGAAGTTCGCGCCGGATCTGCGCGTCGTGGCCATCACCGAGACGTCGGCCAAGCGCTCGGCAGATCTTGCCGCATCCGCCGCCAGCGCAGATGTCGTGATCACCTCCTACACGCTGTTCCGCCTCGATTTCGAGGAGTACAACGCCATCGACTGGGCCGGGCTGCTGCTCGACGAAGCCCAGTTCGTGAAGAACCACCAGTCGCGCGCGCACCTCTGCGCCCGGCGGCTCAAGGCCCCCTTCAAACTGGCGATCACCGGCACCCCGCTCGAAAACAACCTGATGGAATTCTGGTCGCTCACCTCGATCACCGCTCCTGGCCTGTTCCCGAGCCCGTCGCGCTTCGCCGAGTACTACCAAAAACCGATCGAGAGAGACGCCGACTCCGAGCGTCTCGCGCAGCTGCGCCGCCGCATCCGGCCGTTCATGCTGCGTCGCACCAAAGACCAGGTCGCCAAGGATCTGCCCGCGAAGCAGGAGCAGGTGCTCGAGCTTGAGCTGCACCCGAAGCACCGCAAGGTGTACCAGATGCACCTGCAGCGCGAACGGCAGAAGGTGCTCGGCCTGATCGAGGACATGAACGCCAACCGGTTCGAGATCTTCCGGTCGCTCACCATGCTGCGTCAGCTCAGCCTCGACGCGAGCCTGTACGACGAGAAGTACTCCGATGTGCCGTCGACCAAGCTCGACGCGCTGATGGAGTTGCTTGAGGATGTCGTGGCCGAGGGGCACCGCACCCTCATTTTCAGCCAGTTCACGCAGTATCTCGGCAAGGCGCGTGACCGTCTCGACGCGGCGGGAATCTCGTACTCCTACCTCGACGGCAAGACCCGCAACCGGGCGAAGACCATCGCCGACTTCAAGAATGGCGACACCTCGGTCTTCTTGATCAGTTTGAAAGCCGGCGGTTTCGGACTCAACCTCACCGAGGCCGACTACTGCATCCTGCTCGACCCCTGGTGGAACCCGGCCACCGAGGCGCAGGCCGTCGACCGCGCGCACCGCATCGGCCAGACCAAGAACGTGATGGTCTACCGGATGGTCTCGAAGGACACCATCGAAGAAAAGGTGATGGCGCTCAAGGCGACGAAAGCGCAGCTGTTCGAGAGCGTGATGACGGATGGCGCGGTGAGCGGAACCGGCCTCAGCGCCGCGGACATCCGGGAGCTGTTGGCCTGACCTTTCGGCCCCGCGCGATCGCCGAGTTTGAGCGTTCCGGTCGAGTTTGCCCAGCAGAACAGGGTAACTCGACCGCACGTGTCAAGCTCGGCGCCGAAGACGCGCGCCCGTTGACGGAATCCCCAACTGAGAGCACTCTCAGTTTTGAGACCTGAAATGTCGGTTGCGAATCGTGTTCCTCCCACCGTTGTTTTCTAAGCTGCCGAGGGACGCCGACCTCCATTGCGGGGGTCGATGGCGAGTTGTGACCAGCTGCAGAGGGCGTGGGTGTTGTCAGCTTTTCTCGAGGATGTCGATCGGCGCGTTGCGTCAACGCTCACGTCACAACGCCGGGCGTGGCTGACCCGGCCGCGCACCCTCCTGGTCGGGTTTCTGCTGCTGCACCTGATCTTTCTGCTCGCGCTGCTTCCGACAATTCTCATCGGCGGTGCGCTGGGCGACCTTCCGCTCTATCGCACCTGGGCCGAGGAAGGCCTGACCAGCCAGCTCTGGCCCGGCCTTGATCTCGCCTGGGTCTATCCGATCGGCGCCCTCGCGCCCATCACCCTCGCCGCGCTCGGCGGCCCCGGCTTGTACCTGCTGTTCTGGTTTGTGATGACCACGATGTTGAACGCCGGTGCGATCGCCGCCCTCACCGATTTCGGGCGTCGCACCAGCGGCTACGCGGCCGCCTGGTGGTGGATGCTGCTCTGTTTCGTGCTCAGCCCGGTCGCCTTGCTGCGCCTCGAAGGCATCACCGCCCCACTGGTGATCATCGCGCTGGTACTCCTGGCCCGGCAACCGGTCATCGCCGCAGCTCTGCTCACCGTCGCCACCTGGATCAAAGTCTGGCCGGTCGCCGTTCTCCTCTCGATCGTCGCCGTTTCCCGGCAACGGATGCTCGTCATCGCGACCGCCGCCGTCGTCTCGGCCGGCGTCGTGGCCGGCGTCTGGGCGCTGGGCGGCCTGGCCTACCTCACCGGATTCATCACGATGCAATCCGACCGGGCGTTGCAGCTGGAGGCCCCGGTCTCCACACCCTGGGTCTGGCTGGCCGCACTCGGGTCGCGGGGAAGCTACATCTACCAGAACTTCGCAATCGCAACCCGGGAGGTCGCCGGTCCGGGCGCCACCGCTGCCGCATCCGCGATGACCCCGGTCATGATTCTGGCGATCGGCGGGGTGCTGGCTCTCATCGTCGTCGCGAAACGACGCCGCACCGACAGCGCGCACCTGATTCTGCTCGGCGCGCTCGCCCTGTCATCGGCACTCGTGGTCTTCAACAAGGTCGGTTCACCGCAGTACATGCTCTGGATCGCACCGATCGTGGCCGTCGGCGTCGCCTCCGACTGGAACCGGTGGCGCGTCCCGGCCTACCTGATGCTCGTGATCGGCGTGCTGACCACACTGATCTTCCCGGTGTTTTACCTGCCGCTCATCGACGGTGACCCGGCGGTCCTGATCCTGCTCACCGCGCGCAACGCCTTGCTGATCGTGATGCTCGGCTGGTCGGTGCTCCGGCTCTGGATGCTGGCCCGCGCGGGCGAAACGGAGCCGGCCCTCGCCGCCTCGCGCGTCGCGCCGACCGCGGCGCGCTAGGCGCGCTCGCGCTCCAGCTCGGCGGGGTGCAGCGACTCCTGGCCGACCGCGTGCGGGTGACCGAACTGCTCGGGCTGGACGACCGAGGCGTGAGCCTGCTGGGCGGCGACCGCGGGCATCCCATGGTCGTCGCCGCGGGAGATCTTGTCGATCCAGGCGAGGGCGACGGCCGAGATAATGAAGACCATGTGGATGATGACCTGCCACATCACGCCATCCCAGGTGTACCGCTCACCCGTGATCGACTCGCCGGTGTCGACCTGACCGCGGGCGGCCATGTCGCCGACCTCGATGAAGGTCTTGAGCAGGTGGATCGACGAGATGCCGATGATGGCCATGGCCAGCTTGACCTTGAGCACGTTCGCGTTGACGTGCGAGAGCCACTCGGGCTGGTCGGGATGTCCGTCGATCTTGATCTTCGAGACAAACGTCTCGTAGCCGCCGATGATCACCATGATCAGCAGGTTGGCGATCATGACCACGTCGATGAGGCCGAGCACGCTGAGCATGATCATCGCTTCGTCGATGTGACGCAGATCACTGAAGACTTCACCGGCGAGGTGCACGAGCTCGGTGATGAACACGACGACGTAGACGACCTGGGCCACGATTAGGCCGAGGTAGAGCGGAGCCTGCAGCCAGCGACTGAGGAAGATGAGGTATCCGATGCTTTGCAGCCCGCGGTTCTGCGGCGGATAGTGACGGGTGGTCGGCAATGATGTCGGCGCTTTTGTCATGGGTGAATTTTATCGCACGCATGCTGAACGTTTGTGCTGCACTAGGGCACGACGCCTGAGATTCAGCTGGAAAGACGGCCGGCGCCACCCCTGATTCGGGGTGACGCCGGTCGTGTGCAGGGTTCGGGTTACGACGCCGCCCGCTGCAGCGAGACGATCCCGGCCGGAAGTCGGTCTCTGGCGGAGACGTAGACCGTGCCATGAAGCGAGTCGACCGAGATTCCGTAGACCTTGTTGCCGTAGGCGGTGCCCGGGTAGTCCTGGATCGTGGTCAGATCGGTGGCCGAGAGGATCAGTACGCCGCTGGCCTCGAAGGCGTCGCTCTGGTGGCCGAGATACAGACGCTGGCTGACCGGGTCGACCGCGACTGAACGCAGGTCAGGAGCCGTGACCGTGGCCACCTCGTCGATGACCGTGAGGCTGGTTCCGTCGTAGACCCGCACCGCTGCCGTTGCATCGGTGACATCGGAGTTACTCAGGTACACGCGATTCGTGGTCGGGTCGAAGGCGATGCCGTGCGAGCGCCAGTTGGCGCCCACGGTGGTGACAGTGGTCGTCAGGGCTCCCGTCGTCGCATCCGCCACATCAAAGCCGGTGCCGCGGGTGGTGCCGAACACCCGCCCGCCGACCAGGTCGACGTCGATGCCCCGCACGTTGCCGGAGAACGGGAACGGCCCGCGCAGCAACGTGTCATCGGCGAGGTTCAGCACGGCCCACGATGCCCCGTAGGCCACGTAGAGCTCGTTCTTCGCCGTGTCGATGGCCACGTCGCGCACACCTTCGGCCGCGCCACCCGGAATGAGGTGGGTTGCCACGACGGTGTCGGTCTTCGGGTCGATTTCAACGACGCGTGCCGGGCGCTGTTCGTTTCCGACGAAGACATGACCGGTGCGGGAGTCGACGACCGAGCCGACCGGCTTGGTGTCGAGGTCGGGATTCGCCTGGGCCGACGGGATCGCCGCGAGTGCGGTCGGCGTGTAGCTGGTGCCCGTCGGAACAGCCGGCGGAGTCGTCGGCGGAGTCGTCGGCGGTGTGGTGGGTGGGGTTGTCGGCGGAGTCGTGGGCGGCGTGACCGGTCCACCCGACTTCGCGCGCTGGCTGACCGTCACCGCGGCAGAGGCCATCTCTGACCCGGGCGGGTTCAGGCGGAAGTCCCGGTTCGAGACGAACACGCGCTGGTGCTCCTCGTCGACCGAGATGCCGTAGCCGTCTTTGCCGTACTTCGGGTCGGCCAGGTCGGCCAGACGGGCTCCGGTGCGCAGGTCGTGCACCGAGAATCCGCCGGAACCGACCGCGGTGCCGGTGTAGCCGACATAGACCAGACCATGGGTCGAGTCCACGTCGATCTGACGCGGGTTGGCCCGGGTCGCCTGCTGCCAGAGCATCGCGAAGTCGTTGTTCGCGTCGAAGGCCGCGATGTTGATTGCATCGGGCACGTCGCTGAAGAACGAGGTGGTGACGATCCCCTTGGCCGGGTCGGCTGCCACGTAGTAGGCATCCGCTGTTCCGTTGACCACACCGAGCGAGGCGCCGGTGACCGCGTTGAGCACCTCAATGCCGCGCGACGGCACCGCGCCATAGACATAGCCCTTGACCGGGTCGACGTCGATCGAACGGTTCGACTCGATGAACGGGAACGGACCGCGCACGACCGTGCCGAAGCTGTCGTCGGCAATGGAGACGACCACCCAGTTGCGGTTCTGCTGCCCGACGTAGAGCAGCTTGTTCGCGTCGTCGATGCCGAGGTCGCGGATATTCTCCGGCAAGGTCATCTGACGTACGACCTTGTCGGTGTCGGGATCGACCTCGAAGATCGTGCGCGAGTTCTGGTCACCGAGGTAGAGCAGGTCGCGACTCTCCGAATAGGCCGAGCCGGCCGGCAACTGCGCGTTCGGCTTGCTGACGGATGCGAGGTTGCGGATCGGCGCGTAGTCGTACGCTGCGTCGAGAACACGTGTGCTGATTGTGACGGCCACCGGGGCCATCTCAGACCCGGGCGGGTTCAGCCGGAAGTCCCGGTTCGAGACGAAGACCCGCTGGTGCTCTTCGTCGACCGAGATGCCGTAGCCGTCTTTGCCGTACTTCGGGTCAGCGAAGTCACCGCGCACCGCACCCGTCGCCGGGTCGTGCACCGAGAATCCACCGCTGCCGACAGTTGTGCCGGTGTAACCGACATAGAGCAGTCCGTTCGTCGAGTCGAAGTCGAGCTGACGCGGGTTGGCGCGACTGGTCTTCTCCCACAGCGAGGCGAAATCGTTCTCGACATCGAACGCCTCGATGTTGACGGCGTCGGTGACATCGCTGAAATACGCGGCTGCGACTCGGCCATTCTCCGGGTCGGCTGCGACGTAATAGGCGTCGGCGGTTCCGTTGACGACACCGATCGATGCACCGGTCTCGGCATTCAGAACCTCGATGCCCCTCGACGGAACTGCGCCGTAGACGTAGCCCTTGATCGGGTCGACGTCGATCGAGCGGTTCGATTCGATGAAGGGGAACGGGCCGCGCACAACCTGGCCGAATGTGGCATCGGCGATCGAGACGACCACCCAGTTGCGGTTCTGCTGCCCGACGTAGAGCAGCTCTTTGGCATCGTCGATTCCGATGTCACGGATGTTCTCCGGCAGGGTCATCTGACGGGTGACCTCGTCGGTGTCGGGATTGACCTCGAAGATCACGCGTGAGTTCTGGTCGCCGAGGTAGAGGCGGTCCTTGCCCTCTGAGAAAGCCGATCCGGCAGGCAGCTTCGCGTTCGTCTTGTTGACCGAGGCGACGGCGCCGGTGACCGTGTAGTCGACGGCTTCGCCGGGCTCACCCGTTCCCGGGTTGGGATCGGGGTTCGGGTTGCAGCCCAGGCACGGGTTCGGGGTTCCCGGGTCGATCACCTGCGGTTCGGTGTCGTCGGTCACGGCCTTGCCGGCGTCGTTCTTGACGATCGTGAGACCGTCGTAGTACTCGCCGTCGGCGGTGCGTGACTCGTAGCGAAGCTCATCGCCAGAGACATCGATGAGCTGGTAGAGCTCGATGCCGCCGCCGAGTTTGCGCAGGTGGGCGTCGTTCTCTGTCCAGAGGCGGGGTCCGGCGCCGTCATACATTTTGGAACCGACGACCGAGACCGCGTAGACGGGGCCGTCGTAGTTGCGGGTCGCATTCCAGTCGGCCGGGTTGCCCTTTTCGGCGTCGTTCGAGTTGCCGCGACCGTAGTTGTGGTCGTGTCCCTGCAGAACGAGGTCGACATTGTTCGCTTCGAAGAGCGGCAGCCAGGCCTCACGGATCGCCCGGTTGTTGCGGCCCTCGTCGAGCGAGAACACCGGGTGGTGGAAGAACACCACTGTCCACTTGTTCGGGTTGGTCTCCAGTGTCGTCTTCAGCCACGCGGTCTGCACGGCGAGCGCCGCGGCATCCGTGATGTTGCTGTTCAACGAGATGAACCGCACGCCCTGGTAGTCGGTCGAGTAGACCGTGCCATCCAGCAGCGCATTGATCGCGGCTGATCCCTGCGGACCGTTGGCGGGGTATTCGAACTGGGCCTGCCACTGCTTCGAGAGCTCGGCGCCCTCGTATTCGTGGTTGCCCGCAGCGGCCAAGAAGTTCTGCGTGCCGAAGTTGTAGCCGGCGGCGTCGAAGACCTCGCCCCACTGCGCGTCGTCGTTGGCGTCGTCGATCAGGTCGCCGGCCTGAAGCACCAGACTGGCATCGGGACGGTCACGGAACGCGTTGCGGATGACGCGGGAGGCGTCGGACTTGATGCCGTTCTGCACATCCCCGAGGTAGATGAACGAGAAGTCCTCTGCCGTGGCCGCAGCGGTGGTGAAGTGCTGCCACTCGCTGAAGTTCGTGCCGTCGCCGACCCGGTACATGTACTGCGTTGCCGGGGCGAGATCGGTGAACTTCACGCTGTGGAAGAGTTCGGTGTAGCCGAGGCTCGTCGCGACCGATTCACTGTCCGATGCCGTCACGGTCTTGTAGTCCGTGCGGTACGGCTCGGCGGTGGCCACGCGAATCTGCGCCTGAGCCGTGGTGACACCGGTCGAGGTGCGCCAGGTGACGGCCTGAGACGTGGCCAGGTCGCCCGACGGCGTGAGCACGATGCGGTCGGGGATGCGGGACGGCCCGTGCTGCACGGCCGGGGTCACCGTTGCCGCCGAGGCAGGGGCGGCAAACCCGACGATCGGGGTGAGCAGCGCCGCGGCCAGGGCGGCCACGATGAGCGTGGCCGCTGTCCGCTTGGTGGTGCGCGTGCCGCTGGGTGAGTCGCTGACTCTGCCACTACGGAACCATGATGACGAACTCGTCATGGGCTGTCGGCCTTTCCGGACGTTGTGTTTCGACGGATGTTGCGAAGGCGTTGGATTGCCGCCTGGAGCCGTGCGGTTCATGCGTTGTCTCCGCGAGCGGTGCGGCGGCGACGGGCGAGAATCAGCAAGGTCAGGCCGGCCAGAATCGTGATTCCGACGAGGGCCATGATCGTGCCCAGTTGGGCCACGCCGGTGCTGGCGAGGTCACGCACTCCGGTGCTCGCCGAGCCAACCGGGAGAACGGTGACGGACGCCGATGCGGTCACGCCCGATTCCAGGCCGCGGGCGATCACGGTGTGCGTGCCGGCCGGGATGCCGGCCGGAATGCGACCGGTGAAGGTGAAGTTTCCTGACGCGTCAGCGGTCGGGTAACCGAGGATGACCGGGTCGGAGTGCAGCGAGACCTCCATGTCTTCGTTCGGGGTGAACCCCGAACCCTTCATGGAGAAGGTTCCGCCGGCTGCGACGCCTGTCACCGAGAGCTCAAGCGCACCGGGCCGGGGAGTCGGGGATGCGGTCGGTTCCGTGGTCGGCTTGGTGGTCGGCGTCGTGGTCGGTACTGACGTGGGCTCGCTCGTCGGAACTGTCGTCGGCACGGTCGTCGGCACGGCGGTGGGCTCCGTCGTCGGGGTCGGAGTCGGAGTCGGGGTCGGGGTCGGGGTCGGGGTCGGAGTCGGGGTCGGGGTCGGAGTCGGAGTCGGGGTCGGGGTCGGCTTTCCACCCGGCACCGTGACCGGCGGGCGCTCCGGCGCGTTGATCGTCGATCGGACGGAACCCGGGCCGCTGGCGCGTCCGACCGTCTCGTCGGTCACCAGCTTGGCGCCGGCATCCGTCTTGGCGATCGTGAACGCGTCGAACAGGTCGCCGGTGACCGTGCGGCTCTCGACGTGGATTTCGTCGTTCGTCACATCGACCGTCTGGTACATCTGCGTGTCGCGGTTCATGCTCCGCAGGTGGGCGCCGTTCGTGACCCAGTTGTTGGTGGCCGGGTCGTCGGGCACGTACATCTTGGGGCCGGCGACGGTGACCATGTAGACCGGTCCGGTCTGGCTGGTGGCCGGGTTCGCACCGGCCGGAAGGTTCTGCTCGTTGGCGAAGAGGTTGCCGCGCCCGTAGGCGTGGTCGTGGCCCTGCAGCACGAGGTCGACGTTGTGGCGCTCGAAGATCGGCAGCCAGGCGTCGCGGATGACCTTGTTGTCGCGACCGCTCGTCACCGAGAAGACCGGCTGGTGGAACGACACGACTGACCACTTGTTCGGGTTCTCGGTGAGCACGGCGTCGAGCCAGTTGGTCTGGGCCGTCATGTCGGCTCCGTTGATCTGCGAGGCGTTGAGCGAGATGAACCGAACGCCCTGGTAGTCGACGAAGTAGGTGTTTTCGCTGAACTGCGCCTTGATCTCCGGGGTGTCGGCGGGGCCGTTCTCCGGAAACTCGAACTGGGCCTTCCAATACTTGGTCAACTGCGGTCCCGGGTAGTACTCGTGGTTTCCGGGGGTGGCCATCACGTTGAGGTAGGAGTTCTGGAAGCCGGCTGCGGCGAACCATTCACCCCATTCGGCGTCGGCGATGTCGGTGTCGATGAGATCGCCGAGGTGCACGACGGCCTTCGCGTAGGGGCGCGCCTCGAAGGCGGCACGGAACGAGCGGGAGGCGTAGGACTTGACGTCGTTCTGCGCGTCGCCCTGCACCAAGAAGCTGAAGGGAGCGGCACTGGCGGATGCCGTGGCGAACTCGAACCATTCGCTCCAGGTCTCGCCGTCGCCGACACGGTAGACGTAGGTGGTCGATTCGGCCAGCCCGGTCAGGGTCGCCGTGTGGTATTTGATCGGGTAGCCGAGGTCGGTCGCGATCTGGGTCGTGCTCACCGCTGCGACGGTGCTCGACGGGGTGATCGGCCCATCGGTCATGGCGGCCAGCTGAACTTGCGGGCTCGTCACGTCGGTGGAGGTGCGCCAGGAGACGTTCTGGCTGCTCGCCGGCGTCGCACTCGGGGTGAGAATCACCCGGTCGGGCACGGCGGAGGCCAGGTGGATGCTCGCCGGCGGAACCGGGGGCGGAGCGAGTCCTCCGGCGGCGAAGGCGATCCCTCCGCCCGCGGCGGTCAAAGCCAGCGCGGCGATGACGCCGCCGGCCACTACGGTATTGCGCTTCTTCGGCGAAGTTGCCCAGCGCGTCATCAGATTGCCGATCATCCCGGTGGATGCCCCCTTGGGTGGTGGACGCGGTCGCGTCACGAAGTGTCAGTGGAGCAGCGGGCACAGCAAAATGACCGCCAGCGCTGTCAACGTATCGGGCGATTTCGGCGCAGCTCAGGGGGTTCTCAAACGCTTCAGAGGATGTTCAACTCCGGCTCAACTCCGGCACTCCTCGTTTGCCGACTGGGTCGCCGAACGCACCCTAAAGGGGGTCGCGATCTTTGCCCGTGGGGTGCCAACTTTTGCGAGGGAACGAGCGCGTCAACCGGGTGCTCGTTCGCCACGGCTGAGTCGGGAACGCCTCACCGCGCCCCCTCGAATCGGATCGGGGAGGCGCGGTAACGTCCGGGCGCTGCCTACTGCCGCGAGCCGATCTCCTCGATCGGCCTGGTCCGCAAGGCGGAGCGCGTCGACACTGCCTGGGCGGCCAGTGCGAGAGCGCACATCGAACCGATCACGAGGAGGCACGACAGCAGGGGGAGGTGCGGGATCGGCTGCCCGGTGATCCCGACGCTCATCCCCACGAGCGGCGGTATAGCGATCGCAACGCCGAACACGGCGGCGATCAGCGCGAGCATCACGGACTCCGTCCGCATCATGCCGCGCACTTGACGTCGCGTCGCGCCGATGAGCTGCATCAAGGCGAATTCACGGGAGCGCTCCCCGGTGGCCATCATCAGGGTGTTCACCACAGCAATCGCGATGTAGCCGAGGATCACGATCAGGGCGACCATGTTCACCCAGCCCTGCTGCGACCGCCCGTCGGCGCCGGCGGACGCCAACCCGCTGCCGCCGCTCACGGCGAACCCTGCATCCGCGAGCGCCGACCGTGTCGCGTCGACGTCGTCGCCCGCATCCACGAGGGCGAACCCGTTCAGGGCGGTGGTCGTGTGCGATCGCACCACGTCGCCGGACATCGTGACGGCGCCGAACCCCAGCCCGCGCTCGTAGATCGCGACGACCTCCGCCTTGAGCGGCGCACCGTCGCCGAACCGGCCGACGATGGTCTCCCCGATGTCCAGACCGAGCGTCTGCCGCGCGTCACTGCTCAGTGCGACCTGGTGTTCGCCGGCGAGAGCGTCCAACGACCCCTCCCGCACCTTGAGGTCGATCGTTCCCGGGGCCGCCTGTGGGTCGATACCCTGCAGGACGAACTCGGAACTGCTGATCTCCTGGTCGCCGAACTCGATGTAGTCGAGCACCGCCTGGCTCACGGTCACCGGGTTCACTCCAGCGACACCGGGCAGCGCCCTGATCATTTCGACGCCCTCATCGGAGATTCCACCCGGCACGCTCACCCGCAGTTCTGCGATGACGCCGGCCTGGGCCTGCGCACTCGCCTCGCTGGCCACGATCGCCGGAGCGCCGAGCTGCACGAGTCCCAGCGAGATTCCCAGGGCAATCGGCGTGATCGCCGAGGCCAGCCGTTGCGCGTTGGCGGTGCCGTTCGCCGATGCGAGGAAAGCCGCAGCCGACCTGCGCCGGCGCACCGCGCCGATGCCACGGATGGCGTGGCCGACGAGCGCGGGACCGAGCAGTGCGAGCGCGATGATCAGGACGATCGACGCCCCGGCGGCCGCACCGGCGGCGCCCGGACCGCGAACAGCCAACGGGATCATCGAGAGTGCCAGTCCGGCCGCCCCGAAGGCGAGGCCCGTGATCTTCCGGCCACGGCCGATCATTGCCGGACCGGTCGCGGCCTCTCGCAGCGCCTCGATCGGGTCGATCCGCGCCGGGCGGCTCGCGGCGATCCTGGCGGCGCTCCACCCCGCGAGGAGCACGAGGATGATCGCACCGACAGCGGGAATCGGACTCAGGGCAAGGGCGAAGCCGTCCGGGATCACTCCGGCCCGCACGAAGGCGCTTTGCAGCGTGGTCGCGAACAAATAGCCGGGAATGATGCCGAGGAGCGCGGCGAGCGAGGCGACAGCGAGCACCTCCCGAGCGACCAATCGGTGCACCTGAGCGGAGCTCGCCCCGACAGCGCGGAGCAGCGCGAAGTCCCGTCGACGGGACTGAACCGAGAGCGACAGGGTGCCAGAGACGATGAACATCGCGACGAGGAGGCACGTGCCTGCGAAGGCCGAGCCGATGGCCACCAGCGAGGTACGAGCGGCGCCGGAGTCGAGGAACTCTACATCGCCTCTGGCCTCATCCGTCTGCGCGGTGAGATCGGGAAACCTCTCGGTGATATCCGCCGCCAGCGCTGTGACCGAGGTTCCCTCGGCCGCGAAGACGCCGAGCACGGGAGCCGCGCCACCCCGCGGGTCGAGCTGCTCGATCCGCTGCTCACTGAGGAACACGTGGTCGGAGCGCTCAGGTTTCACCGGAGCCTCCGCGATGCCTACGACCCGATACTCAGCGAGGTCGCCGCCGTGCCTGAGGCTGAGGGTGTCGCCGATCGCGGCGGCCCCTGAAGTCGTTACCACGACCTCATCGAGGGCCGACGGAGCAACCCCCTCACGGATCTCGAACCCGCTCAGGGCCGAGGCCGACCACGGATGCGCTTCGACCGGCCCGTCCTCGGCGACGAGTGGCACTGTGACGTCTCCGACCACGGAGGCGACCCCGGGGAGAGCGACGATCTCGTCTGCCACGCCGGCCGGAAGTGGCACTCGTTCGACCAGGGGCACGGGGATGTCCCCGTAGGCGGAGACGGACTGGCTGCCGCCGACGATCACATCTGCGGTCGTGTAGCGTTCCGGCGCGAGACCGCCGCGGATGCCGGATTCGACGAGCACGCCGAGACCCGTGATGAGCGCCGTCGCGACGAATACCGATACCGCGACCCCCGTGAAGCTGCCACGGTTATGGCGCAGATCGGCACTGACCAACCGGCCAAAGCCGAGGCGTCGGGTGGCCATCACCACTCCCCGAGGGAGCTCATGCGGTCGGTGATCTGCGCGGGAGTCGCACCGTCGAGGTGGCCCGCGAAGGCACCGTCGGCGAGGAAGATCACCCGGTCGGCGTGCGCGGCGACGACCGGATCGTGCGTGACGACGACGACGGTCTGGTCTAGTTCCCGTGCGGTGTGCGCGAGGAGATCCAGCACCTGCTTGCCGGAGCGGGAGTCGAGGGCACCGGTGGGTTCATCGCCGAAGACGACGTACGGGCGGGTGATCAGCGCCCTGGCGATCGCAACCCGCTGCTGCTGCCCGCCGGACAGCTCGGCTGGACGCCGACGTCGACGGTCGGCGAGACCGACTGAATCGAGGAGGAAGTCCAGCCATCTCCGCTCGACCTGGCGCCCGGCGAGCAGGAGAGGCAGGCTGATGTTCTCCTCCACCGAGAGGGCGGGGAGCAGGTTGTACGCCTGGAACACAAAGCCCACATGGTCGCGACGGAACTCGGTGAGTGCCTTCTTGCGCAGCCCGGAGACCTCCGTGCCGCCGAGGCGGACCGACCCGCTCGTGGGAGTGTCGAGGCCCGCCGCGCAGTGCAGCAGCGTGCTCTTGCCCGAGCCGGACGGCCCCATGATCGCGGTGAAGGTTCCGCGCCCGAGGGAGAGGCTCACGCCGCGCAGTGCGGTCACCGCGTTGGCGCCGGAGCCGTATTGCTTGACGACGGAGTCGAGGCGTAGCGCCTCAGTGGAGAGTGGCGTCGCGGGGGCGGCGCCAGGAAGGAGAGAAGTCATGCTTCAACGCTAGGAAGAATGCGTGCGCTGCCCCATCCGGCCAGGTACCGGATCGATGGTGGTGCTGGCTATACCGTGCGGGGTCGGGCGTTACGGCAGACTGGAAGGATGAGAGGAGGACGGATACGGCGTTGGCTGCGCGATTGGAAGTTCGTGGCTGTCGAGGCCACGGCATCCGTCGTTTCCGTCGTCCTGTTCTGCCTCGGCCTCACGCTCCTGCCGCTCATGATCATCACGGGCGGGGTGCTGCTGCTGCCCGAGGCCGTGAAGGCGCTGCACTGGTGGAGCAACATCGCCCGTCGACGCATCGGCCTCCGCCGGGGCGAGCAGATCCTCGTTTCCTCCGCCGCGCTCCCGCCGGGGTCCACGATCGACGAGCGCCTGCGCTTCGCCTGCTCCCGCGCCGCGGGCCGAGACGCCGTCTGGCTCACGGTGCACGCCCTGCCCGTGTTGTTCGTTTCCCTGACCACCGTGCTGCTCCCGCTCGGGGTCGTCAACTCGCTTGCCGTCCCGTTCTACTGGCAGCTCGCCCCGGCCGACGATCCCATCACATCCCCGTACCCGGTGACGTCGTGGGAGATAGCGGCCACGGTGCCGCTCGTCGCCGTCGTCTACGCGCTCATCTGCTGGGCACTGATCCCCGCGGTTGCACGGCTGCTGACGCGGGTCTCGGCACGGTTGCTCTCAGCGCCGCCGAAGACGCTCCTCGCGGGGCGGGTGGATGCCCTGACGTTGAGTCGCGCCGCAGCCCTCGACGCGCACGCCGCCGAGCTGCGTCGCATCGAACGCGATCTCCACGACGGCGCGCAGAATCGTCTGGTCAGCGTCGTGATGATGCTCGGCATCGCCGAACGGGCGATGGAAACCGGGACGACCGATGCCCTCCCGCATCTGCGGCGTGCCCAGGATGCGGCGACGGATGCCCTCGCCGGCCTCCGCAGGACCGTGCACGACATCTACCCGCCGATCCTCGACGAACTGGGGCTGGACGGCGCGCTTGCCTCCCTCGCCGGGCGGAGTGTCGTCCCGTGCACCATCGAGATCGACGACGTGCGCCGGGTTCCGGCGGCGGTCGAGTCGGCGAGCTACTTCGTGGTGGCGGAGGCGCTGACGAACGTCAACAAGTACAGCCGGGCATCGCATGTCACGGTGCGGGTCTCGCGTGATGGCGAGCGGCTGGTGATCGACGTCGAGGACGACGGGGTCGGCGGCGCACGGGAGCGGCCGGGCGGCGGTCTGGCCGGCATCCGTCGCCGCGTCGAGGCATTCGAGGGGAACCTGTCGGTGACCAGCCCGCTCCACGGGCCGACTCGACTGAGGACGGAGCTACTGTGCGGATCGTGATCGCCGAGGACGACACCCTGCTGCGGGAAGGGCTCGCCCTGCTGTTGCGCAGCGAGGGCTTCGACGTCGTTGCGGCGGTCGACAACGGCGAGGAGTTCCTCGAGCATCTGGATGAGGCGGATGTGGCGGTGCTCGACGTCCGGATGCCGCCGACGTTCACCAACGAAGGCCTGAAAGCGGCTGTCGAGGCTCGGACCCGTCGCCCCGGATTCCCCGTGCTGGTGCTCTCGGCGTACGTCGAGGACCGTTACGCCGGCGAGCTGATCGCCGGGGGCGCGAACGGTCTCGGCTACCTGCTCAAGGAGAGGGTCGGCAAGGTGGCCGCATTCATCGACACCTTGCACCGGGTTGCAGCGGGCGGCACCGTGATGGACCCCGAGGTCATCTCTCAGCTGATGAGCCGGCGCCGCGCCGACGACCCCGTGCAGACGCTCACGCCGCGTGAGCGCGAGGTGCTGGGTCTGATGGCGGAGGGGCTCGACAACGCCTCCATCGCTGGGCGCCTGTTCGTCACCGAGACGGCAGTGAGCAAGCACATCGGGAACATCTTCGCGAAGCTCGGCTTGGCCTCCAGCGACAGCGGCCACCGTCGCGTCCTTGCCGTCCTCGCCTACCTGCGAAGCTGATCCACGCGCGTCTTGGCACCTCATGGAGGCGCGGCACTGGTCGGCGCGCGCGAAAGGCGCCTCCCCCGACATCCGGGGGGAGGATGTCGAAGGAGGCGCCGCTTGTGGATCGCCTGACGGCGATGCGAGGTGGTGGGTCTAACCCATGCCCTCCAGCTGGTCGGTTTCAGTGTTGCCGATGTTCAGGATCACCTCTGGGCGCTTCTTCGCCAGGTAGACGTACCAGCCGATGGCCGCGAGCATCACCACGAGGAAGATGTACGGGATGACGTTCAGCGGGTAGGCGGGAACCGGGTAGACGTTCGCAATGAACACGTAGATCATGCTCAGCGTGGCGATCGTGGCCGAGATCCAGACGAGCACGTTCGGGATCTTCTCCCGCTTTGTGTAGATCACACAGGCGATCGCCACCAGCGAGTAGGCGACCATGTAACCGTAGGTGCCGAAGGTGTCGACGTACACGGTGATGTCCATGGGGTGCACGTTGGAGACGAGCAGGATGATGTCCAGCACGATCGCGGCGGGGCCGGCGACGAGCAGCACGCGGTGCGGGGTGAGGTGGCTCTCGTGGGTGCGGCCGAAGCGCTCGGGCACGACGCCTTCCTTGCCCATCACGTAGATGATGCGGCCGACGACGTTGAGCGGTGCGACGACGACGGCGAAGAACGAGGCGCCGACGCCGAAGGTGATCAGGAAGGCGAACCAGCTCGGCAGGCCGATCTGCGTGGCGATGTCTTCAAGCGGGCTGGCACTGGTGGCCAGGGCATCGCCGAGCACGACGAGCTGCGTGTACGCGGCAAAGACATAGAGGATGCCGACCGTGACGGCACTCCACATGATGGCGCGGGGAATCGCGGTGTACGGGTTCCGGGCTTCGCGACCCAGGGCATCCGCCGAGGAGAACCCGACGAAGCCGAGAATACCGAGCACCATGCCGGTGGCAACGCCAGACAGCGGCACGCCGGTCAGGTCGAACAGCGACGGGTCCCATGCCTTCGGGCCGGCCCAGACCAGTGCCAGCACGAGCAGCAACAGCACGATGCTCACCGAGACCAGCTCGAGCACCAGCGAGACGCGGGCGGAGATGCGGATGCCGCGGATCGTGAACAGGGTGGCCAGCCCACCGAGCACAATGGCGAGCACCACCTGGGCGCCGACCCCACCGGCGGGGATGCCGAGAAGGATCAGGAACTGGCTCATGTATGCGATCGAGCCGCCGAGCGACCCGGCGGCGATGCCCCAGCAGCCGATGATCAGCGCGACACCGGCCAGGTAGGCGCCGAACGGGCCGAGGCCCTTCGACACGTAGGTGTAGAGCGAGCCGGCCGACGCGTGACGCTTGGCGAAGGTGGCGACGCAGTAACCGACACAGAGGATGACAATGGTCGCCAGGATGAACGAGAGCAGGGTGCCGTTGCCGGCGCCGATGAAGATCGCGGCGGCGGTGAACGCGATGACCGCGGTCGGCGCGATGTTGGCGATGGCCTGAGCGGCAAGCTCAGGCCCGCTCATCACGCCGCGACGGAGACCGGCGTCGACGGGGGGCGACTCAGCCTTTCGCGAACTGCGGGTGGTTGTAGACATGAACGAACTCTCCTATGAGTCGGGGGAACGGGAGGGGTGGTTCTGACGCGGGGGAACGTCAGGGGATGAGCAGGGTGCGCAGTGCGCCGCCGAACTCGAGGTCTTCGAATGCCTGGGCCGCCTCGGCCAGCGGACGACGCCCCGACACCAGCGGGTCCAGCTTGAGCTGGCCATCCATGTAGCGGTCGACCAGGGCGGGGATGTCGATCGAGGGGCGCACGCTGCCGTAGTTGGAGCCCAGGATGCGCTGGTCGGCTTCGGCGAGCACGAGCGGCTCGAACGAGGCCTTTGCGCCGGTCGGCGGGAGGCCGACGATGACGGCGGCGCCGCCGAGGCCGAGCATCTGAATGGCCTGCTCGGTGGTGGAGGTGCGCCCGATCGCGTCGAACGCGTAGTCGACGCCGTCGGGGATGAGCTCGTAGAGGGCGGCGACGGCATCCGTCCGTGACGCGTCGATGCTGTCGGTCGCCCCGAACTGTGCGGCCAGGGCGGTCTTGTCGGCGTTCACGTCGATGGCGACAATGCGCTCGGCACCGGCTAGTTTGGCGCCCTGAACGACGTTGAGACCGACGCCGCCGCAGCCGATCACGACGACCGTGGAGCCGGGTTCGACGGCGGCCGTGTTGAGCACCGCGCCGACGCCGGTCGCGACGGCGCAGCCGACGAGGGCGACCACGTCGAGCGGCGCATCATCGCGCACCTTCACGGCGCCGGAGGCCGGGACGACGACCTCTTCGGCGAACGAGGAGACTCCGAGGTAGTGGTGGATGGGTTCGCCGTCGATCGAGAGGCGGGAGGTCCCGTCGAAGAGCACGCCGTGCGGGGCGACGACGGTGGCCACCTTCTGGCAGCGGGCTTCATGGCCGGAACGGCAGTAGCGGCATTCGCCGCACGGCGGAACCCAGGAGAGCACGACGTGGTCGCCGACCGACAGGGACGTGACGCCTTCGCCGAGTTCGACGACGACGCCGGAGCCTTCGTGACCCATCACCAGGGGAGCCGGGGCGTCCCATTCGCCGCGCTTGACGTGCAGGTCGGAGTGGCAGACGCCGGCGGCGGCGATCTTGACGCGCACTTCCCCGGCCTTGGGGGCGGCGAGTTCGACGTCGATGTATTCGAGGGGCGCACCGGGCGAGCGGAAGACAACGGCCTTCATGAAATCCTCCTGGGATTGAATATCGGGATACGCCGATGTTAGGAGCGAATCTCGACGCATTCATTGCGAAAAAGTGTGAGCAATTTCTGCTTCTTCAACATTTCGTACAATTGCTTGCATGGCTCGAGACGTTTCTTCAGTTGCCCGGGTGCTCGCCGGAACGCTTGTCGGCAGCTGGGTCAGCGGCGGCGCGCCCGTTGACTCGGCGGTCCCGGCTGCGGATTTCACCGTGCACGCGCATCCGAATTTCGCGAGCCTCGTCGTCGCGACTCCGGCCGAGCTTCGCGCGCTCCTCGACCCAGCCGACCCGCGCCGCGATGCCGTGCGCCAGGCGGTTCTGGTGACCACCGAGGATTCTCGGGAACTCCGCGAGCTGATCGAAGCGTCGCGGGCGACGGCGATTCTCTGCCCCGGAGCCGACGCTCTCGTATTGCAGCCGACCCTCGTCGCACTCCTGGCCACCGACCAAGCGGCAGAAGACCGCCTCGTGACGAGTGGAACGAAGGTGCTCACCCAGGTTGCCCGTCGCGGCGGGGTGAGCGCGGTGATCGCAGAACTCGCCGCACGCATCGATGGCTGGGCTGTGCTGCTCGACGGCCAGGGGCATCCGATCGCCAGCGCCGGAGCCGGAGCCCTGCATGTGCAGGATGCGACGGCAGTGGCCTTTCGGCGGCCGGTGCGCGTACGCCACCCGGGCCTGCAGGTGCACCCGGTGGGCCCGAATGAAGACCTGACGGCGTATCTGGTGATCGCTTCCCACGAGAGGTCGATGAGCCGCAACCGCGACTTGGCCTCGCAGGCGGCGGCGCTGCTCGACCTCATTCTGCGCACCCACGACCACACCATGACCGAGCAACTCGGCCGCGAGGTCATGATCTCAACTCTGGTGTCCGGCACGCCCGCCGCCGCGGAATCCCTGCTGCAGCGGTGGGGCGTTCACGAGACATCGTTGACCGCTTTCGTGCTGAGCTCGCGGTCGAAGGCCGTCGACCTCGAACGCCTCGTCACGCGCTGGTTCGACGAGTTGGGCTGGGTGCATGTGATGACGACGGTGAACGGTCGGGTGCTCGGTTTTGTGCGTGACGACCACGTCGCCCAGATCACGGACTGGGTCGAGCGCTATGCCAGCGAGGTGCAGGTTCCGCTGCGGTGTGGCATCGGTTCGAGCGCCGGCATCGATGCCCTCGGTCGGAGCGCCTCTGAGGCACGCCAAGCGCACGACGTGGCCGTCACCGACGGCCGGCCGCTCGCCCGCTATCGCGCGCTCCCGACCGTGAAATATGTGCTCGACCGCCTCGACGACGACGGGGCGGCGCAGATTGCCAACGCCCTCGACGGGCTGCGTGGGGCGAACGGTCGGCACGGTGAGCTCACCAGTACGCTGCGGGTCTACCTGGCCGAGCACGGCTCCTGGGGTGTCACCGCGAGGCAGCTCGGCATCCATCGTCAGACGTTGACGAGTCGCATCCAGCGCATCGAGGAGCTCACCGGCTTGTCGATGTCAGACCCCGACGATCGCACGGCGGCGTGGCTGGCGATTCGGGCGATGGAGCGCTGAGCCTGCTCCTTCCAGCCCGTGTGTATCGTTGGCGCTGAGTGCGTCCCAAGGCGTTCGAATGCACCGCGCGAAATGGCCCAGATAGGATGGCGTCGAAGAGCGCAGCTATCAACCTCTGGGGGCAGATGATGGGCAAGAAGAACGAGCTTTCCGACTATCTCGAGACACTTTCACCGGCCCGTCTGACACTTTTCGAGCATCTCGCCGCAACGGTCGCCGCGGTGGGCGTACCCGATTCGATCAACTCATTCGTCTTTCTTCCCGACCAGATCGGGCATCCGGAATTCGCCGATGCCGACGTCGTGTTCTGGAAGGCTGTGGAACAGCTCTATCTGCCGCACGCCGCCTCCGACGGTGAATTGCCAGTGCTCTACTGGGGATTCCATTCCTACGATCTCCTGGCCAGACGGTCGTCAAACGGAATCCTCATCACCGATCGCACGCTCTATCTGATGGATGTCGGCAACAGCTCAGCCCAACTTGCGCTCAACACTGTCGACGTCTCCTCTATTCAGGCCGACGCACACGCACTTGCGATCGGCAGCTCCCGCATCGGACTCGACCAGATTGCACGGTTGCTCATGCCGTCAAGCCCGGCAGATTCCGCTGCCTACCTGCGCGACGTGATCGGCACGCTTCAAGGAGAGCTGGGCGCATCGTCTAGCGGTGCCGTGGCTGACGCGGCAGCCGACGCCGGCGACACCGACAACAACGTCGATCAGCTTGTGCGGGCGAGCCGTCTCAGCGAGGATTTTCTGCTTCCCAGTCGCCCGAAAGACGCGAAGAAACTCGCCAAGCTGAGCGCAAAATGGCAGCTCCCTGCCGACGAGTCGGTGCGCACATCGCTGTCGAGCGCGACCTTGGCCGGCATCTACGGACTCGCGATCACCGATCGCGCCCTGTACTCCCGGGACCTCATGGAGCCGCTTGACCGAACGGCGCTCTCCGACATCAGAGACATTGAGTGGGTCGCCGATAAGAAAGCGTTTCGAATCGCCGACGCACACTTCGTCCCCACTCTGCCCTCGATCACCGACGACAACCGCGACTACTTCATCGCCTTGCTCGGCCACCTCGTCGCTGCAGCCAGCTAGGCTGTTTGGCTGGCTAGCTGGCTAGCCTCAGCTCGTGGGGAAAGGGGTGGGGCTAACTCCTGCAATCCCGGCCAAAATCACCTCGGGAGGGCACTTTTCAGCGTGATTCCGAAGGATTGCAGGAGTTAGCCACGCGTGGAGACGGTGACTGTGAACTTGGTGTTGCGGCCGACCTGGTGGGTCGGGCCGACCATGCGGTTCAGGGCGGGGCGGTAGCCGAGGTGCGTGTTCCACACGGTCCAGAGTTCGCCGCCGGGCTTCAGCACACGGGCCGCGTCCTCGAACAGTTTGAGGGCGATTCCGGCGTGCACCGAGTTGCCGATGTGAAACGGCGGGTTCAACACGATCAGCTCGGCCGAGGCATCCTGCTGGCTCTGCAGCGCGTCGTCGCGCACGACGGTGATCCGGTCGGCCACGCCGTTCGCCTCGGCCGTGGCGCGGGCGGATGCGACGGCAGCGGCCGACTGGTCGCTGGCGGTCACGTGAAGGGTCGGGCGGGCGAGGGCGAGCGAGGTCGCCAGCACGCCGGTGCCGCAGCCGAGATCGATCGCCGTCTGAGCATCGGGCTTCATACGATCGATGAACTCGAGCAGGAAGCGAGTGCCGATGTCGATGGTGGTGCCGGCGAACGCGGCCCCGTGGGCGCAAACGGTCAGCCCGAGGTCGGCGTGCACGGCGCGGTGCGGCCATTCCGAGAGGGCTTCGGCGCTGGTCAGCGGCTGCGATGCGGTGAGCACGCGCGACTTCTGGGCTGCCAGTGAAGCGGTGACCTCGCCGAAGTGACGGCGCAGCACCTCGTTCATCGCCGGGGTCATGTGCTTGACCCGGCCGCCTGCGTAGACGCGCACCGAGGGGTCGGCGTAGCGGGCGATGTCGGCGGCAATCTCGTCGAGCGCCGAAAGGCTGCGCGGAAGCTGCATCAGCACGACGCGCGCGCCCTGCACGAGCTCTGCGCCGAGGTCGAGCGAACGATAGGCGCCGGAGAGTCCGGCTTCGGCGGCGTTTGCGGCGAGAGCAAGCTCGCCGGAGAGGGCGTCCTGATGCACCCGGATGCCGACCAGCCCGGCCTGCGCCGCGGCCCCCAGGGTCAGTGCGCCGTAATGGTCTTCGATCACGACGACGGCACCCGGCAGCTCGCCACCCGATGTGGCGGCGGCCGCTGCGGCAGCGAGGTCGTCGGCCGCCTCCGCGAGGATCAGCCGGTCGCTCGCGTCGACGGCGAACAGGTTCGTCGCCTCAACGTCGGGCCAGCGGCGCAGAAGGTCGAACGAGAATTCAGAAGTCACTTCGTCAACGCTACCTCGCGCATCCGTTGGCCAGCGCCGAGGCCGCGGAGCAGCGGGCCGACCGACCGATCTCGACCTAAGACTCACGCGTGCGCCCACATCGTCGGCCGACCGAAGTCGAGGCGACAATTTGCGCGCACGCGCGAGAAAGACGTGGGCGACACGCGTACCCGTGCGCGTGTCGCGGCACGCAACGAAAAAGCCGGCACGCGATTGAACGCGTGCCGGCTTCGTACATATGTGCCGCGAGGCTGAGTCAGAGAATCGCGCTAGCCGCGATCGAGCGGCCGCCAGACAACGATCTGATTCGAGCGGCGCATCCGGGTGCCGGCCTTCATCGAGATGACGTCACCCGCGGAGCCCGCCGCGAACACGCGACGCCCCGGACGGCTGAGCAACTCATCGGCCAGTGCCGATTCCAGCTCGCGCAGGCGGGATTCGAGCCCACGCACGCGATCTTCGAGTTCGAGAATGCGACGGATGCCTTCCAGGCTCACGCCTTCGGCACCGAGTTCCGCGATCTCCCGCAGCTTGGCCACGTCGCGCATCGAATAGCGGCGCGACTTGCCCGGGGTGCGCCCGGGGCTGACCAAACCCAAGCGGTCGTACTGCCGCAGAGTCTGCGGGTGCATACCCGCCAACTCTGCGGCCGTGGAGATCACGAAAACTCGGCTGAACTCATCCATGTCGATTCCTGTTATCCCCGCGCCTTGGCGAGAAGCTCTTCCCGGGGATTCTCTTCGGGCAGCGCTGCGGCGAGCGCCTCGAGGGCCGCTTCCGCCTCTTTCGAGAGGTGTGACGGCACGGCAACCTGCACTTCGGCGAGAAGATCGCCGGTGCCCTTCGCCGTTTCGACGCCGCGACCCTTGACGCGCAGGATGCGGCCGCTCGGGGTTCCCGGTGCCACTCGCAGCTTGACCGGTGGCCCACCGAGGGTGGGTACTTCGATCGTCGCTCCGAGCGTGGCTTCGATGAAGGTGATCGGAACAGTGACGCGCAGGTTCAGGCCATCGCGCTCGAAGACGGGGTGCTTGCGCACCGACACCGTGAGCACGATGTCGCCGGCTTCACCGCCATCCAGGCTCGGCTGGCCCTTGCCGCGCAACTTGATCTTCTGACCGTCGGCAACGCCGGCCGGGATCTTGACCTTGAGCTCACGCCCGTCCTGTGTCTGCAGGGTGATCTGATCGCCGTGGGTTGCGGTGACGAAGTCGATGGTCGTCGATGCGACAACGTCGCGCCCCCGAGTCGGTCCGCCGGCACCGCGGTAGCCGCCGGATGCGGTGCCAAACCGGCCACCGCGCCCGCCGAACAGCCCGCCGAGAATGTCGTCGTAGTCGCCGCCCTGCTGGAAGGTGTAGTTCTGCTGCCCGCCGCCGCCGAACATGCCACCGAACGAGTCGTCAAAGCCGCCCTGCTGGCCGCCACCCGTGCCGGGGGCGGTGAAGCGAGCTCCACCCCCCATGGCACGGATTGCGTCGTATTCCTTGCGCTGTTCGGGGTCAGAGAGCACCGAGTTGGCCTCGCTGATCTCCTTGAACTTTGCTTCGGATGCCGGATCACCCTGGTTGGAATCGGGGTGATACTTGCGGGCCAGTTTGCGATAGGCCTTCTTCAGCTCGGCCGGCGTGACATTCTTCGAAACACCGAGGATCTTGTAGAAGTCCTTGTCGAACCAGTCCTGGCTAGCCATCGCTCGGTACCTGAACCACAACCTTGGCCGCGCGCAGAAGCGTGGAGCCTAGGGTGTAGCCGGTCTCGACCACGTCGGCGACCGTCTCGACCGTGACATCGGCGCTCGGCTGCTGAAAAACAGCCTCGTGCACGGTGGGGTCGAACGGTTCACCGACGGTGCCGAACGGCGTCAGGCCGAGCTTCTCGACGGATGCGCGCAGCTTGGCCGCGATCGTCGCGAACGGCGTCTCGGCAACCAGGTCGCCGTGCTTCTCAGCACGGTCGAGGTCGTCGAGCACCGGCAGCAGAACGGCGACAACGCCACCGGTGAGGCGCTCGCGCTCCACCTCGCGGTTCGATTCAGTGCGCCTGCGGTAGTTGGCGTATTCGGCCGTGACGCGCTTGAGATCGGCGAGGTGCTCGGCCGACGGGTCGTTGGCCTCGAGATCTGCGGCATCCAGGATGTCCTGAACCGTCAGCTCGTCTTCCTCAATTCCCTCGGCGTCGGCCGCAGCCGAGGCGGCGCCGGTGGGCGCCCCCTCAGTTGCGTCGAACGGCTCGTCCGCCGGGTTGCCCCCTGCATTCGTGTCGTTTGCCATGGTTACTTCTTCTCTTCTTCGTCTTCGACAACCTCAGCGTCGACAACGTCTTCGTCAGAAGACGAGTCGGCCGGCTGCTCTGCGGATGCGGATGCTGCTGCCTCGTCGGCCTGGCTGGAGGCGTAGATGGCCTCGCCGAGCTTGCCCTGGCTGGCGTTCAGCTTGTCGAACGCGGTCTTCACTGCGTCGTCGTCTTCGCCGACGAGCGCGGACTTCAGAGCGTCAACGTCGCCCTGCACCTCGCTCTTGACGTCTTCGGGCAGCTTGTCCGCGTTTTCCTTGATCAGCTTGTCGATCGAGTAGGCGAGCTGCTCGGCGCCGTTGCGAACTTCAGCGGCCTCGCGGCGCTTCTTGTCCTCGGCGGCGTGCTCTTCGCCCTCGCGCACCATCCGCTCGATGTCTTCCTTGCTCAGCGAGGAGCCGCCGGTGATCTTCATCGACTGCTCCTTACCGGTGCCCTTGTCCTTGGCGGACACGTGCACGATGCCGTTGGCGTCGATGTCGAAGGTGACCTCGACCTGCGGGATGCCGCGCGGAGCCGGTGCGATACCGGTCAGCTCGAACGTTCCGAGGTTCTTGTTGTCGCGGGTGAACTCGCGCTCGCCCTGGAAGACCTGGATCGCAACGGACGACTGGTTGTCGTCGGCCGTGGTGAAGGTTTCACTGCGCTTGGTCGGGATGGCCGTGTTGCGCTCGATGAGCTTGGTCATGATGCCGCCCTTGGTCTCGATGCCGAGGCTCAGGGGGGTGACGTCGATGAGCAGAACGTCCTTGCGCTCGCCCTTCAGCACGCCGGCCTGCAGGGCGGCGCCGACAGCGACGACCTCGTCAGGGTTGACGCCCTTGTTGGGCTCCTGGCCGCCGGTCTCCTGCTTGACGAGCTCGGAGACAGCGGGCATACGGGTCGATCCACCGACAAGAACGACGTGGTCGATGTCGCTCACCTTGACGCCGGCCTCACGGATGACGTCCTGGAACGGCTTCTTCGTGCGGTCGAGCAGATCGCTCGTCATCTGCTCGAACTGAGCGCGGGTCAGCGTCTCGTCGAGGTTGGCCGGTCCGTTCTCGGTCAGCGAGAGGTAGGGCAGCTGGATGCTCGTCGACATGCTGCTCGAGAGCTCTTTCTTGGCCTGCTCAGCGGCTTCCTTCAGACGCTGCTTCGCGATCTTGTCGTTCGAGACGTCAACACCGGTGGTCTCCTTGAACTTCTTGATCAGGTGCTCAACGATGCGCTGGTCCCAGTCGTCGCCGCCGAGGCGGTTGTCACCGGCAGTGGCACGAACCTGGATGGTCGAGAAGTCGTCATCCTTGCCCACCTCAAGGAGGGAAACGTCGAACGTTCCGCCACCGAGGTCGAAGACCAGGATGAGCTCGTCTTCTTTGCCCTTGTCCAGGCCGTATGCCAGCGCGGCTGCGGTCGGCTCGTTGATGATGCGCAGCACGTTGAGGCCGGCGATCTCACCGGCTTCCTTCGTGGCCTGACGCTCTGCGTCGTTGAAGTACGCAGGAACCGTGATGACGGCATCCGTGACAGTGTCGCCCAGGTACTGCTCGGCGTCCCTCTTCAGTTTGGCGAGGATGCGGGCCGAGATCTCCTGCGGGGTGTACTTCTTGCTGTCGATGTCGACGTTCCAGTTGGTGCCCATGTGGCGCTTCACGCTGGAGATGGTGCGGTCAACGTTGGTGACGTTCTGACGCTTGGCGGTTTCACCGACGAGCACCTCGCCATCCTTGGTGAATGCAACCACCGAGGGGGTGGTGCGGAGGCCTTCGGCGTTTGCGATGACGGTGGGTTCTCCACCTTCGAGGACTGAGACGACCGAGTTTGTGGTTCCGAGGTCAATTCCAACTGCACGTGCCATGCGATTCTCCTTCAGTGTGTTTCGGTGATTCAAAATTGAGGGCCGAGAGTTGAGTCCCGGTGGCTCAAGTATGCCAGAGCGGGAAAAACGTGTCAAACCGAAACCGACAAAGTTGAGTCAACTTGACTCAACTCTCAGTTTCGATCGAATGCCCTACCCTCGAAGACCATCCGAGGCAAGGCCCGAATTGCACGAATAATCCACTTTCGGCACAAATTTCTAACGAAAGCGCAACAATTTCTGCGCATCTCTGTGGCAACAGCAAGGTCCCGACCCATAATCAGGCAATCCCGTCACAGGTTCGGGATTGGAGCGTGCAGAGTGGCGCGCAGCGCTCATCTTTTCTCCCCGCCGCGCCAACCGATGGAGGACGAGTCATGACCGGTTCAGAGATGCATCCCGCGATCGAACCCGAACCAATGCAGAAAGGCCTCGGCGACGTGACGCGCCGTTCGGTGGTCGGGTTCGCCGCAGCCGCGACCGCCGGCGTGCTGCTCACTGCGGGCGCCCGCACCTCGCCCGGAGTTCAGGGATCCCTGAACCGCATGTGGGACACGATCGTGATCGGCGCCGGCCCAGCCGGCCTTGGCGCAGCGCGCGTGATCGCCGACGCCGGCAAGAAGGTGCTCGTGCTGGAGGCGCGCAACCGCACGGGCGGCCGCCTCTGGACCGACAGCACGTCGATGACCATCCCGTTCGAGCGGGGCGCCGAGCTTGTGCACGGCAACACCGTGTCGACCTGGGACCTCATCAATCAGCAAGGCCTGCAGACCCACCGGTTCGAGAAGACCTTCGGGAAGTACAACGCCAGCGACGCGGCCTGGGTCGACGCCAGCACTTTCGAGACGTTCCATTTCCCCGAGGGCGCCCCGTCCTTCCCCGGCGGCCTCCCGGAGCCCCTCGATGGCGAGACAGCTCTCGATTGGCTGAACCGGATCGGCATTCCGCGTTCTAACTACCCGATCTCGGTGCTCGCTATCGAGGTCGATACCGAACAGTTCGACGTGCTGCCCGCCGAATTCATCTTCGGCGATGTCGAGTTCGCCCTCTCGCTGCAGGGCGAGTCGGGCCCGATGCCTCCCGAGGCGTACGGGGACTACCGCGTCATCGGCGGCTACAAGCAGGTGCTGCAGCCGCTCGCGGCGGGCATCCCCATTGTGTTGAACAGCCCGGTCACGAGCATCGACTACCGCAACAAGAACCGCGTGGAGGTGCACGTCGGCAGCGACACATACAAGGCGCGCACGATCGTCCTCGCCGTGCCCGGCGGCGTTCTGAAGAACGGCGACATCACCTTCAACCCGCCGCTGCCGGCGGCGCGCAGCGCGGCGATCCAGGAGATCAGCTACCTGTCCGTGTTCAAGGCAATTCTTGAGTTCGCGGAACCCGTGCTCCCCGTGGGGATGCCCAGCACGCCGGACTGGGACATCCTGACCCCCTTCGACATGAACCCGCCGTCGACCTGGAACGCGTCTGAGGGAACCCCCGGCTACACCGGGCAACTCGTCGTAACCTGGATGACCGGCGGGAAAGCGCAAGCGTTGCTCGACCTGCCCGAGCAGGATCGCCTCGCCGCCGCGCTCGAGACTGTGCGGGCCACAAGCGGCAAGCCGGATCTTGAGTACGTGAACGCCTCCACCTACGACTGGTCGAAAGACCAGTACGCCCGCGGCGCCTACCCCGGACCCTTCTCGCGTCGCTCCGGCCTGAACACCCCGATCAACAACACGCTGTTCTGGGCGGGCATGACCACCAGCACAGTGCACTCCTCGCGCAACTCCGGCATCGTCGCGGCGAACCAGGCACTGGCCGCGCTGGCGTAGCCGGCCGACAGTCAGTCCGGGCGGGAACGACCTGCCCGCCCGGACCGACGAGGGTGCGGCACCCGGAGCGTGAACAGCACGGCGAGAACGCGCCGAACGAGCGCACCTCCCGGGTTTCTGCACCCGCTACCCTGAGGCCATGACCGACAACTCGACGCCGGACCCCTCCGATGCGCCCCGCAACTTTCCGCCGGCCCACCTGACCCCGGCCGACGGGGCGGCGGCGACGATCGGAATTTCGACCGAGCAGATCGAAGCGGTCTCGGCGCAGGGTGCCCGCAAGGGTCGCATCTTCGCCTGGAGCCTCTGGGATTGGGGCGGATCGGCGTTCAACGCCGTCGTCACCACCTTCGTTTTCACCGTCTACCTCACGAGTGAATCCTTCGGCGGCGAAGCCTTCGTCTCGGCGCAGCTCGGCTGGACGCTCGCCATCGGCGGCCTTCTCGTCGCCGCACTCGCGCCGATCACCGGGCAACGTTCGGATGTCTCTGGTCGCCGCAAGTTCTGGCTCGCGGTCAACACGTACATCGTCGTCGCGGTCACGGCACTGATGTTCTTCGTCAAACCCGAGCCCGGCTACCTCTGGCTCGGCCTGTTGTTGCTGGTCGTCGGAACCGTGTTCTTCGAATTCGCGTCGGTCAACTACAACGCGATGCTCGCCTACGTCTCCACACCGCGCTCGATCGGCAAGGTCAGCGGATTCGGCTGGTCGATGGGCTACTTCGGTGGCATCGTGCTGCTGCTGATCGTGTACTTCGGCTTCATMAATCCCGAGGTCGGCCTGTTCGGCGTGACCGGTGACGAGGGACTGTCGGTGCGCGTGGCGATGCTCATCTCTGCCGCATGGTTCGGCCTGTTCGCGCTGCCCGTTCTGCTCGCCGTGCCGGAGTACCATGCGCCGGCGAAGGTGGCGCGCGAGAAGGTCGGGTTCTTCGCCTCGTACGCCCGCCTCGGCCGCGACATCGCCGCGCTGTGGAAGAACAGTCGGCAGACCGTCTACTTCTTGATCGCCAGCGCGGTCTTCCGAGACGGGCTCACCGGCGTCTTCGCGTTCGGTGGCATCCTGGCAGCGGGCACCTTCGGATTCTCGGCCGGCGAGGTCATCATCTTCGCGATCGCCGCAAACGTGGTCGCCGGGGTCGCCACCATCACAATCGGCCTGCTCGACGACAAGGTCGGCCCCAAGCCGGTCATCGTCGCGTCACTCGTCGGCCTGATCGTCTGCGGCCTGGCCGTGTTCATTTTTCACGACGGCGGCCAGATCGTGTTCTGGACCTTCGGCCTCGCACTCTGCCTCTTCGTCGGACCGGCGCAGTCGGCGAGCCGTTCGTTCCTCGCCCGCGTCATTCCGGCCGGGCGCGAGGGCGAGGTCTTCGGCCTCTATGCGACGACCGGCAAGGCGGCCACGTTCCTGGCGCCCACCGCTTTCGCACTTTTCGTGACCCTGGGCGGCGCACAGTACTGGGGCATCCTCGGCATCGTGCTGATCATCGCGATCGGTCTCGCCCTGCTGATTCCGGTGCACGCGAAGCAGAAGCAGCTCAGCTAGGCCGACCCTCTCGTTGGTCGAGGAGCACGCGACGCAGGAGCGCGCATCTCGAGACCACGCGAGTCGATCTCCGGACTGAGGTCACGTCTGAGGATCGGCTCACGAGGTCTCGAGACACGGGCTCGCTGCGCTCGCTCGCTCCTCGACCAACGAGACGGCTAGACTCCCGCAACCAGACGCAACGGCTCCGCGGCGAGTGCATCGATGGGCGTGCCGGCGACGACGGTCATGGTCCGCGCCGCAGAATCCAGGGTGACCGTGGCCAGGGTCGCCCACCGATCGCCGAAGACCGCGCCGGGTGCGGGAACACAGCAGAGTTGAGCCTCATCACCGGGCTGCGACACCAAGTACGGGATGAGTTCGGCCGCGCTCGTCGGCAGCGGCGCTTCGGCAACCCGCTCGAGCAGAACCGCGTAGCGCAGCTGGGAATCCGGGTCGTACAAGCCTGGCTTCTCTCCCTGTCCGAGTCGTTCGGTGAGGAAGTGATTGGTGTGCAGGAGCACACCGTCGTGTGGCTCCAACACCGCGGCGCCTTCGGGGCTCAGCTCGACGATCACAGCGCCATCAGGGCTCACGACGGTGATGGCACTTGAGGTGCTCACGGGGGCGGTCTGCAAGATCGTCACAGCGTCGGCGAGAGTGGCAGCCTCGGCCAACACCCGTGCGGCGACGAGGTGCACGGGCACGCCGAATGCGCGGTCCTGCTGGTGCCCGAGAATGTTGAACATGATCCCGACGCCGGCGTCATTCATGCCGATCTTTCCGAGGATGCCGTGCTCGGTCAAGCCGACGAAGCTGCGCGGGGTGCCGCTCACCTGCTGCAGATGCCAGCAGTGCGAGAGTTCCTCATGCCAGTCCCAGGTCTGCGCGCCGATCGCGCCCGCCCGAGTGTTCACGATTGTCGAGCACTCACCGGGCTTCGCCCCGGTCGCTGCGGCCAAGATCTCGGTGCGCGCGTTGAGCGCGCCGATCTGCCACAGTTCAAGGCCCGCCCCGACCGCCGTGCCCCGCATCTCCTCGGCCAGCGCCGGGCTCCACCGCTCGGTCGCCGCAATCGACGTGAGCGCATCCGCCTTCACCGCCGCCCGCGAAATGCCGACGACGTCGAAGAGCTCACAATAGATCCTGAGCCCATCGGCGAGGGTCTCGCGAATCGCACGCCCACGCTCTATTCCGCGCTCGTAGGCATCCGCCGACTCGATGTGAACAACAGTGGGAACAGCAATCGTCATGAGGCGATCTCCTCTCGCAGCGCGCGAATCACGCCGCGTTGGGGCTTCCAGCCGGGTTTCGGTGCACACTCCAGCAGGAGCTGCGTATAGGGATGTTGTGGGTTCTGCAATACGGATGCCGTGTCGCCCCGCTCCACGATGGCCCCGCGACGCATGACGACGACCGAATCGGCGATCATCTGAACCACCGAGAGGTCATGGGTGATGAAGAGGTAGGTCAGGCCCTTCGAGGTGCGCAGATCGGCCAGGAGCTCCAGGATCTGTGCCTGCACGGTGACATCGAGAGCCGCCACCGATTCGTCGAGCACGATGATCGACGGCTCTGCCGCGAGCGCTCGGGCGATGGCCACCCGTTGCCGCTGCCCTCCAGAGAGCTCCTCGGGGAGCGCGTCGAGGTGACGCGGCTCGAGGCCGACCAGGGCGAAGAGTTCTGCGCAACGTGTGCGGCGGGCCGCGAGTCCGAGCGGGGTGTGCGCCTGCAGCACCTCGTCGACGGCACTTCGAACCCGCAGCCGCCGGTTCAGGGAGCTCTGCGGGTCTTGGAACACCATCTGGATAACTCGCGCCCGTCGGCCCAGCTCGTGCCGATTGGCTCGGATGGCAACCGGCTCACCGTTCAGCAGCACAGTGCCGGAATCCGCGGTCTCGAGTCCGACGATGATGCGGGCCAGGGTCGTTTTTCCTGATCCTGATTCGCCGACGACGGCCAGGCAGGTTCCGGGCTCAACGGTCAGCGACACGGCGTCGAGCGCCGTCACCGTCTGCTTGGGCCGCCCGGTCGTGAACGTCTTGCTCAGGCCTGTGACGGCGATTGCCGGGGCGGTCATGCGGCGCCTCCGATCGTGCCGGTCCAGTTGATGCCCTGCGGGCGCGAATCCATCAGAATGCGGGTGTACGGATGCTGCGGGTTGTCTCGAAGCTGATCGGGGACACCGGTCTCGACGATCTCGCCGCTCTTCATCACGTTAATCCGGTCGCAGACCGCCGCGGCCAGGTCGAGGTCATGGGTCACGAAGAGCATGGCCATTCCGAGGTTTCGGCGGCACTCGTCGAGAATGGCCATGACTTCGGCCTGCGTGGTGACGTCGAGTGCCGTCGTCGGCTCATCGGCGAGCATCAGCTTCGGCTTTCCGGCGATCGCCCCGGCGATCACGACGCGTTGCAGCATCCCGCCGGAGAGTTGGTGCGGGTAGGCGCTGAGTACTCGGTCGACGGCGTCGATGCCGACCTGTTCGAGCAGTTCGCCGGCACGTAGCCGGGCGACGCTGGCCGGGAGCCCTTGCGCGTCGTGCATCCCTTCGACGAGGTAACGCACAATGGGCAGAACCGGGTTCAACACGGCGTGCGGGTTCTGGGCGATCATCGACACGTCGTTCGCGCGCATCCGTCGCAAGGCCTCGCCGCGGAGGCCCAATACATCGACACCGTCGAGGGTGATTTTTCCCGTGAGCTTGGACCGGGCGGGCAAGGTGCGCAGAATCGAGCGCAGTGTCATCGACTTGCCGCTGCCGGATTCGCCGACCAGGCCGACCGCCTCGCCGGCGGCGACACTGATCGAGACATCCTTCAGAATTTCGATGGAACTCCGATCGGCTGCCAGGGCGAGCGACAGGTGTGTGATCTCAAGCATCAGGCCTTCCTTCCGGCCGCAGCGCGGCCACCCAAACGTTCGCCGATGTAGCCGAGGCTCGCCACCGTGAGCACGATGCAGAGGCCGGCCAGCATGCTCTCGGCCGGGTACCCCTTGAGCAGGGATTGCTGACCGTTCGAGACCATCAGACCCCAGTCGGCGGCTGGCGGTTGCACACCCAGGCCAAGGAACGAGAGCGCAGCGAGTTCGATCATTGCGAATCCAAAGTTGATCGTTGCACCGGTCACGATCAGGGGCGCGACGTTGGGCAGCAGGTGCCGGGCGGTGATCGTGACTCCAGAGATTCCCTGGAGTTGAGGAGAACGGATGTACGGCAGGTTGCGTTCCCTGAGCGCCGTGCTCCGGATGACCCGGGCCGTGTACGGAATGTACGCCACGGAGAGCGCCAGGGCCGCGGTGGTCAGGCTCGGACCGAAGACGGCGATGGCGAGCATGGCCAGGAGCAGGTTGGGGAATGCGAACAGCAGGTCGAGAACACGGCTGAGGAAGGAGTCGACTGCTCCTCCCCACCACACGCTGATCAGCGCGATCGCGGTGCCGAAGACCGCCGTCATGGTGACGACGATCAGTGGGCCGATCAGGCTCGACCGGGCTCCCCAGAGCAGGCGGGAGAAGATGTCACGGCCGGCCTGGTCGGTGCCGAGCAGGTGCGCGGGGCTGGGGCCCTGGTACCGCTGGGTGACCGACCCGACGGTCGGGTCGTAGGGGGCGATGATCGGGGCGAGCAGAGCGCCCAGCACGACGACGAGCACAAGCACGGCGGCGGTAGTGCCGACGGGGCCCATCCGTTCAACAAAGCGTCTCATCGGGTACGCACCTCCCTCACTCGTGGGTCGATCGAGGCGTAGAGCAGGTCCACCAGCAGATTGATGATCCCGAACGCCGCGACCAGGATGATGGCGATCGCCTGAACGACCGCGAAGTCTTTCTTTTGCACCGCGTTCACCAGCAGCGTGCCGATGCCATCGAGGGTGAACGCGTACTCCACCACGAACGACCCGGCGATCAGGCCGGCGATGTGCACGCCGACGACGGTGCTGACCGGCAGCATGGAATTGCGAACCACGTGTCGTCGCAACACCAGGCTGCGGGGCACGCCTCTGGCCCTGGCCATCACCGCATGCTCGGAATCGCGTTCTTCCCGGATGGCGGTGCGGGTGATGCGGGCGACGACGGCCGTTGAGGGCAGGGCCAAGGCGATGGCGGGAAGGGTGAGGTGCCAGATCCGGTCGAAGAATCCGGTTCCCGAGCCGAAGACCGGAAACCAGCCGAGACCGACGCTGAAGATGCTCATCAGGATGAGCGCGGCGAAGAAGGTCGGGATCGCGAAGCCGAGGTTCGAGCCGAGGATGACCAGCTTGTCAACGAACCCGTCTCTGGTTCCGGCAATCACGCCGAGACCGATCCCGAAGATGACGATGATCAGGGCGGCCATCAGCACCAGGGTCAGCGTTGTCGGGAGCCGCTCGGAAAGCAGGCTCCCGACATCCTGACGGTTGGCCAGCGACTGCCCGAAGTTTCCCTGGAGCACCTGGGTGAGCCAGTTCCAGAACCTCACGAAGAAGGGGTCATCCAATGAGTACTGTTCACGGATCGCGGCGAGCACCTCGGGCGAAACCGTGCGGCCCTGCACCAGAAAGTTCTCTGGGCTTCCCGGCGCGGCGTACATCGCGGCGAAGACGAGAAAGCTCGACACCACCAGCACACCAGCGAGGGCAAGCATTCGGCGGAGGACAAACATCATTGAGAAAACCCCTTCTTCACAGCGGTGTGAACGACTACTTAGTTGCCTGAAGCCCCGAGATCGGCGGCCCACGGGTAGTAGAGGTAGACGAACGAGGCCGGCACTCCGGTGACCCGCTTGTTCAGGAACAGTCGAACCGACGGGTCGACGATCGGAATCCAGGGCAGGTCTGCCATGGCGATTTCCTGGATCTGATTGGTCAGTGCGGCTCGCTCGTTCTCGTCGTTCGCCGCGGCGGCCTCGGCAAGCAGACTGTCGACCTCAGGGTTGCTGTAGTCGTTGTAGTTCTGCGAGCCGCCAGTGCCGACGATCGTGCGCAGGAAGGCGAGCGGGTCGGGGACATCCATGTAGTTGTTGGTCACGAACGCATCGTGACCTTCACGGGCCTTGGGGTCGGAGAAGAAAGCACCGAACTGGGCACTCGGGATGCCCTCCGGCTCGACCTTCAGCCCGATCGCCGTCGCCCCGTTTGAAATCTCGGAGATGATGTCGGCGTAGTAGCTGCGCTCTGACGGGTAGACGATCTTGATGGTCTGGGTCAGGTCGACGGTGGCCTTCTTCAGGGCTTCCTTCGCCCCGGCGATATCAACGGTGCTGGGAGCGAGTTTCTCGCGAGCGCTGGCGAACTCGCTGTCGCCGTAGGCCCAGCCGTTGTTCGGGATCAGCGAGCGGGAGGCCTGCGCTGTCCCTTCGAAGACCGTGTCGGCGATAGCTTCCCGGTCGGTCGCCATCATCAGCGCCTGGCGCACGGCGGGGTCGGCGAATGCGCCGTGTCCGGTGCCGATGATCGCGACGAGCTGCACAGAGCGGCCAAGGAACAGGTCACCGTCGGTGGCCTTCTCCAGGGAGCTCAACGCACCGAGCGGCACGTCGTAGGAACCGTCGATGGCGCCGGTGCTCAGCGCGTTGGAGATCGCCGCGGCATCCACGATGAAGTTGATGTCGACCTGCTTGGTCTTCGCCTTCTTCTCGGTGTTCCAGTAGTTGTCGTTGCGCAGCAGCGAGATGCTCTGGCCCTGGTTCCAGGCGCCGACCGAGTACGGCCCGGTGCACATGACCTTGCCGGTGGGGTTGCCGTAGTCTTCGCCGGCGGCGACGCGGTGCGCCTTCTCGACGATGTTTCCGATGGGCGTCACCATGTAGGAGTTGAAGGTGGAGTCGGGCGCTTTGAGCTTGACGGTGACTTCCCAGTCGCCGGTCTTCTCGATCGAGTCGATGTTCTCAACGATGCCGCCGGCCCAGTAGCTTCCCTCGTTGGGGTCGAGCTGGCGGCTGAGGCTGTACTGCACGTCATCGGCGGTCATCGGCTGGCCGTCCCAGAACGTCACTCCCTGGCGAATCGTGTAGACGTAGGTGGAGGCGTCGGGGCTGTCGACCTTCTCGGCGAGTCCCGGCTTGATCGAGTAGTCGGGCTGCAGCTGCATGAGGCCCTCACACAGGTTCGCCACGACGGTGTTCTCGGGGTAGTTGAACGCCTTGATCGGGTCGAGTGAGGCCGGCTCGCCGAATGGAAGGTTCCACGTTGCGAGATCGAGTTCGCCCGTGGCGGCGGGCGTCGTGACCAGAAGGTCGGTCAGGTCCGGTGCGGCGTTGGAGGTGGTGGGCCCACTCGCGCAACCGGTCAGGGCGAGTGACATCACTCCGAGGACGGCGAATGCTCTGGTTCTTTTCTTCATTGAACTTCTCCCATAGTCATGACGCGAGGCGGGTCGCGTGAGCGTTTGATTTGTGACGATAGCCGACCAAAACGTTTTGTGCGAGTTATTAGCAAAACGTTTTGTTAACTGTTTGTTTCCGATAGTGTGCAGGGGTGAACAGCGGACAGGGGCGACGCCGTGTGACGATCCACGATGTCGCGAAGCAAGCGGGGGTGTCGATCACGACCGTGTCCCATTCGCTGAACGGTAAAGGAGTTGTCGCAGCGGCGACCCGGCAGCATGTCGTCGACGTCGCCGCGAGCATGGGCTACAGCGCCGACGCGATCGCCCGGGGGCTGCGCAGCAGCCGACTCGGGGTACTCGGCCTGGTCATCCGCCCGCTCGACTCGCTCGACTCCTATCAGCCGGTCGGCGTCGACTACTTCATGCGTTTCGCGGGTGCGGCGGCAGTCGAGGCTCTCGACCGAGGCTTCGGCCTGATGCTGGTTCGCGATCCCACCACGTCCAAGGTGCCCGACATCGCCCTCGCCGTCGACGGGTTCGTGATCTCCGACCCGATCGGGAACGATCCCGTGATCGCGCTGCTCAACCGCAACGACATCCCGTTGGTGACGGTCGGCCGGGATGTCGAACGACCGGATTTTCGGGATTGGGTCGGAACCGGCGCGAATGCAGACTGCGCTGCGATCATTGCCCACCTGCGCGAACGCGGTGCGAAGCGCATTGCCATCGTCACGGGAACCGACGTCAACTCCTGGAACATCGACAGCGAAACCACCTACTTGGCCTGGGCGGCCGAGCAGGGCCAGCCGGCCATCCTCTACCGCCAGGATGAGACATCCGGTGAAGCAGGCGGGCGCGCGGTCGCCGAACAGCTGTTGGCCGGTGAGGCTCCGGTCCCGGACGCCGTCTACTGCTTGACCGGGCGACATGCGGCCGGTCTGCAGACGCGCTTGCAGGAGGCCGGATACTCGATCCCGGCCGACGTGTTGATCGTGGCCGGCTCCGACTCCGAGCAGACCAGAAACAGTTCGCCGCCCATCACCTCGGTCGATCTGATGCCGGAGCGAACCGCACGGGAGGCCGTCTCCCTGCTTGTGCGCCTTCTCGAGGGCGACACCGATCTGGTGCCACCCCTGATCGAGAATGAGTTGCGGATTCGGGAGTCGACGAACCGGCACCCGGCCTGAGCGCTGGCCTCTCCTCTCCTCTCGGCGCTGGCCGGTGTGGCATCCGGTCGCCTGCATCCTGCACGCAAAGGAGGAGATCCTGCGAATCGCCGTGCTTTTCTGCCGGTTTGAGGCGGCATGTTGCAGAATCTCCTCCTTTGCGTAGTGGAGCGATCGCGCGACCGACCGATGTGGCGGTGACGCGCCGACGCGGTGTCTGAGTGGGATCCAGAAGTCGGTAGAGTAACCGCAGACCCCCGAATCACTCTTTGATTCGGTGAGCAGGTCCCGGTCTGGGGCGGCAGGTCATCGCGACATCTTCGTTGCGCGTCCCTGTGCCGTTCTGCCGATGGAGATCTCCATGACCCGCTCCCCCCTGTCTGTTCTCAGTTTCGCCCTCGCCGGCACCGCTCTTGTCGTGTTGAGCGGATGCGCCGCCACCGGCACGTCCGCCGGGACCACCCCGCATCCGTCGGAGTCCTCGGCGGCCTCAGCCACCGTCACCGTCGACAACTGCGGCACCCCGGTCAGCTTCGAGGCCGCACCCGAACGGGTGGTGACGATCAAGTCCACCTCGACCGAGATGCTGCTGGCACTCGGGCTCGGCGACCGGATCGTCGGCTCGGCGTTCCAGGACGGCCCGGTTCCCGCCTCGCTCGCCGACGCGGCATCCGGCCTCACGATCCTCTCCGACCAGCTCCCCTCGCAGGAGGTCGTGCTCGAGCAGGAGCCCGACCTCGTCTACGCCGGTTGGGAATCGAACTTCTCCGCCGAGGGCGCCGGCGAGCGCGCCTCCCTCGAAGCGCTCGGCGTACACACCTACGTCTCGCCCGCCGCCTGCAAAGAAGCGGGCTACAAGCCGACACGTCTCGACTTCGATCAGATCTTCGGCGAGATCACCGAAGTCGCCTCGATCTTCCGCACGGATGCGACGCCCCTGCTCGCCGCGCAGCAGAAGACCCTCGACGGCATCGAGAAATCCACCGCCGGCCTGACCGCGCTCTGGTACTCGTCGGGTGACGACACCCCGTACATCGGCGCGGGAAGCGGTGCGCCTCAGCTGCTGCTCGACACCGTTGGCCTGACGAACATCGCCGCCGACGTGAAGGACACCTGGGCTTCCTACAGCTGGGAGGCGATCGTCGAGGCGAACCCCGACGTGATCGTGCTCGTCGACGCCGCCTGGAACACCGCAGCGCAGAAGAAGGAGATGCTCGCCGCCAACCCGGCGACCGCGCGTCTCGACGCCGTGATCAACCAGCGCTACCTGACCATTCCGTTCGCGGCCAGCGAGGCCGGAGTGCGGAGCGCCGATGCCGCGGCTGACCTGGCCGCCCAGTTGGCTGCGCTCAAGCTGGGCGACTAGTGGCGTCGGTGTCGGCCCCGGCGGCCGAGTCACGACCGGCCTCGACCAGCACTCGGGCGCCGGCCGGCCGGCCGGTCCGCGGCACGCTGAGCCGGGTCGCGATCGTCGGCCCGGTACTCGCGCTCGCGCTGCTCCTGTCAATCATCGTGGCCGTCACCGTCGGGCCCGCCGATATGGGCGTCGGCGAGGTCTGGGCCACCGTCGCGCACCACCTCGGCGTCGGTGAGGGCACCCCCTCTGCACTCCGCGACGGAATCATCTGGCAACTGCGGATGCCCCGGGTACTGACCGCGGCGCTGGTCGGCGCCGGCCTCGCCGTGAGCGGCGCCGTGATGCAGGGTCTCACCCGCAATCCGCTCGCCGACCCCTATCTGCTCGGGCTCTCCTCCGGCGCGTCGCTCGGTGCGGTCGCCGTGCTGCTGCTCGGGGTCAGCCTGCTCCTTCCGTTCGCCGCCTTCGTCGGGGCACTGCTCGCCCTGACGCTGACCGTTCTGCTGGCCGGCGCCGGCGGCCGGTTGACCCCCACCCGGATGGTGCTCGCGGGCCTCGCGGTGTCGTCACTGGCGGCATCCGTCACCAGCTTTGTCATCTTCTGGACGGCGACCGGCGACAGCTACCGCGAGATTCTGAGTTGGCTGATGGGCTCGCTGTCGGGAGCCGGCTGGTCGTCGGCGATCATCGCGGCGGTCGGTTTCGCGGTGGCCGGGCTGCCGCTGTTGTTCACCGGGCGCCTGCTCGACACGTTCGCGTTCGGCGACACCGCCGCTGCCTCACTCGGCGTCAATGTGCAGGCCGCCCGCCTCGGATTGCTGGCCTGCACCGCGCTGCTCACCGGCGCGATGGTGTCGGTCAGCGGGGCGATCGGATTCGTCGGGCTGATCCTGCCGCATGCGGTGCGGCTGCTCGTTGGCCCCGGCTACCGCGCCCTGCTGCCGCTCGTCGCCCTCGTCGGCGCGATCTTCCTGATCTGGGCCGACACCCTCGCCCGCACCCTGCTCGATCCCCGAGAGATCCCCGTCGGCATCGTCACCGCGCTGATCGGCGCCCCGGTTTTTGCTCTGCTGCTCGTGCGCAATCGGAGGATCTCATGACCGCGCCCGACCACCTCGCCGCACACGACCTCACCCGCACCGTCGACGGTCGCACCCTGATCGACGGTGTCGACTGCACCGCCCCGGCCGGAGCCCTCACCGCGCTCGTCGGCCCGAACGGCGCCGGCAAGTCGACCCTGCTCCGCATCCTGGCCGGCATCGATCGCCCGCATCACGGCAGTGTTTCGGTCACCGGCTCCGACCTGTTTCGGATGCCGCGGCGCGAGCGCGCCCGCCGCATTGCACTGGTCGAACAAGATGCCGCCACCGACCTCGCCCTGTCTGTCGCGGCGGTCGTCGCGCTCGGCCGCGCCCCGCATCATTCACTCTGGTCGCAGAACTCCGCCCTCGACGAGGAGATCGTGGGCACCGCGCTCGCCCGCGTGGGGATGACCGAGTATGCCGGGCGGGAGATCACCAGTCTCTCGGGCGGCGAGCGCCAGCGGGTGCAGCTCGCCCGGGCACTGGCCCAGGAGCCGGAACTGCTGATCCTTGACGAGCCGACCAACCACCTCGACATTCAGGCGCAACTCGCCACGCTCGAACTGCTCGGCGATCTGGCGGCTCAGGGCATGGCCGTGTTGGCCGCTCTGCACGACCTCGGGCTTGCCGCTGCCGCGAGCGATCACGTGATCGTCTTATCGGCCGGCCGGGTCGTCGCGGCCGGCGAGACCCGCGCGGTGCTCACCGCTGAACTGATCCGGGACGTGTTCGCGGTCGACGCGTTGCTCGTCGAGAATCCGCTCACCGGTCGGCCGATGCTGGCGAGTGCGTCGCTCGGCCGCGAGCGTCCGGGTAGAGCGGGCGGCGCGGGATCTGGCAGCGCTGGAAGTGCGCGTGCGGTCGCCGCGGCATCCGTCTCGGTCTAGCGCTCTCTGTGCGCCAATCCTGACGCAAAGCCGTGGAGCGACGCGATTCCGGCGCGGTTTATCCCCGCTGGCGCGCGCTCTACACCGCGCCCACCGGGATACACCGCGCCGGACTGTCATCGATGTCCGCATTCATCACTCGCACGCAACGTGGTCGTGTGACACGGCACGGCGCCAGAAGGGAGCGACGAGCGCCTCGACCAGCGTCTCAAAGGTAGGATCATTGCATGGCGGTCACCGACGAAGCGATCCTCAAGATCAAAGAGATGATCATCTCCGGCGCGCTCGGTCCAGGTGACCGACTTCCGCCCGAAAAAGAGTTGAGCGAACGGCTCGGGTTATCCCGAAGCTCGATGCGCGAGGCGGTGAAGGCGCTCGAGGTCATCCGGGTGCTCGACGTGCGCCGCGGTGACGGCACCTATGTCACGAGCCTCGAACCACGCCTGTTGCTCGAGGCGATGTCCTTCGTCGTCGACCTGCACGACGACTCGTCGATCCTCGAGCTCTTCGCGGTGAGGCGCATCCTCGAACCGGCTGCCGCTGCTCTCGCCGCGGCCCACGTCACACCCGCCATCATCGACGACCTTCGCGCACAGATCGGATCTGTCGACGACTTCACCAGTGTCGAAGGTCTCGTCGCGCACGACATCGAGTTTCACGGCGCCATCGCGTCGGCGGCGGGCAACAGCTACCTGGCGAGCCTGATCGAATCGCTGTCCAGTCACACCGTGCGGGCCCGCATTTGGCGCGGCCTCACCCAGGAGAACTCGGTGCACCGCACCCTGACCGAGCACCGCATGATCGTGGATGCGCTCGAGCGCGGCGACGCGGAGCTCGCCCAGGCACTCACCGTCGTGCACATTTCGGGTGTCGAGCAGTGGCTGCGTGACGCGGCCACCTCCGACTAAGACCGTTCCCCCGCGATCGTCGCGAGGCTTCCTTCGCCGAGCTTGACCGTTCCGGTCGAGTTTGACCGGTAGACCTGGCAAACTCGACCGGAAGTGTCAAAGTCGGCGGGATCGGCTCACCCGGTGTCGACAGGCTCGACCAACGGTGCGGGCAGACCCTAGTTCGGCGGACCCGCCTCCCCGCGGTCCGGCAGGTCAACGACATCCGACCCCGACCGCGGGTCGTGCTCCACGATCTCCTCGACGTCGTCGGTCGACACCCCGTCTGGCTCGGCGTTCTCCGTCATGAGTGCGCGCTCCGACGCATGCCGCGGATTCTCGGCCGCGATCAGGATGTCGATGGCCGCGGTCGACGGTTCGGGACTCGGCGTCAAGCCGGTCACCTGCGCACCCGGCGGCACACCCGCCTGCACGCCGGACGGCACACCGGGCTGCCCGCTCGATGTCTCCGCCGGACGTGCTCCCCTTCGTCGGAACCGGCGGATCCAGCCGGGGGTCGCCACCAGGATTCCCCGCTCCAATGACTCCTCGACCTCCAGGCCGTAGTAGTCGCCGATGTGATCGATGAGCTGGGCGCGTCTCGCGCGTTCATAGGCGCGGCGCTCTCGACTGAAGGCGATGACCGTCGACCAACAGATCAACAACATGATCACGCTGAACGGCAGAGCGATGATGATCGCCGCGGTTTGCAGGGCGAGCAAACCGCCGGAGAGCAGCAGCGAGATGGCGAGCAGCGCGGTGATCGCGGTGAAGAAGGCGCGCACCGGCTTGCTGGGGTTCAGTTGCCCGCCGGTTGCGATCATGCCCATCACCAGTGCCCCGGAATCGGCCGAGGTGATGAAGAAGACGGTGATCAGCACGATCACGCCGATCGTGAGTGCCGACGACCCGGGAATATGGGCGAGCATTTCGAACAGCGCGCCCTCGACATCCACCGCGCCGTTTTCTCCGACCAGCGTTCCGGGGTTGGTCAGCTCAAGGTAGAGGGCGGTCCCGCCGAGCACGCTGAACCAGAGGATGCCGATGAGCGTCGGCACGATGATGACGCCGGTCACGAACTCCCGCACGCTGCGCCCCTTGGAGATGCGGGCGATGAAGATGCCGACGAAGGGGGCCCAGGAGATCCACCAGCCCCAATAGAACGAGGTCCACGAGGCCTGCCAGGCTTCACCGGCACTGCCGGTGAAGGCGTTCACGTTGAAGGCGAGGCTGACGAAGTTCTGAATGTAAGCGCCAATCGACTGCACGAACTCCCGCAGCAGAAACGTCGTCGGCCCAAACGCGAGCAGGTAGAGCACGAGGGCGCCGGCCAGGATCAGGTTGATGCTGGAGAGCCACTTCATACCCTTGGTGACACCGGAGAGCACCGACAGCAGCACGAAGAACGAGATCAGGATGATGATCACGACCTGCGAGGTCTGGCTCGGCGTCACCAGGCCGGCGGCATCCAGACCCGCACTGATCTGCAGCACGCCGAGGCCGAGCGACGTCGCCACTCCGAACAGGGTTCCGACGAGGGCGATCACGTCAATGGCGTTGCCCCAGCCGCCCTGCACGCGCTTGCCGAGCAGCGGCTCCAGGGCCCAGCGGATGGAGATCGGCCGTTTGCGCCGGTGAATCGCGTAGGCGAGCGCGAGCCCGACGATCACATAGATCGACCAGGCGTGGATGCCCCAGTGCAGGTAGGTCTGGGTCAGCGCCTGCTGTGCGAGCTGCGGCGGATTCCCGGTCACTCCCGGCCGCGGGTTGGCGAAGTGGCTGAGCGGCTCGCTCACCCCGTAGAAGACCAGACCGATGCCCATTCCCGCCGCGAAGAGCAGCGAGAACCAGGCCATCAGCGAGAATTCGGGTTTGTCGTCGTCGCGGCCCAGCTTGATGTCACCGAACCGGCTGAACCCGAGAAAGAGGCAGAACACGACGAAGAACGCCGTGATCAGCACGTAATACCAGTTGAAGGTGTTGACGATGCCGCTTTGGATCCCCTTGAAGAGGCTCTCTGCCGCTCCCGGCGCCACGAGGGCAAACGTCACGAATAGGATCACGACCGCGGCGGCCGGCCAGAAGACCCAGCGTTTGAGTGTCGACGGCTTCATTGTCTCGGCCATGATTTCAGGGTACGCAGTGTGCGTGCGTCACGACAGGGCCGTCAACGAGAAAGTGCCGGGGCGGATGTCCGCCCCGGCACTCATTCACACAGATCTACTCGTAGAGAACAGCGGCGATCTTCTCGTCGTTGATGTTGGTCTTGTCGTACCAGAAGAAGCCGGTGTCGATGGTCTTCGGGAGCTTCGTGCCCTTGATCGCCTCAACGGCGGCCTTGACGGTCTCGTAGCCGATGCCAACCGGGTTCTGCGTGATCGCGCCGGCCATCAGGCCGTCGTTGATCGCGTCGATCTGAGCCTTGCCAGAGTCGAATCCGACGATGGTGAGCTTGCCGGCCATGTCGAGTTCCTTGACAGCCTGCACAACACCGATGGCCGAGCCTTCGTTGCTGCCGTAGATGCCCTTGAGGTCCGGGTTGGCGGCGATGATCGCCTTGGCGAGGTCAGCCGACTTGGCCTGGTCTCCTCCGCCGTACTGGGTGTCGACGACGGTGATCTTGGGCTCGTTCTTCTCCATGTATTCGATGAAGCCGTCGCGACGGTCGACGCCGGTGACCGACGTCTGGTCGTGCACAACCAGGGCTACCTTGCCCTCGTGCCCGATCAGCTCGGCCATGTGCTTGGCGGCCTCGGCCGCGGCAGCCTTGTTGTCGGTCGACGCGGTGGTGACCGGGATGTCGCTGTCCACGCCGGAGTCGAAGGCGACGACCGGAATGTTCGCGTCCTTGGCCTGCTGCAGCAGCGGGCCCGCGGCCTGGCTGTCGAGGGCGGCGAAACCGATGGCGGCCGGGCCCTTGTCGAGAGCCGTCTGCAGCATCTGGATCTGCTGGTCGACATCCGACTCGGTGTCGGGGCCTTCGAAGGTGATCTTCACGTCGAATTCGTCGGCAGCCTGTTCGGCGCCGGCCTTGACGGCCTGCCAGAACTGGTGCTGGAAGCCTTTCGAGACGATCGCGATGTAGGGCTTGTCGCCGGATGCGTCGCCGCCGGTCGCGCTGGTGTCAGCCGAGCAGCCGGTCAGTGCGGCAGCGAGGGCGGTGATGCCCACCATTGCCGTGATGAGTTTTTTGTTCTTCATGTCTGCAAACTCCCTTGTTCGTAATACTGGTCGATGATGCCGAGTGGTGCGTTGGGTACAGATGGTGTGCGGATAAGTCGGTGCGAGAGACAGCGGGAACCTCGCGTTCGGGCCCGAACGCGGGAGAAAATCTCGAGAGGTGAGGCCGGCCGGGCTAGTTGCCCTTGCGGCGCAGCATGTCGAGGTAGACGGCGATCAGGATGACGCAGCCGACGGCGACCGACTGCCATTCCTGCGGAATCGACATGATCCGCAGCCCATTGGTGAGCACGGCCATGATCAGCGCGCCGATCACGGTGCCGACGATCGAGCCCTTGCCTCCGGCCAGCGAGGTTCCGCCGATCACCACGGCGGCGATAGCTTCAAGTTCGAGACCCATGCCCCCGGTCGGCTGCGCGGAGCTGAGGCGTGAGGCGGCGAGCACGCCGGCCACGCCGACGAAGAGGCCGGACACCGTGTAGATGAGAATCTTCCACTTGGTCACGTTGACACCCGAGAGCGCCGTCGCCGACTCGTTGCTGCCGATCGAGTAGGTGTACCGCCCGAAGATCGTGCGGGAGAGCAGCACCGCTGCGATGACGATCATCAGCATGAAGATGGCCACACCGAGCGGGAATCGCATGCCCGGAATGATCGACAGGTTCATGATCGACTGAAAGTCGGGGTGCTCTTTGAAGTAGATCGGCTTGGTTCCGCTGATCACGAGGGCGAGGCCGGAAGCGACGAGCATCATCGCCAGGGTGGCGATGAAGGGCGGAATCTTCAACACGGCCACGTTGATGCCGTTGACGAAACCGATCAACGCTCCGAAAAGGATGGCGCCGAGCACGCCGGCCCAGATCGGCCAGCCCCAATAGGTCAAGAACACCCCGGCCATCACGCCGCAGAGGATCATTCCGGTGCCGATCGACAGGTCGATGCCGCCGGTGATGATGACGAAGGTGGTGCCGAGCGCCAGGATGCCGGTCACGGTCGCGGCGACCAGGATGCTGGTGATGTTCGAGCTGGTGAAGAAGTGCGGGCTCGCGAACGCGAAGAAGGCGACAATCAGGATGAGACTGGCGAAGGCGAGCAGCTGCTGCACCTGACCGCGCAGCTTGTCGACGATGCCGGGCGACGCAACCTTCGGTGAGTCAACTCGCGGAGATTCGATGGTTGTCATGCCGTTACCAATCCTTCGGTCCGCGCACGGGTCGCGTAATCCATGATGTTTTCTTGAGTCGCGTCCGCGTTGTCAAGAATTGTGTTGAGTCGGCCTTCGCACATCACCGCGATGCGGTGGGACATGCGCAGAACCTCGGGCAGTTCGGAGGAGATCATGATGATGGCCTTGCCTTCGGCGGCCAGAGCGTTCAGCAGGGCGTAGATCTCGTCTTTCGCCCCCACATCGATGCCGCGGGTCGGCTCGTCGAAGATCAAGATGTCGCAGTCCTTGACCAGCCACTTGGCGATGACGACCTTCTGCTGGTTTCCGCCCGAGAGGTTCTTCACCAGCTGGTCGATCGACGGCGTCTTGATCGACAGCGCCGAAACTTGCTTCTGCGCCGTCGCCTGAATCGCGTCGGTCTTCATGAAGCCGAGCGCTGAGGCGAACGCCGGCAGAGACCCGAGTGCGATGTTCTCTTTCACATCGCGTTCGAGCAACACGCCGAGTGCCTTGCGGTCTTCGGAGAGGTAGCCGATCCCGAGTCCGGCGGCGATCGCCGGGCTGCCGATCTGGACCGGCGTTCCGTTCAGTTCGATGCGTCCGGCCGTTTTCGGATCGGCTCCGACGATGGCCCTGGCCACCTCGGTGCGTCCGGCACCCATCAGGCCGGCGAAGCCGAGAATTTCTCCGCGGCGCAGCTCGAAGCTCACGTCGTTCAACAGGTGCTTGGTCGACAGGCCGTTGACGCTGAGCACGACCTCGCCGCGCACATCCGCGCCCTGGGGCCGTGCCTCGCCGGTGATCTCGCGCCCCACCATGAGTGAGATGACCTCGGTCATGTCGGTGGCCTGGGTGTCGACGGTGGCGATGTACTGGCCGTCGCGCAGCACGCTGATGCGGTCGGAGATGACCTTCAGCTCGTCCATCCGGTGGGAGATGTAGATGACGCCGGTCTCCGGGGTCGTGAACCGTTCAATCAGCTCGAACAGGGTCGCCACTTCGGCGTCGTTGAGGGCGGCGGTCGGCTCGTCCATGATCAGCACCTTGGCGTTGAAGGAGAGCGCCTTGGCGATCTCCACCATCTGCTGGCGGGCCACGGTGAGCTCGCCTACTCGCTGGCGGGGGTTGAGCGCCAGGCCGAGGCGGTCAAACAGGTCTTGCGCCTTCTGATTCAGCTCACGCTCGCTGAGGAAGATGCCGGCGCGACGCGGCTCCCGGCCGATGAAGATGTTCTGCGCGACGGTGAGGTCATTGGCCAGGTTGAATTCCTGGTGGATGATGCTGATGCCCAGTTCTTGAGCGTGGCGGGGGTTGTTGATCTGCAGCTTCTCGCCGTTCAGAAAGAACTCGCCCTCATCCGGGGTATAGATGCCGGAGAGCAGCTTCATCAAGGTCGACTTGCCGGCGCCATTCTCGCCGACCAGGGCGAGCACCTCGTTGTGACGCACCTCGAGGCGCACGTTCTGCAGCGCCTTGACGCCGGGAAAGCTTTTGCTGGCGCCGACGACCTGCAGCAGAGGGGGACGTTCACCCAGCTCATCCGTTAAGATCGGATGTATCACTGCGGTCACGATGACCCTCTTCCTTGAGATGTAGTTCGTTGGCAATACTAAGTATGGGCTGTCGGGGTGTCAATGCAGACATCGGATGCTTTGGTAACGGTTAGACATCAGATCTTTGACGTTCGAGTGTGGGGTCGCTGTCGGCCGCGTGAAAGACCTCTGGCAGTTGCTTCCACCAGTCTCCGGGCGCGCGATCCGCCACGGGACGCTGCAACGGTTCGCAGATCGCCCACCAGCGCTGGGTCGCCGGGTCGGCTGCCATCGCCGCCATGTCGGCTTCGTAGTCGTCACCGACGTACTCCAGGTAGGAGAACAGCAGGTCGCCGTGACGAAAGATCGAATAGGTCGTCACGTTGCTGGCACTGATGCGCGCGAGCACCTCTGGCCAGACTTCGGCGTGGAGTCGCTCGTACTCCGCAACGTTCTCGGCCGGCAGGCCGATCACCGAGGCGATGCGTCGAAGGGTCATTTGGTGCCCCCTGGTGTGCCGGATGCGACGTCGAGTCGGTAGACCTCGGTCGCCGTGCCCGACAGTATGCTCGCCTGCTCGTCATGCGAGAGCTCACTGATCAGCGCGCTCTGCACGGCCCAGGTCGCCTGGTAGCCGCCGGAGAGCACGGTCATCGGCCAGTCGCCGCCGTACATCAGACGTGAGGGCCCGAATGCCTCGAGCGCGACATTCCATACTCCGCGCAGCGCGTCGGGGGTGAAGGGCTGGCCGTCTGCTCCGAGGCCGGAGAACTTGGCGACCGCGTTCGGCAGCGCGGCGGCTGCACGGAGCTGGCGCTCCCACTCGGGGTAGGCATCCGTGCCGCGCGGCGGCTTGGCCAGGTGGTCGATGACCACCGTGAGCTCCGGGATGTCCCGTGCCACGTCGGTCAGGGCGCCGAGGTGCCGCGGCCACGCATTCGGAACGTCGAAGGCGAGCCCGCGAGCGGCGAGCAGGCGCAGCGAGTCGCGCACGCCAGGGAAGCTCAGAAAGTCGTCGCGCGGGTCGTCGTGAACGAGGTGGCGGATTCCAACGAATGCCGGATGCTGCTGCCAGAGATCGAGCGACGCCTCCGCCTCGGCGGGGTTCTCGAGGTTCACCCAGCCGACGACGCCCCAGACCCAGGGGTTCGCAGCGGCGACGTCGAGCATGAACTGCGTGTCGACGAGGGAATCCTCGGCCTGCACCAGCACGACTCCCGCCATCCCCGCCGCATCCAGCTCCGCTTTCGCCTGCGCGGGCGTGAAATCGGCGTAGAGCGCACCGAACTCCGGCACGAGCCAGGAGTAGTCACTGACGTCGCGGTTCCAGAGGTGGAGGTGCGCGTCGATGCGCGGAACGGGGGAACTCATGCCGGGATGAGACCTTTCTCGGTGAGGCGATCCCAGAGTGCTTCGGGGATGTCCACGTTGATACGTTCGACGTTCTGACCGATCTGTTCGGGGCGACTGCCGCCGACCACGACGGTGCGCACGCTCTTCTCGCGCAGCGTGTACTGCAGCGCGGCGGCGGGGAGGCTGACGCCGAACTCGTGGCAGATCGCGGCGATCTGTTGCACGCGGGTGAGCAGTTCGGAGGGCACCTGACCGTATTCGTAGCGGTCGGTGGCTCCCGGGTTGTCGGTGGCGAGCAGCCCTGAATTGAACACCGAGGCGTTGACGATGCCGACGCCGTGCTCGCGGCAGGCGGGAATCACCTCGGCCAGCGCCGGCTGCTCGGCCAACGTGAAACGTCCGGCGATCATGAGCAGGTCGATCAGGCCGGTGTTCACGCTCGCGAGCAGTGCCTCGGTCGTCATCGAACCGACGCCGATCGCGTCGATGATTCCCTCGTCGCGCAGGGCGGCCAGAGCGGGGATGCCCTCATCGAGACCCTGCGCCAGGTCGTAACGCTCCGGGTCGTGCAGAAACAGCACGTCGAACCGGTCGAGGCCCATGCGCTCGAGCGACTCGTCGACACTGCGACGGATGCCGTCGGCCGAGGCATCCCAGACGCGCTTCTGGTCGGCGGGCACCATGAAGCTGTTCTCGAGGTCGAGGGTTCCGACGCCGTCCGGGTTGGGTCGCAGCAGTCGGCCCACCTTGGTCGAAACGAGATACTCGCCGCGCGGCTTGGTCGCCAGGAACGCGCCGAGCCGGCGCTCGGAGAGCCCCAAGCCGTAGTGCGGCGCGGTGTCGAAGTAGCGCACCCCGGCATCCCAGGCGGCCTGCAGGATCTCGTGCGCCGCCTCATCCGTCATCGGGGCGTACATATTGCCCAGGTTGGCGGCCCCGAACCCGAGGCGGCCGAAGGTCAGGTTAGACATGGGCAGCAGAAATGGAGGCAGAAGCATTTGACCCAAAAGCGTACTGGGCGCGACTGGAGGCGAGCATCTCGGTGCCGGCGCCCGGCGCGATCGGGGCTTGGTAGGCGCCGTTTCGCATCGAGACGGGGGTGACGAAATGCTCGTGCAGGTGATCGACGAACTCGATCACGCGGCCCTCCGTCGTGGCCGAGACGGCGACGAAGTCGAACATCGAGAGGTGCTGCACCGCTTCGCAGAGGCCCACGCCGCCGGCGTGCGGGCAGACCGGCACGCCGAACTTGGCCGCGAGCAGCAGGATCGCGATGTTCTCATTGACGCCGCCGACGCGGGTGGCGTCAATCTGGAGGATCTGCAGCGCGTCGGCCTGCAAGAACTGTTTGAACATGACCCGGTTCGCCATGTGCTCTCCGGTCGCGACGGGGATCGGCGCGACGCCGCGGGCGATGGCGGCGTGGGCGAGCACGTCGTCGGGGCTGGTGGGTTCTTCGATCCAGGCCACGTCGAACTTCGCAAGGTGCGACATCCACTCGATGGCTTCATCGACACCCCAGCGCTGGTTGGCGTCGGTGCCGATGCGAATGTCGGGACCGACGGCCTCGCGAGCCAGGCGCAGGCGACGGATGTCATCCTGCAGGTTGCCGCCGACCTTGAGCTTGATCATGCCGAAACCGTCGGCGACGGCCTCCTTGGCCAGGCGCACGAGCTTCTCGTCGCTGTAGCCCAGCCACCCGGGCGTGGTCGTGTAACCGGGGTAGCCCTGCTCGAGCAGGATCGCTTCGCGCTCGGCGCGGCCGGGGACGGCCGCCCGCAGGATCGCCAGGGCATCGTCGGGGGTGAGCGCGTCGGTGAGGTAGCGGAAGTCGATCAGTTCGACGATCTGCTCGGGGGTCATCCGGCTGAGCAGCTGCCAGAGCGGCAGGCCGGCGCGCTTGGCCTTGAGGTCCCACAGCGCGTTGACGACGGCGCCGATGGCCATGTGCATGACGCCCTTCTCCGGGCCGAGCCAGCGCAGCTGGGAATCCCAGACGAATTCGCGCCAGGTGGCGCCCATATTGGCGAGCAACTCTTCGACGTTGCGGCCCACGAGGTGGGCTGAAAGTGCCTGGATGGCGGCGACCTGTACGTCGTTGCCGCGGCCGATGGTGAAGACGAATCCGTGACCCTCGAGACCGTCGTCGGCATCGGTGACAATGCGCACGTAGGCGGCCGAATAGTCGGGGTCGAGGTTCATCGCGTCCGAGCCGTCGAGCGAGGTCGACGTCGGAAAGCGGATGTCGCTGGTCTGCAGCGCGAGAACGGTAGTCACAGAAGAATCTCCTTGATTGGGCACCTTGAGCCTAAACATCCGATGTATAGAATGTCAATCGTGCCCTCAGACACGATTTCCTAGGAATCGACGGCGGGAAGCGTCATTATTGTTCTGACGTTCCGGGCGTTCCGAGCGCTGCTATGTGATCCAGAGAAGAGAGTTGACGCATGAAGTTTGCCCGCCTCGGCCCGATTGGCCAGGAGACCCCGACCGTGTTTCACGAGGGACGTCACTACGATCTCTTGACGCTCACCGCTGACATCGACGGCGACTTCCTCGCCTCAGACGGGATCGAGCGCGCCCGCGTCGCACTGGAGGCCGGCTGGCTGCCCGAGATCCCGAACGCCGACGCCCTCCGGGTCGGAGCTCCGATTTCTCGCCCGAGTGCTGTCATCTGCATCGGCATGAACTACGCGGCGCACGCCGCCGAATCCGGTTCGCTGCCGCCTGAGATTCCGATCATTTTCTTGAAGACGCCGAACACCGTCGTCGGCCCGAATGATTCGGTCGAGATTCCGCCGGGCAGCACCAAGACGGACTGGGAGGTCGAGCTCGGTATCGTGATCGGCAAACGTGCCTCCTACCTCGATTCGCCCGAGGACGCCCTCGAGCATGTGGCCGGCTTCGTCACCGCCAATGATGTCTCGGAGCGCGACTTTCAGATGACGGTCTCCGGCGGCCAGTGGTCGAAGGGCAAATGCGCCCCCGGCTTCAACCCGACCGGCCCGTGGCTCGTGACGCCCGACGAGGTCGACTTTCAGAACCTCTCGCTGAAGAGCTGGGTCAACGGCGAGATCCGTCAGGACTCCACCACTGCCGACCAGATCTTCGACGTGAAGTTCATCATCTGGCACCTCAGTCAGTACCTCGCCCTGGAGCCCGGCGACCTGGTGCTCACCGGCACGCCAGAGGGCGTCGCCCTCTCCGGCCGTTTCCCCTACCTCGCAGCCGGAGATGTCTGCGAGATCGAAATCGAAGGTCTCGGCCGTCAGCGCCAGGAATTCGTCGCACACGAGAAGGCAGCACAATGAGCGAACAGGGTCAGCAGGGTCAGTCGGGTCAGTCGGGTCGGGAGTTCGACGGTCTCGTCGCCGTTGTCACGGGCGGCGCGTCGGGAATCGGTGCGGCGATCGCCACCCGCCTGGCCGACGCCGGGGCATCGGTCGCGGTGCTCGACCTGCAGCCTGAGGCGGCAGATGCCGCGCACTTCGCCGTGCAGGCCAACATCGCCGACGACGCCTCGGTGCGCGCGGCCATCGCGGCGGTCGGCGAGAAGTTCGGCCGCATCGACGTCGTGATCAACAATGCCGGCATCGGCGCCATCGGCACGATCGCCGACAACGACGACGACGAGTGGGCCCGCGTGTTCAGCATCAACGTCACCGGCATCGCCCGGGTGACGCGTGCCGCGCTGCCGTGGTTGCTCGCGTCACCCGCCGCATCCGTCGTCAACACCTCGTCGATCGCCGCGACCGCCGGGTTGCCCGCACGGGCGCTGTACACCGCGTCGAAGGGCGCCGTCTTGTCGCTGACCCGCGCGATGGCCGCCGATCACCTGCGTGAAGGCATCCGGGTCAACTGCGTGAACCCCGGCACCGCCGACACCCCGTGGATTGGCCGGCTTCTCTCGCAGGCTCCCGACCCCGAGGCCGAGCGGGCGGCGCTGAACGCGCGTCAGCCGCACGGTCGTCTGGTCGAGGCCGCCGAGGTGGCGGATGCCGTGGCCTACCTGGCGAGCCCGCGTTCGGGTTCGACGACGGGGGCGTCGATCGCCGTCGACGGTGGAATGCAGAACCTGCGGTTGCGTCCGGAGTAGCTCTAATGGGGGTCTCGGCCGAGTCGGTGGTCGAGCTTGTCGAGACCCCGCACGCCAATCCTCAGACGCAAGCCCGCGTTCTGAGAACGGCTCACCAGGTCTCGACAAGCTCGACCACCGAGAACTAGTGAATCCGGGTGCCCTCGTTGCGCTCGATCAGGTGCCAGGTCACACCTTCGTCGTCAGACAGCCAGCCCTCCCAGGTGTAGCTGTCTTCGGTGATGTTGGTGAAGTTCCAGCGGATGGAGCGACCGTCGGTGCGCATGCCGTCCTGGCGGATTCCGTGCCGCCAGGCCGTGGCGATCAGGTTGCAGTACTCCCCCATCGTCGGCGCAAAATAGCTCACTCGCCAGACGCCGGCGTGCGGGTCGTAGACGCGCACGGCGGTGGCCACGGTTTCAAAGCCCGACGGATGCGTGTCGCTCGGCACGACCTCGACATCCTGCACCGCACGGCCGTCGAGGATGAACTCGGCGATCCAGGTGAAGTCGCGCTCGTGCCACTCACCCGTTGCTTCGTCGAGCCGCGAGCCCTTCGCCGACCAGGAACCGACAAGCTGGCCGAACCTGCTCATCCGCCCCGGGTAGTCCGGGGTCGGGCCACTGGCGGTGAGCGCCTCGGCGAAACGGGGATCGGTTGCGGAGGTCATGACCCAATTTTACCCAGGGGATGTTGCATCCGTATTTCGTGATTTCCTCCCGTGACAGCCCCAGGTGCGCACGAAAACATCACAAATCGACCCCGACAACGCAAAAACATCACCGATCGGCAGAATCTGCACGATCGGTGATGTTTCGAGCGGTGGCCCCGGCGTGAACAGGATGCTCAGACTTGCGGTTCTTGCTACTCGCCGCTCGGCTCCAGCGCGAGACCGCGGTCGTCCGAGACATCCGTGCGGTGGAAGTTGAGGAATGAGCGCGACGCGGTCGGTCCGCGCTGGCCCTGGTAGCGGGAGCTGTATTCCTGCGAGCCGTAGGGCTTCTCGGCCTGCGACGACAGGCGGAAGAAGCACATCTGGCCGATCTTCATGCCGGGCCAGAGCTTGATCGGCAGCGTCGCGACGTTGCTGAGCTCAAGGGTGACGTGACCCGAGAAGCCGGGGTCGATGAAGCCGGCGGTCGAGTGGGTGAGCAGGCCGAGACGGCCGAGCGAACTCTTGCCCTCCAGGCGGGCCGCGATGTCGTCGGGCAGTGTGACCTGCTCGTAGGTCGACCCGAGCACGAACTCACCCGGGTGCAGGATGAAGGGCTCGTTCGGCTCCGCCTCGATCAGACGGGTGAGGTCTGGCTGGTCGGCGGCCGGGTCGATGAAGGGGTATTTGTGGTTGTCGAACAGGCGGAAGAAGCGATCCAGGCGCACGTCGATGCTGGATGGCTGGATCATCTCCGGCTGGTATGGCGCGAGGCCAATTCGTTCTGCCTGAAGTTCTGCCTTGATGTCACGGTCGGAGAGAAGCACGTTGCCAGCCTATCGGCGTGAGGTTGCTAAGCTGGCACCGTTCCGGTGTCTGTTCGTCAGAAGCCGGTCGCGCGGATGTAGTTCAATGGTAGAACTTCAGCTTCCCAAGCTGATAGCGCGGGTTCGATTCCCGTCATCCGCTCACTTTCGTTTCCCACACTGTCTGTGAGTTCTCAGCCACGTTGAGCAGAGGCAGTCACGATGCAGCTCCGACCATCGCGGATGAACGTGTCGGCGTGACTCCCGTGGGCCAGAAGCGGCGAGCCGCGAACGCGCTGGCAAACGCAATGACAAAGAGAAGACCTGCGGCGGCCGTCAGGCTCACGGAACCGACCCAGCCGGCAAGCGGATAGGTGACGAGGAAACAGGCGTGCGAGAGCGAAAACTGCGCTGTGTAGATCGAGCCGCGCGTGTCATCGGTGGAGGCGCGCAGGAGAAGGCGTGACGACGGTGTGCTGATGAGGGAGGTTCCGGCGCCGATAATGAACCACGCGGCCAGGAGCATCCACCAGGCTCCGTCCCACTCTTTCGCTGCAATGGTCATCGGTATCGAGAGGAGCAACCCACTCGCGGAAACCATTCCTCCGGAGAACATGACGGTGCGGTCACCGAACCGGCTGAGTAGTCGAGGCACGTTGAGCGCCACAAGCAGCGATCCGGCTCCGTAGCACGCGAGTGCCATCGCCAGGCTCGAGCTGGACAGGCCGAACACGTCACGGGAGTAGACGACGCTGTTGACGAGTACCAGCGCGGTCGCGGCGCCGACCGTGAGATTCATCAGCATCAAAAAGCGCAGGCTGGGAGTGCGCGCGAAAATTCGAACGCCGAGTGTTGTGCGCTGCCAGAGGTTGCCCGGCTGGGCGACGAGCATCTGCCTCGGCAGGGTCGTTGCGAGGACCAGGGTCGCCGAGGCGAGAAAGCCAATCATGGTGCCGAGGAAGAGGTTGTTGTAGCTGATCACGGTCAACAGAATCGCGGCAAGGATGGGGCTAACGAGTGCCTCGAGGTCATAGGCGAGACGGGAGAGTGAGAGCGCTTTCGTGTAGTCCTTCTCATCGGGAAGAACCGTTGGGATGAGCGATTGGAACGCCGGGGTGAACGTGGCAGATGCTGCCTGCAACACGAAGACCAGAACATAGATCTGCCAGATTTCGCCGAGAAACGGTAGCGACAACGCCACGAGTGCACGGATGACGTCGGCCGAGACGAGTACCGCCTTCTTGGGAAGCCGCGCGACGATCGCCGCGATGACGGGGGCAACCCCCACATACGCGACCATCTTGATGGTCAACGCCGTTCCCAGCACCGCGCCGGCGTTCGGGCCGGCAAGGTCATACGCCAGCAAGCCCAGCGCGACGGTCAGCAGCCCGGTGCCCAGAAGCGCGACAACCTGCGCGGTAAACAGATTTCGGTAGACGGGGCTTCGCAGAACGGACAGCACGCGTGACTCCAAACGATTGATGATTCAGTAATCATATATCTGCGCAGGCATGCAGATATGCATGCATGCGGATGTGACCAGCGAAGCGGCGTTGCGCACTACTGCGGGGTTTAGCCGCCCGCGCCTGCTTCCGTGAAAGGATCTGCATATGGATGCAGACAAGCCCGTGTGCGGCCGTGAGCCCGATAGCCAGTACGTCGAACTCGCCGTCGAGGTCTTCGCAATGCTTGCCGATGCCACTCGTGTGCGAATAGTGCTCGCACTTCGCGACGGCGAGATGTCGGTGAATAGCCTGGCCGACATCGTGGACAAGTCACCGGCGGCGGTCTCGCAACATCTCGCCAAGCTTCGGCTCGGTCGTTTTGTCACTACTCGGCAGGAGGGCACGCGGGTGTTCTACCGGCTTGAAAATGAACACGTCTCCAAGCTGGTGACCGACGCCATCTTCCAGGCTGAGCACTCGATCGGTGGAACACCCCGGCACCATTCCGCGGCCGATCACTCGAACTAGACGGGCAAGCAAGCCCAGGAATGATCTTGGCGCTTCGCGCCGTGTGGTCGAAGCGATTGGCTACACAAACTAGCTCCTCGCCTGCAGCGCATGGAGATCCATCACGGCGGTAGCGACTGCATGCGGCGCATCGTGCGGCATGTCGTGTCCGCTTGAGACGAGGCGGTGATCAACGAGTCGCGTGAACCGCTCGGCGTGGGCTTCCCTGCTTTGGGGCTCCACCATGGGGTCTTCGGTCGGATCGAGCACGATCGTCGGCACAGCGATTTGCGGTTGGCCGGCCAGCGCGAGCTCAAGCTCGTCATACATCTCGGCACCGGCAACGAGTCCGAAGCGGTGACGGTACGAGTGGATGACGACCTCGACGAAGTCGGGGTTGTCGAACGCGACCGCGGCACGTGCGAACTCGGTCGGTGAGAACTCGCGACCCGGCGCCCACTCCTGCCACAACTGTGCGGCGAGTTCCGCTCGGTATTTTTCAAGGCCCGCACGGCCTCGCTCCCCATGGAAATAGAACTGGTACCAGCCGCGGCTCTCCTCCAGCGGCGGTTCCGGCTCGGCGAATCGCTCGATGTCCTGAATTTCGTAACCACCGACCGCGACGAGCCCCCCGATCAGCTCTGGGCGGGTCGCGGCCGCGATGCACGCCGCCCGGCCGCCCCAGTCGAAGCCCACGACGATGGGGTTGTCGAGGGCGAGAGTCTCGATCAAGTCGATGGCATCGCTGCCAATTGCTGCTTGCTGGCCCGATCGAAGCGTTGACTCCGAGATGAACCGCGTCGGGCCGTAACCCCTCAGATAGGGAGCAAAAACCCGTGCTCCCGCGCCAACCAATTCGTCGGCGACCGCTTCGTACGAGTGCGGGTCGAACGGGAATCCGTGCAGGAGCAGAACCGGCCAGCCGTCTTCGGGCCCGGCCGTCTCGATCGCCACGTCGAGCTGCCCGCTCCGGATCATCCTGCGCGTGAAGTCCATGGGGCAACGCTAGCTTCATTTCTGTGCGTGCCCGGCAACGCAAACGTCACCTACGGCGCAAAAATCAGCAGCACGAACATCCCGAACAGCACCAAGTGCGCGGCACCATGCAGGCTGGTTGTGCGGCGCGCGGTGAAGGTGACGATCGTCAGCACGAGCGTCGTGACGATGAGGAGCATGTTCGCGGGCGACTCACCGAGCACCACCGCCTTGCCCGTCAGGAGACCGATGATGAGCACGGCCGGGATTGTGAGCCCGACCGTCGACACGAAGGCTCCGAGCCCGAGGTTGATCGTGCGCTGCGTCTCATTGCCGAGTGACGCACGGATGGCGGTTGCGGCTTCCGGGGTGAAGACGATCGCTGCGATGAGCACGCCGCTCAGCACGGCCGGGGCATCCAGCAGCTCGATACCGACGTCGAGCACGATCGCGAGGTCGTGCGAAAGCAACACGATGGGCAGCACGAAGATCACCAGCAGCACGGAATGCGTGAGGAGCGTCGCGCGTCGGACCCGCGAGGCTACGGTCGATGGCACGGAGGGAGCGTGTGCCGAGCGCTGCGCCGGAGTACCCGTTGGCGGTGCATCTCCCAGCCCCGGCTGCACGAACAGGTCTCGGTGTGTCGTCATCTGCAAGATGAGGAAGAACGCGTAGAGGGCAGCGGCCAGCACCGAGAGCACGATCGCCTGCAGCGGAACCAGCGAGCCATCGGCCGTCGACGAGGTGAAGTTCGGAAGCACGAGTGAGAGAAGCGAGAGCACGACGATCATCGCCAGATACGAGGAGGTGCCCTGCCGGTTGTAGGCCTGCTGGCCATACTTCAGCCCGCCGGCCACGAGCGCGACACCCATGACGCCGTTCAAGATGATCATCATCACGGCGAACAAGGAATCGCGGCCGATCGTCGGGGATGCGGCGGGGCCGAGCATCACCGACGAGATCAGGATCACCTCGATGAGAACGATCGACAGCGTCAGAACAAGGGTGCCGAAAGGCTCGCCGAGCGCCTGGGCGAGATGCTCGGCCTCGCGAACCACACCAAACGACGCGACGACGATGGCCGCCAAGATCACGACGAACGATCCGCCGGCGACCACTGGAGCGATTGGCGCAGCAAACAGAGTCGGGCCGAAGGCGACGGATGCGCCGACAACGGCCCACACGAGCACGAGCGGCACGATCACCGACGGGGAACGGAGCACAGCGGATACCGCAGCGCCAGGCGAGGCCGGGATGCGCTCATCGGCCGACGGGGAGCGAGGAGGAGTAGTCATGTCATTGCCCGGGTTCCCGCCCCAATCTAGGGGGCCTAGCGTGGCAGCGTCAACGGCGGATGCCCGGGTCAGCACATGCGCGAAGTGCAAGACCTCCTGAACTACGTCACATTCTTTGCCGAGCATCCGGATCTGGCTATCTCCGGCGCTTCTTCGCCTGAATCTGTTCACCGCATTCCGCGATGACTCGGCCAGGTGCGGGTGGCACCGAGCGTTTACTTGCTGCTGCTACGCTCGCCCCCGATAGCGCCTAGGGTTCCGGGACGACACCGTCTGTCTGGTTCGAGCGGCGCCACGGCGACCGCGATCGATCGACCGTCATCTCAAGGGATAGAAGCCTGGAGGACCCCTGAGCCGCGCCTTCGCGCGGCAGGAAAGGTCCTTCGTGTCAGCCTTCGTTCTGTTTCTCGTCTTGTCCGCCGCAGTCTGCCATGCGGCCTGGAATGTGCTTGCTCACAGCGTGAGCCGGACCGGCATTCCATTCCTCTGGTGGGGAGCTCTGGCGAGCACGGTGATCTGGGCGCCGCTCATTCCATTCACCGGTGGTCTCGGAGACGGCGGGCCTGAGCTGCTCACCGGATTCGCCCTGGGGGTGGGCGTCTCGGGAGTGTTGCACGTGGTGTACATGCTGGTGCTCCAGCAGGGCTACGCGCGCGGCCGGTTGTCGACGGTCTACGCGACTGCCCGCGGGACCGGACCGGCATTGAGCTCGTTTCTCGCCGTGGTGCTGCTGGGAGAGCACATCGGCCTGGTCGCCGGAATCGGCATCGCTGTCATTGTCGTCGGGGTGGTCTTCACGGGCCTGATCGGCCGAACAAAACCTGCACCGGGTGCGCGACGGGGGCTCGATCTGAGCATCGTCTTCGGAGTGTTGACCGGGGTCTCCATTGCGACCTACACAATTTGGGACACGCATGCTCTGCGAACCTGGGGCTTGTCGCCGGTCGCTTTCATGGTCGGGTGCACTCTCGTGGAGCTCGTGCTCTACGCCCCATCGATGCTTCGCCGTAGGCACGAGATGGTCGATGTCTGCCGCTCCCATTGGCCGCGCATCCTGGCCTTCGGGGTGCTTTCCCCGCTGTCGTACTTGCTCATTCTGACGGCCGTGACGCTGGCGCCGGTGGCCCTGGTGGCTCCGATCCGCGAGGTCAGTGTGGTGCTCGTATCGCTCTTCGGCGTGCTGGTTCTGCGCGAGGATTCGGCGGTGCGGCGCGTGGTGGCTTCGGTCGTGGTGGTGGGCGGCGTGCTCATGCTGGCGTTCTAAGTGTTCCAGCCAGCACTAGGTCGGCAGCCAGAGATCCTTTGGGCCCTGCCACCTGTACTGGGACCTACTACCGCTGACGTACTCTCGCTAGAGTTTGGCGACCCGGAAGGACCCGAACCCGATGAGCACCAATGCCTCAATTGACGAGACCCAAACTCCATCTGGAGACAGAGCGTCCGCGGATGAGATTGCAGCCGACACAGCCTCGCTTCCTAGTAGCAAGGCGCAGAGGCGGAAGCGCTCGAAGCGGAGCATCGCGCTGATCGTCGTGTCCGCCATTGCTGTATTCGGATGGGTTGCATTCGGCGTCGCCGCGAGTGTCGCCTCAAACACCGCTCTCGAGCTAAACGCTGCGCAATCGGCCAACACGGAATTGTCAGGCGAGAATGACAGCCTGACCAGCGACCTAGAGACGGTGACGGAGTCCCGAGACTCGTACCAAGACGCTGCCAGCGATGTCGCCAAGAAGGAAATCGAGCTATCGACGAAGGAGGCAGCGCTGAAAACCCGCGAGGACGCACTTGTCTCCGCTGAGAAGCACATCGAGGAATCCACGCTGAAAGATGGCTACTCGTACATCACTGGCGCCACCATGCAACCGGGCACGTACGAAACTAGCTCGACAAGCAGCCGTTGCTACTGGAGCATCCTCAAATCGGGGACCAACGGTTCCGACATCGTTGACAATGACCTGGGCGCTCAAGGTGTGATTCGGGTGACAGTCAATGGCGGTCAGGATTTCACATCACACGACTGTGGGGCGTGGCGGAAGATCGGCTAGATCGTCAACCGCATGCTTGATCCGCGGCGGACCAAGTCAAATCGTTTTACCCGCTGCGTGCTTAGATGCGCGCGTCGACCGGATACAACTGCACCCCGTGGGTGAGCTGGCGCAGCGCACGGATCGCGAGCGCGGCCGGCATCCCGGGGTCTGACATCGGGTCTTCGGCCGCAGCGCTGGCCTCGAGTGCGACACGCAGCGCATCCGTGGCTGCCGACGCGATGAGACGCACGGCAAACGGATCGGCAGCGGGGCCGGCGAGCGTCGCGACCACCTCGCGCAGCTGCACCTCGGATTCGCCGTTGACGCGGTACCAGACGAACTGGAGGTCGGGGTCATCGTCGGCGGCACGGAGCAAGCCGAGTGTCCAGCGCAGACTCTCGAGGTCGGCGTCGCTTCGCGGGGTGAGCACCTCCACGATGGTGCGTTCGAGGGCTTCCAGCGGCTCCTCCTGCGGGGCCGAGGCGGCGAGAAGTGCTCGCCAGTGACCGGCGCCCACCGTGAGCAGCGGAGCCACGGCGTCTTCCTTGGTGCGGAAGTACCGGTAGAACGTGCGCACGGCAACCCCCGCCTGCTGGGCGATTTCCTCCGCCGTCACCGCGGCGGCGCCCCGGTCGGCGAACAGTCGCGCGGCGGCACGTGCAATCTCGAGCTGGGTCGCCGCCTTGCGGCGCTCCGTGAGGCTCGGGGGTGTGGAGTCCATGTCAGGAGCGTACGCTGCTCGCGCCACCTGTGCATACCCTGCACAGGTGGCACATCGTGCCACATCGGCGTAACGTGTAGCGCAACTCCTCCCCGAATGAAAGGTCACACGACATGAACCGTTACACCGGACGCCGCGCTATCGTCACCGGCGGAGGCTCTGGCATTGGCCAGGCCACCGTGCTCCGCATGCTTTCCGAGGGCGGCAACGTCGTCGCGGCCGACGTCAGCGAGGCGGGTCTCGCCGACACCGTCGCCAAGGCCGGCGACGCTGCCGAACGCCTCACGACCATCGTCGTCAATATCGCCGACGAGGCATCCGTTCGCTCCGCCGTTGCGACCGCGGTCGAGGCGCTCGGCGGACTCGACGTGCTCGTGAACGCCGCCGGCATCCTGCGCTCGTCGCACACCCACTCGACGACCCTCGAGGCGTTCCAGCAGGTCATCAACGTGAACCTCGTCGGCACCTTCCTGATGATCCGTGAGGCGATCCCGGCACTGCTCGAGGGCAATGGCTCGGCCGTCGTCAACTTCAGCTCCACCTCGGCCGCGTTCGCGCACCCCTACATGGCGGCCTATGCAGCCAGCAAGGGCGGCGTGCAGTCGATGACGCACGCTCTCGCCGCCGAATACGCCAAGCAGGGCATCCGTTTCAACTCCGTGCAGCCCGGCTCGATCTCGTCTGGCATGACCGACGGCAGCGGCGAGAGCAAGCAGAGCCAGGGCCCCGGCCTGCCCGAAGACGCCGACTTCAGCCTGTTCATGAAGCTCGCCCCGGCCATCAAGCAGGGCTTCGCCGGCCCCGAGGCGGTCGCCGGCGTCGTCGCGATGCTCGCGAGCGACGATGGCGCGTTCGTCACCGGCACCGAGGTGCGCATCGACGGCGGCACGCACTTCTAGTTCGGCGAGCGCCCGCCACTCTGGCCTGGCGCGGTGTTTCCCGGTGGGCGCGCGCTCTACCCCGCGCCCACCGGGATACACCGCGCCGGGACTACTCACGATGCCCCGAGGTGGCGCGAACCGGTCGTCTGCGAGAGCGGATGCCTCGGGTCGCGACCTCGTTCGCGCTCGGTCTGACTACGGCGTGTCGGCGAATCGTCGTCCCGCCTCGAGAATCATTTCGGTCATTCGCTGATTTCCGCGGTGGCCCGATTCAGCAATAACATGCAGTTCGGCGTGGGGCCAGGCTTGAGCCAACGCCCAGGGAACGTCAACCGGGCTCCCGATGTCGAGCTGCCCGTGCAGCATCACGCCGGGGATTCCGGCGAGGCGAGATGCGTCGCGAAGAATCTGACCTTCCTCCAACCAGGCGCCGTGGTGAAAGTAGTGAGCGACGATCCTCGCGAACTGCAGGCGGAAACCGGCATCCGCGTACCGAGGACTCGGCGCCCACCCTGGCTCCAACGAGACCGCTGCATCCTCCCAGTCGCACCAGCGCCGTGCCGCCTCCCGCTGGGCGTCGTGGTCGTCGGATTCATTGAGCAGGCGGTTGTAAGCCGCGACCAGATCGCCGTCCTGTTCGGGCGTGGGGACGCCACCCCGAAAGCGGGCCCATTGCTCCGGGAGATAGCGCCCCGTCTCGTGATAGAGCCAGTGCACATCACTTCTGCGCGTCATCGTCACGGCAACGAGCACGAGAGCACGCACGCGCTCGGGATGGGTTTCGGCGTAGGCGAGCGCCAGGGTGCAACCCCACGATCCACCCCAGACAACCCAGCGATCGACTCCGAGAAGTTCGCGCAGTTGTTCAATGTCAGCGAGCAAGTGGTGTGTGGTGTTGGTGGCGAGACTGACTCGCGGGTCACTCGCCAGCGGAGTGCTTCGCCCACAGTTGCGCTGATCCATCTGCACGATCAGGTACCGCTCAGGGTCCCAGTTGCGCCGACCTCCGGGCGTCGTGCCCGACCCCGGCCCACCGTGGAGCATCAGCACCGGGGTGCCCTGCGGGTTTCCGCTCGTCTCCCAATAGATCTGGTGGCCGTCGCCGACATCCATCATTCCCGTTTCATACGGTTCGATCGGAGGATAGGTCTCCACGCGATTCCTTTCAGCGGCGCTGCATTGCGCCAGACAACAATAGATCCATGAAGATCGAAATCCTGCACATCGACGACTGCCCCAACTCCGACGAGGTGCAGGTGCGCGTGCGCCGTGCGGTCGAGGCCGCCGGTGTGACGGATGCCGAGATCGTCACCACGCTGCTGCGCACGAGCGAAGACGCCGCCGCCACCCTCTTCGCAGGCTCGCCGACCGTGCTGGTCAACGGAGTCGATGCCTTCCCCGGCGCGGATCGCACCTCGGACTTGGCCTGCCGCATTTACCCGGCCGGAGACGGTTTCGATGGCCTGCCGACGACCGAGCAGCTCGTTGCCGTGCTCCGCGAGAAGTCACGCGCCGCCGAAAGTCTCACCTACGAGGCCTCTGCCCCTCAGCCGGATGCCGCGGCATCCGCCCGCCACTGACCGCCCGGGAGTCAGTCGATGACGCTCTGCCAGATCGCCTCATGGCTTTCGATGTAGTCGATGTCGCCGAGATAGATGTCGAGATGGCCGTCATCGATATGACGAGCGAAGTTCTCGTCGCCTGCCGCCGCCGACGCACGCATCAGCGAAGCGAGCGCGTCGAGACGAGGCGCCACCATCCCGATCGCCTCACGGCGAGACTCACGATCGCAACCATAGGCGTCGAGGAAGGCTCGCGCACGACGTGCCTGCACTCGGCTGTCAGAGAAGTCGTCGGTTGCGCCGAATGAAAGCGACATCGGGGCGAACCGATACAGCGCGTATGCCAGGTCCCAGGCGCGTGGCCCGAGCCGGGCATGATCGAAGTCGATCATCGCGACCGCCGAGGCAGCGCGGAAGACCACGTTGTAGGGCGCGAAATCGCCGTGACAGACCACCTCGACCGGCTCGAGGGGGTCGTGCTGAAGTCCGGCGAGACCGGTTTCCGCGCGGTCGACGGTGGCGTCATGGAACTCGCGAAGCAGGCGTGCGGCCGTGACCAGCGCAGTTTCACTGCGCACGGATGCCGAGAGCGGGTAGTTTCCGACTTCGCCGGGAACAAATTCGAGCATCTCGCGCCCACTGCCATCCGTGCCGAGCACACGCGGAGCACCGCGGAACCCGTGCTCGGCCACATGCGTCAGAAGAAGGTGTACAGCTGGAGTCCACTCCCGGGTCGGCCGGCGCACGGTGTCACCCACCTTCACGACTGTCGTCGTTCCGCCACCGGGGAGTTCGATTTCGTCGGACTCCCCCGCGCGCACTTGTGGTCTCTCCTCGTGATTCATTGGCATCACTCGCCGTGGTGAGACGCCTCGACGTGCTCGCCATCCTCGAGAAGCATGCCGACCGGGGTGGCGCAGGTGTCACCCTTCCAGGCTTCGATTCCCTCCCGAATGGCAAACACCGCGATGACCAAGGCCGCAATCGGGTCAGCCCAACTCCACCCCAGCGTCGAGTTGAGAACAAGCCCCACCAGAACCGCAGCAGAGAGATACGTGCAGAGCAGGGTCTGCTTGGAATCAGCGATTGCCGTCGCAGAGCCCAGTTCGCGACCAGTGCGGCGCTCGAACCAGGAGAGGAACGGCATCACGACCACGCTCACCGCGGTGATGATGATTCCGAGCGTGCTGTGCTGGGGCTCGATGGCCCCGGCCAGGGACAACACCGCGCTGACGCTCACATAGGCTGCCAGAGCAAAGAACGCGAACGCGATGACACGCAGCGTTCCCTTTTCATACTTCTCCGGGTCGGCTCGAGAGAATTGCCAGGCAACAGCGGCCGCCGAGAGAACCTCGACAAGCGAGTCAAGACCGAATCCAATCAGCGCCGCCGACGACGCCATCGAGCCGGCCACCACCGACACGACGGCCTCGATGAGGTTGTAGCCGATGGTGAACGCAACAATCCATCGGATGCGCCGGTGCAGCAGTTCCTTGCGAGCTTGCGACATCTCGGGGCGGCTGGCGACCGTCATCGAGTCTCCTCGCAGCATCCGGGCACCGGGCACGCTGCATCTTGGCAGGGCGCCGATTCGTCAACGGCGAGCACGACATCCAACAATGCGGTCAGGGCATTGCTGAGGTGGGGGTCGGCGATGGAGTAGCGGGTCTGCCGACCCTCCGGTTCAGCGACGACGATTCCGCAGTCGCGCAGGCATGTCAGGTGATTGGAGACGTTCTGGCGCGTGAGGCCCAGCGTCTCCGCCAACGCAGCCGGGTAGGTGGAGCCGTCCACGAGCACCATCAGGATGCGGGACCGCGTGGGGTCGGCCATCGCCCGGCCCAGCCGGTTCATGACGTCGAGGCGGGAAGCGACTGTGAGCATACGAGAACAATACAGCCCACGCTGTACTGTGCCAACGCACGCGGAGCCGAGCGGAGCCGAGGTCGGATTATTCAGCCGGAAAACCCGGCGACTTCATCGCGTCGACTTGCGGCCCATTGACATGCCCAGCACAAAGGCGACGAGAGCAACGCAAGCCAAGACGGCACCAGGCCGTTCGAGGAGCTGACGGTGAACGAATCCCTTGGACTCGTCCAGGGAGTGCTGAGCTTGTGACCGCGCCTCGGAAGCCGCCTCGGTGACCCGCGACGTGGCGTACCCCACCGCCGATGAGACATCGTCGGCGATGTTCGACGCCTTTTTCCCGGTATCACGGAGAATTCCGGCGGCCGCGTCCGCGACCGAATCAAGCTGGCTGTCGTCCGTTGAACTCATCATGTCTCCTCTTCGGTGGTTCAGTGCGCGAGCCGCGACCCAGCAACCGGATCGCGAGGACCGCTTCGTTCCTCACACGGTACGCGCGCAATCCAGATCTCACGAGGGTGACGTGTCGAGACACGGAGGACCAGATGGGGCTGCGGCGCCTACTGACTCGGGGTGCGATGACGGGCAGACCGAGGAAGCACCACAAGCACAAAGATGAGCAGCGCGAAGATCACCGTGCCCACGATGATCCCGGCGAGGAGGCTGGTCACCACGTCGAAGATGAACATCACGACGCCGCCAGTGAGCAGAGCCACCAGCAGAAGCGTCACCCGCAGGAGTCGGTCGCCGATCACGACGACGCGCTCCTTCTGGTGACGTTGAAAGAGGGTACGGTGCAGGCTCACCGGCGCCAGACCGAGGGCGGTCGCCGACGCAGCGAGTATGACGAGGACCAGATACATCGTGACCTGACGGTCATTCAGTTGACTGAAACGCTGCTGAAAGGCGATCGCCAGAAGAAAGCCACTGATGATCTGGGTTCCTGTTTGTGTCACCCGCAGCTCCTGGAGGATCTCCTCCCAGTTGCGGTCGAACCGCTCGTTCGCTGACTCGTCACGTCCATCACCGGCTGGTGCAGGATGCGCCGGGTCGGTCATCAGGCCACCTCCCGATCGGTCGGGTCGGATCGCGTAAGTCAGTTCGCCGCCAGCCTAGGCCTGCATCCGCGTCGGTGGAATCTCGGAGGGCGATCAGTGGGCGCGCGGCCGAACGGGTTGCCTCAGGATGGTCTTGAGCTTGGCCGGATCCGTGCGCCGCGCATCGCTGAGGTAGATCTCGTGATGGTCGCCGTTGAAGGCGAGGCCGTTCTCGGGGATGTACTCGTGGTGCAGCCGGTCGAGGGTCGGCGCTTCATCGTCGTACGGGCCGATGTGCAGAATCTGCACCGACATCCCTTCCTCAAGGGTGATCAGCGAGATCAGCTCCAGCGCCGGGAGGTTCTTCTTCGCGCTCAGGGCGGTGATCGCCGCAGCGACCATCTCCTCGGTGATCCAATCGGGCTGGCTGATCATCATGGTCCAGTCCCACGAACTCTTGTCACGCGTCACGAACACCTCCATGTCGTCTGCTCGCCACAGGCCTTCCAGCGGTGCGACGACGAAGTCCCGGTTCAGTGACTTCTTGCTCTCGAACTTCAGCGTGTACGCGGTGCCGTAGAGCGCTTCGAGCGCCGCGGCATAGGCCGGTGCGGTGTTGGGGTCGCCGTGCCCGTCGATCGAGAGATATTGAGTTCTCGGAACCTCGACGATAGTGAAGTTCTTCGACGGCGGCGAGAAGAGCTCTTTCCTGGCCGCCTTGACGTCGTACTTTTCCATAGTCATCTCCCTCTCGATCGTTGCCAGGGTGCGGGTGGTCCACTCCGCGTCAGCCAGCAGCATGGTCTCGCTGTAGTCGAAGATCGCGGATGCCGCCGCAGGCAGCGGTTGCTGCCGGCTTCGAGCTGCTTGCACCTCGGCAAGTTGTGCTCGCAACGCGTCTGCCCGGTCCCGCAGACGGGTTGCCACCTCGTCGGAGGGAAGGCCCGCGGTGTTGGCTATCGCCACGAGCACTCGAGCACGCAGCGGATCCAGCGTGGCGAGGGCATCGAGCGAGGCGACGACGTAGAGCTCGTGGCCCGCCACCGTCAGTCGAAATGTCGTTCGTGATTTTCCCGACCCGACCGGCCCCACCGCTTCGATCAGTCCCCGCTTGGCGAGCTTGTCGAGCAGATAGTAAATCGAAGAGAAACCGAGCGCGGTCCAGTTGCGCACACCGCGCTCGTCAATCACCTTCTCGAGCTCATACCCGTGTCGGGGACTCTCGGAGAGGAGCCCGAGAATGGTCAGCTCGGCGTCGGTCAGGGTCGGGGACATGCGATTACTCTAGCGCTAGAATAATTCGCGCGCGATGATTCGGCGAAGACGTGTGCCACGTAGCCGGGGCGCCGATCAGCTAGATGCGCTGGACCGAGCGCGCAGGTGGATGCGTTGTCCCTGCTTCCCGAACATGCTCAGAATCTCCACCGGAGCGGCACCTGCCGATCCGAACCAATGCGGATTCCGTGTGTCGAACTCTGCGGCTTCGCCCGCGCCGAGCACGATGTCATGTTCGCCAAGCACGAGGCGGAGCCGGCCGGAGAGAACGTAGATCCATTCGTAGCCGGTATGCGTTCGTAGGTCGACTTCGCGCTCTGACGCGGGGATCGTGATCTTGTAGGCCTGCGGCTCGCCGTGGTGCTGGGAGAGCGGAGTGAGGATCCGCCCGTCGGTTCGGGTCGGCTTGAGCGGCACCCGAGGGTCTTCGATCTTCGGCGAGGTGACGATCTCATCCAGGGGCACGGCTAAGGCCGCGACGATCGGGAGCAGGAGTTCCAGGCTCGGCTTTCTCTGCCCGGATTCGAGTCGCGACAGGGTGCTCTTCGAGATCCCGGTGGCCTTGGCGAGGTCGTCGAGAGTCAAGTTCTTCTTCTGACGGATGCGACGCACCCGCGGTGCGATCTGGTTCAGCTCTGTCGCGATGCGTTGCGTGGCACTCATCAGAACATCGAAACACGACGTCCCGGTTTCAGCAACAGAAGTCCCACATTTCTGGCTTGTGGTGGCACCGTCGTTGTAGAGGTGGTGGCCACCACTCTCAACTATTAAGCCCCTCACCCCGTAAGGAACCCTCATGTCCCAGCCCACCTCCCAGCCCGGCGCCATGAACGCCACTGCCACCCGTCCCCCGTCGATCCATGCGAAGGCAGTCATCACGTGGATCGCCATCTTCCCGCTCGTGTCGCTCGGCTTTTATGCCATCGCGCCGTTTGCGGGCGAGTGGAATCCGGTGCTGCGCGCGTTCGTCCTCTCGGTCGTGGTCGTTCCGATCGCCGTGTACCTGGTGGTACCGCAGTTGATGCGCGCCTACGGAAAGCTCCAGACGGTTCGCCGCTAGCTCTCCCCCATCGGGACCTCGGTGAATGTGGTCGGTCAACGCGCTCCGGCGTCATGTGCAGTATTCTCGACGTGGTGACCGACCCCACTCTGCGCCTCCCGGCGAAAACGTTCCGCGCTGTGCTCGACCTCGGACCCCTCCCGGTCGGCGGCCCGCCTCTTCCCGCACGATTTGTGCATCCTGAATTCGATGTCGAGTTGCTTGAAGACGGCGGAGCCGAGATCGCCGCGTTCTACCTGGAGTTCGCCGACGGGCAGCTTCACCTCGAGGTCAGTAACGACCGACTTGAGCACCACTTCCACGGCGCGGCCGGGGAACACGCGGATGCGAGCCCATGGTCGGACGAGGACACCGATGCTCTTCTCGCCTGGGCGACGATTCACATCGCCCACGTTCTGCCGATCCTTCCCGAACTGCTCGACAACATCGACGAAGCCGCGGAATGGTGCGATATCGGATTGCCCGTCTACGCGCGCGACTACGAGCCGGTTCCCCTTGAAATCGTCGAGGTCGAGGTGGAGGGCGACCTGCTCATGCTCCCCTGGCTTGGCGCCGGCCAGGTCGACCACGAACACCTCGATGGTCCCGATGAGCCGATCGCGCTGCTCTGGTCTCCAAACGACGAACCGGCGGATGTGCCGATCGCGAAGGCGTGGCTGGATCTCGGAACCGGACACCCGGCATCCGCGGCCGAACCGGGCATCGACTGGACGGCGGTCGGTTTACCCGAATCTGAAGTGCTCGCGTGGTTCGAGGGTTTCTACCTCAACCACCAAGTGATCGCCGACCCGGCCGACTTGATTCGGGTGGCTGCGATGAAGCGGATCGCCGGCTTCGACAGCTAGCCGGGTGCGCGCCCCGTAGACTTCACGCATGGTCGACTATGTCGTCGCGGGGCTAAGCGCCAACTCCGTGCCGTATCTTCAGGCCCTAGAACTACAGCGTGAAACACATGCGTCTGTGGTCTCTGGGCTGGCGCCCGATACCGTTATTTTCCTTGAGCACCCGTCGGTTTATACCGCCGGGAGACGCACGGATGACTCCGAACGGCCAACGAATGGCCTCGAAGTCATCGACGTCGACCGCGGAGGAAAGATCACCTGGCATGGCCCGGGCCAACTGATCGGCTACCCGATCCTGCGGCTGCCGGACCCCATCGATGTGGTCGATTATGTGCGGCGGCTCGAGGGCCTGCTGATCGACGTTCTCGCCGAACTCGGCGTCGACGGGCAACGAGTCCGCGGACGATCCGGAGTGTGGATTTCGCGGGACGGCCGTGACGAGAAGATCGCGGCCATCGGCATCCGTGTCGCTGACGGCGTCACGATGCACGGGTTCGCCCTGAACTGTTCGAATAGCTTCGACGCCTATGAGCACATCGTCGCGTGTGGGATTCGCGATGCCGGCATCACCTCAATCAGCCAGGTCTTGGGTCGCACGGTCGACCCGGCCGACGTGGTCCCGCTGATCCAGGCGCGCTTCGCCGCCGCGATCCACAACACACACACCACTGGCACAGACCTCGAGAACGCGGCCGTCACGAATGCGACCGTCGAGAACACCGCCAACCAGAACACACCCGTCGAGGTCTCCGCATGAGCGCCGCACCCGACGGGCGCAAGATGCTGCGCCTCGAGATCCGCAACACCGAAACCCCGATCGAACGCAAGCCCGAGTGGATCAAAACCAAGGCCCGGATGGGCCCCGAGTATCGCGCGCTGCACAACCTGGTGAAAAGCGAAGACCTGCACACGGTGTGCCAGGAAGCGGCCTGCCCGAATATCTACGAGTGCTGGGAAGACCGGGAAGCGACGTTTCTGATCGGTGGTGCCCAGTGCACCCGGCGCTGCGATTTCTGCCAGATCGACACGGGCAAACCGGCGCAGTACGACACCGATGAACCGCGCCGGGTCGCCGAATCCGTCGTGAAAATGAATCTGCGCTACTCGACCGTCACGGGCGTCGCCCGGGACGACCTGCCCGACGAGGGCGCGTGGCTGCATGCCGAAACTGTGCGGCAGATTCACGCCCAGAGCCCGGGCACCGGGGTGGAGATCCTGGCCACCGATTTCTCGGGCAACCCGGATCTGCTCGCCGAGGTGTTCTCCTCCCGGCCCGAGGTGTTCGCGCACAATGTGGAGACCGTCCCGCGGCTGTTCAAACGCATCCGGCCGGCCTTCCGCTACGAACGCTCCCTCGACGTTCTCACGCAGGCCCGCAGTGCGGGGCTCATCACCAAGTCCAACCTGATCCTCGGCATGGGCGAGGAACGCGCCGAGATCACCCAGGCGCTACAGGACCTGCACGATGCGGGAACCGACATCATCACGATCACCCAGTATCTGCGGCCCACTCCCCGGCACTTGCCGGTGGACCGGTGGGTGCGCCCCGACGAGTTCGTTGAGCTCAAGGCCGAAGCCGAAGAGATTGGCTTCCTCGGGGTGCTGGCCGGGCCGCTCGTGCGGTCGTCGTATCGGGCCGGCCGGCTCTGGGCGCAATCGATGCAGGCGAAGGGCCGGGATATTCCCGAGAATCTCAAGTCACTGGCGGATGCCTCGCTCGGTTTCGCGCAGGCCGTCTAGCCTCTAGGGCACCCTGGTCGGGGGGGGGGGGGCAGCCTCCGATAGCTGCAGCAGAAGTCGCGGCCTCGACCGGAAGCGTTCCATTGCTCAGCGGCAGCGCCGTCGAACACACACCCGTCTCGGGGAGAACGAGCTGCACAATGCGCGCCGCTTCCGTGTTGCCGGCGAGTTCGTCGGCGATCGAACGCACCTGCTCATACCCGGTCAGGAGCAGGAAGGTCGGCGCCCGACCGTAGCTCTTCATGCCGGCGATGTAGAAGTTCGGTTCGGGATGGGCAAGCTCATCGACACCGTGCGGGTAGACGGTTCCACAACTGTGCAGGTTCGGGTCGATGAGCGACGCGAGCCGCGTCGGCGCCTCGACAATCTCATCCAGACTCAGGCGTATTTCGCGCAGGATGTCGAGGTCAGGACGAAACCCCGTTGCGTTCACGACGACATCCGCTTCAATCGAAGCCAACTCCCGGCGACGACGCCCGATGACCTCGACGCGCCCGTCAGAAGCGGGCCGCACGTCGTCGATTTCGAACCGGTCGACCAGGGCAATTGTTCCGGCGCGAACCAGGTCGTGCACCGCACTGCCGAGCTGTCCACGCGCGGCGAGTTCATCGTTCGCCGAGCCGAAGACGCGCACCGGGCTCACTGAGCGCACGGCCCAGGTGATGGTGGTTCCGGGCGCTGCGTCGGCGAGCTGCGCCAGCTTGAGCAGAGTGTTCGCCGCGGAGTGACCGGCCCCAACCACGAGGGTGTGCTTGCCGGCGAACCGGGCACGGTCGGCGCCGAGAACGTCGGGGAGGGCGTGCGCCACATTCCCGGAGATATCGGCGACCGCGGACGGCTGCAGACCGCTCGAGAGCAGGCCGTTCGGAGTCGAGTACGTGCCGGAGGCATCAATGACCGCGCGGGCGAGCTGCTCCGTGGTGCCGGTCGAGGACTGCACCCGCAGCAGAAATGGCACCGAGCCGCGGTTGTTCGAGCGGGTGCGGTCCATGCCCTGTCGGGAGACGGCCGTCACTCGGCTGTCGTAACGGATGCGCGCGGCGAGTTCCGGGGTCTCCGAAAGGGGAACGAGATAGTCGGTGACCAGATCGCGCCCATACGGCAGTCGTTTGGCCGCCGGGGCTTCCCAGCCGGCCTTGTCGAGCAGCCGCGCGGCAGCCTCGTCGACGAGCACGTCCCACGGGGAGAACAGGCGGGTGTGACCCCAGGACTGCACGGCGGATCCGGCCGCGGCACCGGATTCGAACACGACCACGTCGAGCCCGCGTTCGAGCAGTTGCGCTGCGGCGGCCAATCCGACCGGGCCGGCGCCGATGACAGCAACGGGCAGGCCGGCGAGGCGGTCGAACGAGCCCCGCCCCGGGGCCGGGGCAGTCGCGAGGGAAAGTTCGGCGATAGTCATGCATTGCTCCTGAGAGTTGAAAGCTGAGATTGTGGGTGCGGCGCTAGATTGTGATGAGCAGCCGACTGATGGAATCCAACGCGCCGGGCACGAGGCGGTAGTAGGCCCAGAGCCCCCGCTTCTCGCGGGTGAGAAATCCGGCATCCACCAGAATTTTGAGGTGGTGCGAGACCGTCGGCTGCGAGAGGCCCAGCGGCTCGGTGAGGTCACAGACGCAGGCCTCGCCGCCGTCGCCCGCGGCGACCATGGAGACCAGACGTAGCCGGGCCGGGTCGGCCAAAGCCTTGAGCGAACCGGCCAAACTCTGCGCATTCTGCGCGCTGAGAGACTCACGACTGAGCGGCTCGCAGCACGCCGTCACATCGGTCACAGGGAGCAGTTCGGTCAACGTCATCTGAACATCATGACAACTATATTGACAAACGTCAATATAGTTCCTACGATTTTGATCAGCGGATGCGGGAGCCCGCGAACATCGTTTCGCTCGCTCCGCAGCCACCCCCGACCCCCTTGCGAAAGAAGCACACGACGTGTCCGAAAAGCCCACAGTTCTCTTCGTTTGTGTTCACAACGCCGGTCGCTCGCAGATGGCCGCCGGCTACCTGCAGTCGCTCTCCGGCGGGCGGGTCGACGTGCTCTCGGCCGGGTCGGAGCCGAAAGACCAGATCAATCCAGTCGCTATCGCCGCCATGGCCGAAGAGGGCATCGACATCGCCGACAACATCCCCAAGATGCTCACCACCGAGGCGGTGCGTGACTCGGATGTCGTCATCACGATGGGTTGCGGTGACGCCTGCCCCATCTTCCCCGGCAAGCGCTACGAAGACTGGCAGCTCGACGACCCGGCCGGGCAGGGCATCGAGGCCGTTCGCCCGATTCGCGACAACATCAAGCGGCGCATTGAGGTGCTGCTGAGCGAGATCCTCAGCGACTAGCCGACGATCGACCCTACGCTCACGCCGGTGTCGCAACGAGCGACGATACCCCTGCGCGAGCACTCCCGAACAGGCGTTGTCAGGTCGACGAGCCGGGCCTACGCTGTGCCCAGGCCCACTGCGGGGATCGGCTCCGGGACCTCACCCCAGTGGGTGCCGGGCATCTTGGATGCCTATCTCCTGGACCTCACGGAACAGGAAAAGACCATGACCAAGTATCTGTTCGAAGCGAACTATGTGGGCGACGGCATCAAGGGCCTGCTGCGCGAAGGCGGAACCCGGCGCCGCGAGGCGGTTGTCGAAGCCCTCAAGTCGGCCGGAGGCACGCTCGAATGCTTCTACTATGCATTCGGTGAGACCGACGCGCTCGGAGTCTTCGAGATCCCGAACCAGGCCGACGCCGCCGCCCTCTCGCTCCTGATCAATTCGACGGGCACCGTGAACATGCACCTCACACCGCTGATGACCCCGGAGGATCTCGACGAGGCCGCCCAGAAGACCCCGTCGTACCGTGCCCCCGGGCAATAGACACCCTTTAGCTGTTGAGCGCGACCGTCGGTGGGGTTCTCGCCGCCCGAATGGCCGGGTAGAGACCGGCGAGACCACCGATGATCAGGGTGGCGATTACCCCGCCGACCAAGACAAACGGTGGCACCACGGGCACCCAGCCGTTGCCGAGCGCAATGCCAGTACTGACGGCCGCACCCAGACCGGCGCCGGCCACCCCGCCGAGCGCCGACAAGAGCAGTGCCTCCGCGAGGAACTGCACCCTGATGTGCCCGCGAGTCGCTCCGAGCGCCCGGCGCAGCCCAATTTCCCGCCGCCGTTCAAGCACCGAGATGACCATGGTGTTCGCTACTCCGATGCCACCGACGAGCAGTGAGATTGACCCGAGTGCGAGAAGCAACCCGGTGAATGCTTCGTCGGCGGCGTTCTTCGCGGCCAACGCGTCCGACGGGCGTGACACCGCCACCGTTCCGGGCGCTTCGGGCTGGATGCTGGGGCCCAGCAGCGTGCGCACCCGCGGAACCGAGGCATCCGTCGAACGCTCGTAAAGGGTGTTCGGTTGCCCGGTGTGGCCGAAGTGGCTGACCGCGACCGTGGTCCCGATCAGGACGGCGCTGTCGATCTCCGATGCGAGCACCACCGGGGCGAGGATGCCGACCACCGTGACGTTGCGTTCGCCGAGCCACACCTGAGTTCCCACCGAGGTGACGCCGAGCCTTCTCGCGGCGGTATCGCCGAGCACGACCGCCGGAAAACTCGCGGTCGCCGGATTCAGCCAGTCCCCGGTGACGACCCGACCGCCGATCACGTCGAGCAGATTCAGCTCGGCAGCGCGAACGCTCAGCCCAGCGGTGAGCCCTGGATCGATGAAGCTATTGCGGTACACCCGGATCGTGTCGAGCTCGGCCGTTGCCGACGCTGCCTCGACGCCCGGGATCCGCTCGGTTCGAGCCGACGCATCCGAGGGAAACGGGATCGTCTTCCCGTCGCTCTCCCCCGCCTGTGCGGTCAACAGATTCGTACCGAGTGCCTCGAGTTGCGAGGTGAGCCGCTCCTGGCTGGACGCCGAGATGCCCACCACCGCGATCATGGCGGCGATACCAATGGCGATACCGAGCGCGGACAGCACAGCCCGCGTCGGTCGTGCGCGCAGACCGGCCGAGCCAAGGTGCACCGCGTCTCCGGCATGCAGCCGCGAACGAGGTTCACCTGACTGGGGGCGTGCCCTTCTCCTGCGGATCATTCTGTTCTCCGTTCGATGACCGGGCTGTCGCCTGGGCGTGTGTCGGACGAGCGGATGCCCGAGGCGCCAGACAAACGTGTGCCGGACAAGCCGGTGTCAGAGATCAGCCGGCCGTCTTTGATCGCGATCTGGCGCGGCAGACGCTCCGCCAACTCCGCATCGTGGGTGATCACCACCACCGTGGTTCCCGCCCGGTTCAAGTCGTGGAGCAATTCGACGATGCTCTCACCCGAACGTGAATCGAGATTTCCCGTCGGCTCGTCGGCGAGCAACAATGGCGGATCCCCGACCACCGCCCGGGCGATCGCCACCCGTTGCCGCTCGCCGCCGGAAAGCTGGCTGGGCTTGTGCGTGAGCCGGTGTCCGAGGCCCACGCGTTCCAACGCGTGACGCGCCCTGATCCGGCGTTCTCCGCGCTGCACTCCCGCGTAGAGCAGGCCGTCGGCCACGTTGTCGAGTGTCGACACTCCCTCGCTGAGGTGGAATTGCTGAAACACGAACCCGATGCTGTGGCCGCGGAGTGCGGACAGCTCCCTGTCGGACAGGTCAAGCACATCCGTCCCGTTGATGAACGCCCGGCCGCTACTCGGCCGGTCGAGCGTGCCAATGAGATTGAGCATGGTCGACTTGCCTGACCCGCTCGGCCCCACGATGGCCACGAACTCGCCCCGGTCGACTGTGAGGCTGACGCCGCGCAGCGCATGAACCGGAGGGCTGCCGTACTCGCGCCCGACATCTTCGAGCCGGATCACGGGTTCCGGCCGGATGAATACGGCCGGCCACTCGACCAGGTCCGGGTGCAGCGCCTCCTCGAGAGTGGCACCGAGCTCACTCATCGTTCCGGCACCACAACGACGACACCCTCGGCGATCCCCTCGCCCGCGATCACCACTCGGCCGGCGGCGAAGAGTCCCGTTGTGACAGGAACCCGGGCCGGTGGAGCGTCGCCGACAACCACCTCGACGCCGAACAGCTCGTCGTCCAATGCGATCAGCGCCTCCACCGGAACCGTCAACACGCTGTCGCTGGCCACGCTGGAGAACGTCACCGTCACCGACGCCCGCTGGAACTCGGCGATTGCTGCCTGGTCGTCAAGCGCAATGACCACCGGGATCACGATCTTTGCCGCACCGCCCCCGTCTTGCTGAGTCTTTTCGACCGGCGGGCCGACACTGCTCACCGAGCCCGCGATCGGTGTGCCGTTGGGCGCGACGACGGTCACTGCGGCACCCACGATCGCCAGTGCCTGATCCGAGAGTTTCACATCGACCATCACGATCTTCAGATCCGCTGACGCGGTCATGATCTCGCTGGCGGCGCCGACCTCGGCCCCCATCGCCGACGTCAGTGAAGCGACTCGGATGTCACCGGAGCTGAACACGACGGAACCCCGTTCGAGGCTTCCGGTGGCGGGCTGCCCGGAGGCCTTTTGCCACGCACTGATCCCCCGCGCCGTCGCGGCGGTGAACTCCGCGTCGACGTCACCCGTGAAGTGGCCGAGCGTCGCGAGGTTCTGTTCGAGCTGTGCCACGTCGGGGCCGGGGTCCATCCCCCGCTCGAACGAGCGCCACACCGGCAACCCGCCGTGGAACAGAACCACCGGCCGGTTGCTCACCGTGAAGAGGGTCTGCCCGAGCCCGATTGTTGCTCCCACCGCGGGCAGCCCGGTCACGACACCGGAGAGCCCGGCCAGAATGGCGTGTTGGTCCGAGAATTGCAGCGTGCCGCTCAACTGGGTTTCCTGAGCCACTGAGCCGTGAATGACCGGGGCAGTTGCGACTGCGCGTGAGTGTTCGTCCGACGTACCCGATGCGGATGGTGCGGTCTGAGACCCCCACAGCACCCAGGCTGCGCCTCCGGCCAGCGCGATCGTTGCGCCGAGCGCCACACCGACGATCCAGCGACGCCGCATCAGAGACACTTGTCCAGCACCGACTCGGGGATCTCCACGTCAGGAAGGTGCACGCCCCCCTCGGGCGGCGGGTCAGCGATGTCGACCCCGTTCTCGCGCAGACACTTCGTCGCTTTGAGCGACTCCTGGAACATCTCCTCATCACTCGCGCGATTCTCTGGAAGAGGCGGGTCTCCGATCCTCTCCGAGCAGACTTTGAATGCCGCTGTGAAGGCATCGTCCTGAACGAACTCGCCGATTCCCTTTTCCTTGTCTGGGTCGGTGATCTCGATCCCTTCGTCTCTCAGGCACTGGGTGACTTTCAATTCCCAGTCGAAACGTTTGTCTTCGAAGGAGCTCGCGGTCGACTTATCGGGGCTCGTCGAACCGCCGGCGGATTCCGACGCGGGGGCGCAGGCGGCGAGGCTCAGGAGGAGCACCGGCACGGCGAGCGCTGCGCCGAGGCGAGCGCGCCGAGTGGATCGCGCGGTTCGGGTGAATCGGTTGGATGGGGCGTGTGTGTACATGAGTTTCTTTTCTGAATGAATGGATTGGAACGCAAAGATTGAGGCGGAGCGCCGAGCTTGTGTCGCGGCTCTGGAGCGGCCCGATGGCCTGTTACCCGCTCGCATCCGTGCGCTTGTCCGGGCATTCGCCACCGGGTGTGGTGGCGAGCTCGTAGTGCCACATCTCGTTGCTGTAGATCTGGCAGAGGCCGAACTCGTCGCCGAATCGGCTCATCCAGTCGGATGCGTCGGTGGGGCCGACGTCGACGGCGTTTCCTTTGACGTGTTCAGAGGCTTCCGGCGTGCTGACCCACTTCAGGGCCTCGTCCTCACTGCCGTATTCGACGATGGCGTCGTCGAGCAGGCTCTGCTGGTAGTCAGCGCTTCGCCAACCCGAGGCGATGCGGATGTCGTAGTCGTCAGCTTCTGCGGCGGTTGCGGCAGCGCGAACGGCCTCCCGCAGAGCGGGATCGAGCTGTGAGATCAGGGGAAGCGAGTCGTCGAATGGTGAGACCAGTTCCCCTTCTTCGAGGTAGCCGTGAGCTGCGGAGTGCACGGACTCCGACGAGATCCCGCCGTCGGCGCCCGTCGGCGACCCCACCGCCGCGCACCCGACGACCGCGAGCATCGACAAAGCGGCGGTGATGCAGAGACTTATTGACCTGCGCGTCACGCAGCCTGGCAGTGGGGACATTCGGTGACTCCTGTGATCAACAGAGCGGGGATCCGCTTGTTCTGTGATCAGCTTCGGCGGCCTCTGCGACTCAGCCGTCTTCGCAATGCGACAAGACGGCTACGGAAACCTGAGTGTTCGCAGTGAGTCATCGCGACTGCAGGCGCGCTGAAGCCCGGCCGATTGCAGAGCTGAAGTCAGCTTTCGTGAGACCCGGGAAGGTTTTCTGGCAGGCGCAATGCGAAGACGGTGGTGGCACCAGGTTCGACGGTGATATCTCCGCCGAGCAGACGGGCGTTCTCGCGGGCGATCGCCAGCCCCAAACCGCTGCTCGTGCTGCGTCCTCTGGCCGCGCTCCCCCGATAGAAGCGCTCGAAAAGGTGAGGCACATGCTGGTCGGAAATTCCCGGACCCTCATCGACGACCCGGACAACCCGCCATCCGTCTTCCGAGGTGCTCGTGACGGTGACGGGCGGCACGCCATGGCGGGACGCGTTGGTCAGGAGGTTCGTGAGAATCATCCGCAGTCGTCGCGCATCGCTCGTGAGGGGATCGTTGTTCTCAGCCCGGATGCGCACCGCGCCGGCGCCATCGCTGCGATCGGTGACGTCTTCGAGGAGGAGCGCGATGTCGAGCGGTTCGAGTTGGAGGTCGGCCTCGCCCGCGTCTACCCGGGACATCTCCAGGAGATCGCTGACGAGCTTCGAGAGGTGGCGGGTGCTTTTCGCCGTCACCTCGCCGGCGATGCGCACCTCCTCGTCGGTGGCCGCCGAGGTGTCTTCCAGAATGTCGGCCATCGCCACCATGGAGGTGAGAGGCGTGCGCAACTCGTGGGAGACATCCGCGACAAGTTGCCGTGACAGCTGCTCGCGCTCTTTCAGGCGTTCGATGGTGTCGTCGAGGGACTTCGACGTTTCCGACAGGGCCAGAAGCACGGCGTCGACATCCGCATACCCGGTGTACTGGGGAGTGACAGTGCGGCCGCTGCCGAGATCGGTGACGCTCGACACCATCCTCTTCAACGGACGAGTGAATCGGGTGCCGATCACGAAGCCGAGCGCTGCCGCCAAGGGTACGGCGAGGGCAGTGATTGCGAGGCTCAAGCCCACGAGGTGCGTAACTTGCTCTGACTCGTCCTGCAGCGACTCGACGACCAGAACGTTCACCTGGTCACCGTTGGTGTCGGCTCTGGCCCGGCTGTTCGCCCCCATCACGAAGAGCAGCTGACCGTTGACGGTGATCCGACGGAATGTCACGGCATCGCTGCTCTCCGCCATCGACTGAAGCACCGCGTCGGGCACAAATCCGACCACTGGGTTTCCGACTTCTGCGCCGGTCGTTTGGTTGATCAGCGTTGCCCCGTCAGGGAACAACTCGATCAGCGAACCGAGTTCTTGTTCGCTGGGGTGCGGCGGGAGTGCGTCGAATGCGGCGGCGGCGCCGTCGCTGAACTCGTTCAATAACACGTTCTGTCTGGACTCGAAAATGAGAGTGCGAGCATTGAACGTCAGCAAGACCGAGGTCGCCAGGGCGACTCCCGCCGCGACCAGGCCAAACGCGAGGATCAGGCGCCCGCGGAGCCCGATGTTGCGGCGACGAAACATCAACCGATCCGGTATCCGAAGCCTCGTACTGTATGGAGCATGACCGGTTGTGCCGGGTCGTCTTCGATCTTTGCTCTCAACCGTTGGATCGCGGCGTCAACACTTCGCCCGGCGGAATTCTCTGTTGTGAGCCACACCCGGTCCAGAAGCTGATCCCGGCTGAGCACCTGCCCGGGATTCCGCAGCAGTTCCGCGAGGAGCTTCAGCTCCGTCGGCGTGAGTGAGAGCTCGGCCCCTGCCTTCGTGACGATCAATGAGTCGAGGTTCACCGTGAGCGTGCCGTGGTGAAGCAGGCTGTCGTCGTCGGGGGTGTCGTTCTCAGCATTGCGACGCATGACGGCACGGATGCGCGCCTCGAGAACCGCCGGCGCGACCGGTTTGATGACGTAGTCATCTGCTCCCGCTTCCAGGCCGCCGACGATATCGGAATCCTGGTCACGCGCGGTGAGCATGATGATCGGCACTGAGGACGATTTTCGAATCTGACGACATACGTCGAATCCGTCGAGATCCGGCAGCATCGCATCGAGAACGACCACATCGTGAGCACCGCGAATCGCCGAAAGCACGCCCCCGGCGCCGGTGAACTCGACGGCGACCTCGTGGCCGCGCCGCGACATCGTTAACCGGTACGCCTGACTGATCTCACGGTCGTCCTCGACGAGAAGAATTCGTACCATCCTGTCCACCTCCCCCGCTGAGCTTACGGGTGACGGCCTGTGAGCGACTTCGGGTCGCCCCCGATTCGCCTCTCGGAGGCTACGCGACGGCTCCGGCCAGCAGCGCTCGCGACCGCTCGACATCCTCTTTCGTGCGCAGGATCAGCTCATCGAGCGTGTCGCAGCGCACCATACTGCGGAGGCGTGCCGCGATCGTCACGAGAACGGAGCGGCCGTAGAGGTCGGCATTGAGGTCGTGCACAAAGGCCTCGATACGGCGGTCCGTCACATCGTCGAAGGTGGGGTTGTCGCCAATGCTCACGGTGGCGCCGTGCCGGGCGGTCTCCGGCGGAAAACTCACCCAGCAGGCGTACACCCCGTCAGCCGGAATCTCGAAGCCCTCGGCCACTGAAACGTTCGCCGTCGGGAAGCCGAGCTGGCGCCCTCGCTTGTCGCCGTGGACGACGATTCCGCCGAAGACAGCGCCGCCAGAGACAGCGCCACCGGTGACGATGGCGTCGGTGACGTTGCCGTCCGTGACGATGGCGCCCCCCACGATCGCGCCGACACTGCTCGATCCCCCGACCTCGGTCATTATTCGGTCAGCAGTCCGCGGAACTGGCTCTGGTGAAAGACCAGGGGGGTGATCTCGGGGAACACGTCGGAGTTCAGCACCTCGAGCAGGATGATCTCGTGATCACCACCGTCGACGGTCGCCGAGACCTTGCACTCCAACCAGAGAGCAGCGCCGTGCATCAACACAGCCCCGTCGTCCGTCGCGTGCCACTCGGCATCTTCGAACCGATCGGTGTTGCGCGAGGCGAGCTTGCGGCAGAGTGTCTCGTGGTTTGCCCCGAGAACGCTCAGGCCGAGCTGGGCGCTGTCGGCGAGCACAGGCCAGGTGTTCGAGGTGCGGGCGACGCTGACGGCCACCAGGGGCGGGTCGAGCGACACCGAGATGAAGGAGTTGACGGCCAGGCCGACCGGGCGGTCTTCAACGAGTCCGCAGACGGCGACGACGCCGGTCGGAAAGAGAGAAAATGCGCGACGCAGCGCCACTTCCGGCGGCACGGTCTCCAGGTTTGTCGCGGTAGACATCACGTAACTCCTTCTTCATTGAAATGACTCAGTCATCACACTAGTCAAGTTTGATCATATTTCTAGTACTTATTCAGATTTGAACATATAAAACGTGATTCATTCGGGGACGCGACGCATCTGCTGACTTACGATGGAGCAATGTCGAGCCTTACCCGCCTGATCGTGCTGGGCGCCGTACACCAATTTCAGCCTGTTCACGGCTATTTTCTGCGCCGCGAACTGATGACGTGGCACGTCGACGAATGGGCCAACATTCAGCCCGGCTCGATCTACAACGCGCTGCGCTCCCTCAAGCAAGACGGCTACATCGAGGAGAATGGCACCGAGTCGGCCGGCAAGCGCCCCGAGCGCACCATCTATCAGATGACGCCAGAGGGAGAGGTCGAATTTCTTCGCCTGCTCCGGCTCACGCTGTGGACTGTGGAGACCTTCGACACCAAGCCGGTGATGGCCCTCACGTCGTTCATGTTCGCGCTGAGCCGTGAAGAGGTCATCGCGGCCCTCGACCACCGCGTCAACGAGATCAACGCCAAGATCGCCAGCAACGGCTTTCACATCGAGGATGTCGCCAAGTCGACGACGACCCCGCTTTACGTTCGCGAGATCTTCGAGTTGTCGACGGCACGCCTGCGCGGCGAACAACAGTGGGCCAGAGAACTCGGTGAGCGGGTGAAGGCCGGCGAGTACAGCTTCGCCGGGGAACCCGAGAGCGACCGCGCCCGGTCGGCTCGCTCGCTCGACGCCTAAACGCAGCCTCGCGGCGGCAGCTGCGGCATCCACTGTCGCTTCTGCCCCTACATCCGCCCCTGCATCCGCCCTCTCGAACGCGAGAATCCGTGACCCCGGCCATCGGCCGGCGCCACGGATTCTCACTTCAGCCCTGAGGGGGGATCAGAGCGTCAACGCGGCCTGCTGCGCCCGGAAGCCCGCACCCGGGTGGTCGTCACGCAGAACAGGAGTCTCGGTTCCGACCAGCCGCTGACGCAACGTCGGAGCGTCGTAGCCGGTGCCGGCGACGCCGCGCTCACGCAGAATCGGCATGACCTGTTCGATGAAGTCAATCGTCGAACCGGGCTGGATCACCGGAGTGAACAGGAAGCCGTCGAGGTCAGCGCCCTCGGCCAGCTCGCAGATCGCGTCTGCGATCTCCTCGGGGGTGCCGATGACGGGCTTCGAGCGCACACCGTGTGCGTGCCAGTCCTTCAGCACATCGCCGACAGTGAGCCCGGCGAAGCGCGCGACCTGGGTCTGCGACAGCTCGGTGTGCAGGTCGGTCATCGGCGTGCTCGGGTCGTACGACGACAGGTCGAGCCCGGTGAACCAGGCGTACGACGCGACGGCCACCTCGGGAGTCTGCGCGTCGAGCACCTCCTGGTACTTCTGCTCAGCCTCTTCATGCGTCGGGGCGACCACGCAGGAGAACGCGGCCATCAGCTTGATCGAGTCGGCTGCGCGCCCTGCGGCGACGGCTTCGGCACGGATGGCCTGCACCTGGCCGGCGAGCTTATCGACCGGTGCACCACCGAGGAAGATGCATTCGCCGTGGCGGCCGCCGAACTCACGGCCGCGCTCCGAGGAGCCGGCCTGGAAGAGAACCGGCGTGCCCTGCGGCGAGTAGGAGGTGTTTCCGTAGCCGTTGCTGCGGAAGTACGGGCCCTCGTGCTCGATGCGGTGCACCTTCTCGGGGTCGGCATAACGTCCCTGCTTGTCGAGCTCGAGTGCGTCGGGCTCCCAGGCGCCTTCCCACAGCTTGTATACGAGTTCCATGAAGTCGTCGGCCATGTTGTATCGCTCGTCGTGGGCGACCATCGGCACGCCGAAGGCAGCGGATGCGGTCTCGGCGGTTCCCGTGGTGACCACGTTCCAGCCGATGCGGCCCTTCGACAGGTGGTCGAGGCTCGCGATCCGGCGGGCGAAGGAGTACGGCTGCTCCAGCAGGGTGGAACCGGTCAGCACGAGGCCGAGGTTCTCGGTGCTCGAGATCAGTGCCGCGGCAACGATCGCAGGGTCGAGACGCGGCAGGTCGAGGCCCTCAACCGTGCAGATGTCGGGTCGTTCGCCGTTGACGTCGGCCCAGCCCCAGGCATCCGCGAGAAAGATGAAGTCCAGGCCCGCGTTTTCGCAGATCTCGGCGATGTTCTTCCAGTAGGCGAGGGTGTCGAAGAGGTGCCTCTGGTTGTCAGGGTGACGCCAGGTTGCCGTTCCGGAGTCGTTGGTCTGAGCGTTTTCGAACAGGCCGAAGCGAAGCTGTTTCATTGTGATGCCTTTCGTGCTGATTTTTTGTGTGAAGTGACGAGGCAGCGTGCCTCGCGGCGACTAGCGGGCGACTGTGGTGTCTTCGCTCCACCACAAGACGCGCTTGCGTAGCAGCGCCAGTAGCGACACCAGGGTCACGCCCATCAGGCAGAGCAGCGCGATGCTGGCCCAGGTGACGGCGAGGTTGGCTTGCGCTGCGGCGATTGTGACGAGGGAACCGAGACCGGCCTGCTGACCGGCAGCGACGAATTCGGCCACTGCCGCACCGACGATCGCCAGCGGCATTGCGATGCGCAGCCCCGCGAAGACGAACGGCATGCAGCCGGGGAAGCGCAGGTCGCGGAAGATTTCCCAGCGACTCGCGTGGATTGTGCGCATCACGTCGAGCGCACGCCCATCGACGTCCCGCAGCCCGGCCAACGAGTTGACCAGCATCGGAAAGAAGACGACGAGAGCGGTGACGATGTACTTCGGCATCATGCCGAAGCCGAATGCCACCACGAGGGCCGGGGCGATGGCCACAACCGGGGTGACCATGACCACGACGATAAGCGGCATGACTGCTCGCTCCATGATCTGGAACTCCGCCATGATCACCGCGAGAAGGAACCCGAACAGGATGCCGGCACCCGCGCCGATGACGACCTCCTGCAGCGTGACCAAGAAGTTCGACCAGTACATCATCGGTTCTTTGGCCAGGCTCGACCAGACGGCGTCGATCGTGGGAATCACATACGGGTTGGCGAGGGCAACGGCCTGCCAGAGCGCACCCGCGACGATGAAAGTGATGGTGGGCGGTGCCCACGTTCCCCACTTCAGTCCGCGGCGCGGCGCGGCCGACTGGGCAGCCCCCTTCCGTGTGCCGGCCTGCACAGCATTTGATTCGGTGACGGACTGCGTTGTCGATCTCGGCACCGTGTGCAGGTTAGACATACTTCTTCTCCATGACACTCTGTAGCGACGACCGCACTGCACCCTCAAGGTCGCGGAATTCGTCGGTTGCGTAGACATCGGCATCCCGCGGGCGCGGCAGGTTGACGTCGATCACCTCGGCAATGCGACCGGGATGTGCGGCCATCACGATGATGCGGTCGGACAGCATGATCGCTTCGGGCACCGAGTGGGTGACGAACAGCACCGTCTTGCGGTTGGTTTGCCAGAAGTCGAGCAATCCGATGCGCTGCTGGTCGCGGTTCATCTCGTCGAGAGCCGAGAAGGGCTCGTCCATCAGAAGCACGCTCGGGTCGAAGACGAACGCGCGAGCGATGGCCGCGCGCTGCTGCATGCCGCCCGAGAGCTGCGACGGATACTTGTTGATCGCGTGGCCGAGGCCGAACGACTCCAAGATTTCCTTCGGGTCACGGAGGGTGCGTCCGGCGTTCGCCTTGGGGTTCACCGTGATCGGCAAGGTCACATTCTCCAGCACGGTGCGCCACGGCAGCAGGGCCGGCGACTGGGGCACAAGACCGATCATCTTGCCCTTGGTCGCCGACTTCACCGTTTTTCCGTCGATGGTGACTGTGCCCTCGTCGGCGTCGCTGAGTCCGGCGATCACCTTCAACAGGGTGGACTTGCCGCATCCGCTCGGGCCGATCACCGATACGAACTCACCGGCGTTGATCGACAGCGTTACGTCATCGAGCACCAGAGTCTTGGCCCCGGCCGGGCCGAAGCTCTTCGAGACGTTGGTGACCTGCACTCCGGTGTTGCCCGCGGGCCGGGAACCGGCGGCCGAAGCCGCGAATCGGTTCCCGACCGCGCTGGTCACATCGATAAGTTCGGAGCTCACTTGCCCGGCCAGATCAACGCGTCGTCGCTGTAGAGATCGGCGACCAGCTTGGTGTCCATCATCGACTCCAGCTTCGGCAGCTCGCTGACGTTGCCGAACTGCTTGACCAGCTTGTACTCGTCTTCCCACTCGGCGGTCGTCTGCACGCCGGGCATCCCGGCGGTGCTGTTCCGCACCCAGTTCGATTCAACAGCCCAGGTGCGGGCCTGCTGGTCCTTCGGGAACGCGTCGCCCTGGTTGTTGTCGGCGGCGAGCGTGCTGATCATGTCCATGCATTTGTCGTCATTGTCGAGGCAGTACTGCAGCGCCTTGAGGCTGGCACGCATGAAATCGGCCGAGACCTCGCGGTTCTCGGTGAGGAACTTCGAGTTCGCCTCCATCACGTTGTAGGTGCCCTTGATGCCGAGCTCAGACGGCAGGAACTGGTTGAACGGCAGACCGAGCGACTTGAGCTTCTCCGGCTGGTTCGACGCGTAGCCGACGATGGCGTCGACCTGTCCGCGGGTGACGACCGTGGGGTCGTAGTTGGTCATCTTGATCAGTTCGACCTTGGAGACATCGACACCGGCAGCATCCAACATCGCGGATGCGATCGGCGTCATGTTGATGAAGTAGCCGAGTTTCTTGCCCTCAAGGTCTTTCAGACTCTTGATGTTCTCGTTCGTGAAGATCGAGAAGGGCGAGTCGCTGCCGTAGGTGGCAACCGCGGTCAGGTTGTGGCTGTTCGCGGCGGCCAGCATGACGTCGGACGCCGAGCCGAGTGCGGTGAACTGGGCCTGACCCGACGAAACGAGCTGCTGGCCGTTCGCACCAGAGGCGTTGATTTCAACGTCGAGGCAGAGGGCGTCGAAGTAGCCCAGCTCCTTGGCGAGGAACACGTCGAGCTGGCCGGCACTGGCCGAGTATCCGTAACCCGAGATGTAGGTGATGGGGCCGGCCGCGCTGTTGCGATCGCAGGTGGCCTGGTCGACCTCTACTCCCGCATCGGAGGTGCTGGGCGTTGAAGCCGGGCTTGCTGCGCAGGCGCTGAGAGTCAAGGCCGCGGCAAGCAAGCCGACAACATAGGAGCTCCGGCGGAGAGCCTGCTTATCAAGAAAATTTGTCACTTGGATCGAGATTCCTTCCCTGGCCTTATCCGTCATTGGATGGCTGGGCAAAGCTAACATATTCAATCTTGACTGTGCAAACTTTTTTACGTCTCATTTGAACAACAAAACGAGACAAACTGTCGCTTCGCGCTAACCCCTTCGGGGGCCCGCCCTTGTGACGCCGATATTCGGGCCTCGTCGGTTCGTTGACGCGCGAGTGAGGGCGTCAGTCGGTCGGTCGAGGTGCTGGCAGGTCGAGCGTCGCCAACACCGTGCGCCCGCTGGCCGCTGCCCGCGGCGCCATGTCCACGACCGCGATCTGCGTGAGCGTCAGCACATCACCCTCGTGTACCCGGCCCTGATTCTTGACCGTGACGTGGGCGCGAAAGCCCACTCCGGTGAATGCCGGTTCCTCCGGAGCCGCGGCGAACTGACGCATGGCCTCCTTCAGCGCGCGGTGGAGCGCGGTGAGCGCCGGGCTGTCGTCAACGAGTGAGACGGGAATGTTGTGGCGGCGGCCGAACAGCGCGTCGGGGCCGACCGTCGCGGCGAGCGCCGTCTGACCGGCGGCGGCCTCCTCGATCGCAGCTGCAACATCCGCCGGCTCAGCGCTGGTGAGAAACGGCGGAAGCACGGTGATGTGCAGGGGCCAGTCCGCCACGGCGAAGCTCTCCCCCACCTCAAGCGGGGTGAGCGGCAGCACAATGACGAGGCGGGACATGGTCTGAGTTTAAGTGGATGCCGCTGGTCGGCCGTCTCCCTCCTCCGCGATGGCAGGCGGAACCTGCGCTAGCGTTCCGCACATGGAAGCCCCCGTTGCGACTCGCTTGCCAATCACATCCGCCGTTCGGTTTTCGGCGTCCGTGATCGGGGCGCTCGCTCTCACCGTCGCGGTCGCGACAATTCTCGTCGTCGTCGGCACCGGCGCCTCCTTCACGACCGCAGTATTTGTGCTCGTCCAGCGCCCGCTCGTCACGGCGACGGCGCTTGCCTGCGGATTTCTGACTTTGTTTCTTCTCACTGCGAGCGCGGCTCCGACCACCCGATGGGGATATGCGTGGCGCGGGGCAGTCGCTGCATCGGTGAGCGTGGTTGTGGCGCCGCTCGCCGTGCTCATTGCCGAGGAATGGATTCCCGGTCGGCCGGGAATGACCGGGGGATTTGCCATCGTGGTTGGCACGGCGGCCGGCTACATTCTGATCGGTGGGCCCGTGTGGGCAGGTCTCATCACCGTTCTCCTCCGACGCACGCTGGTTGCGCCGGGTCAGGCTGCCGCCCCGCCGCTTTCGACCAGGGCCTCAGCCATCGAGCGCCGACGACTCGGTCTCGTGCTCTGCATCGCCGGCCTTCTCACCGCGTTGGGCATCACATTCTTCAGCTTCGTCGCCGCCGTTTACCAGGGCGCAGATTACAAATGCCTGGTGGATGGTCCGCATTCCCCGCTCGCCGAGATCTCGGAGCGTCCCGGCATTGTCACCGGCAACTTCACCGCCTGGCCGATGGGGCGGGAGTGCACCTGGTTGCGCGCCGACGGCGTGGGAACCGTCACGGTGGACTCCGGCAACTGGGTGGCCACCGGTCTCGCGGCATCCGGAATGCTGGTGGCGCTTACCGGTGCCGGCTTCATAGTCTCCGCCCGGCGTGCGACCGCATCATGACGCCACCCTTCGTCTCCCTCACAGCGGAGATTCCGCAAGTCTCGCGAGTAACCGCCGGTCTGAGTCGACAATTCGTAGAATCTCCACTGCTGCGTTCAGGCGATGGTTGCCGGCTGTATCGGCTCGTCGGCTACTCGCCGACAACCCCATCGATGGCCTCGCGCAGCAAGTCGGCGTGGCCGTTGTGCCGCGCCGTCTCCTCGATCAGGTGCAGCAGTATCCACCTGAGGCTCCACTGCCGCCCCTCGCTGTCACGCCCCACCGAGAGCGCATCCAGGTCGACGCCGGCCAATGCCGCCCGATTGCGCCCGCAGGTCGCGCGGTAAAGCTCGCGCAGTTCCTCTGGATCGTCCGTGACGGCGGTGTGAAACTCCCAATCCCGGTCGTCATCCCAGGGCGCACTCGCCCAGGGTTCTTCCTCGGGCCTGCCGAGGAAGCGCTCCTGAATCCAACTGGACTCGACCAGCGCCAGGTGCTTGAGCAACCCCGCGAGCGTCAACTCCGAGGTGGGCAGCCGGGCAGCCATCGCCTCCGCACCCAGGCCATCCGTCTTGCTCAGAAGGGTGGCTCGGTGGTAGTCAAGAAACTGGTCCAGGGCGGCTCGCTCGGGGGCGACGAGGTCGGGGTCAGTGCGCTGGTCCATGTGGAGAGTCTCTCGCACCCGGCGCCGATTGGCCACACGCAGTGGCCATGAACACCGGACGCCCGCGTTGAGTAGCCTCGACACTATGACCACTGCCGCACCGACCGACCCGCCCGCCACTCCTACCCATCGGGGAGTCGACGTGCCCGACGGTCGCGGTCGCACCGGGCTCGACCGGGTCGGCGCCGACCTCACCCGCAACCCCGATGTGGCCGTCACCCGTGTCGAGGTGACCTCCGACGGCTGGCATGTGCTGCGACGCACGACTTTCGACTACCGCCGTGCCGATGGCCAGGTGTCGACTCAGCAGCGCGAAACCTACGATCGTGGCAATGGCGCCACCATCCTGCTCTACGACCTGGCTGCGCAAACGGTGCTCCTTACCCGCCAATTCCGGTTTCCCGCCTACGTGAACGACCACCCAGACGGCATGCTGATCGAGGCCGCCGCCGGACTGCTCGATGACGACGAACCGGACGTGGCCATCCGCCGGGAAGCGAGCGAAGAACTCGGCGTGACCGTGGGCATCCTGCAGCACGTTTTCGATCTCTACATGAGCCCGGGCTCGGTCACCGAGCGGGTGCATTTCTATGTGGCCCCGTACACGCCGGCCGACCAGACCGGTCCGGGCGGCGGGGTTGTCGAAGAAGGCGAAGACATCGAGGTGCTCACGATTCCCGTTGCCGAGGCCCTGACCATGATCACCGACGGCCGAATCGTCGACGGCAAGACGGTCATCCTGTTGCAGTGGGCCGCCCTGAACGTTTTCGGCCGGGCATAGCCGCGGTCGACGTCAACGTCGACGTACGCAAAGGAGGAGATTCTGCGCCACGCCGATCAGGACTGGCGGTTTGGGTCGGCAAGTCGCAGAAAGTCCTCCTTTATGGAGCGGCCCGCACCGGAAACGCGGCGGCAGCGAGCGAGATGGCGGCCTGCGGACGCGGGTCGAGATGGATGCCGACCAGCATGCACCGCACGGAGCCCCCGGCCAGTTCGATGGTCGGGATCTCGAGCGGCAGCAGGGCGCAGCTCTTCTCCAGTGCAGCGATCTGCTGCGCGGAAAGGCTGTCGTACGCCCGACGGGACAATGCGAGCACCGGGCCGTCGCGCCCCTCCAACTCGATCGCGTTGCCCGCGAAATTGCGGATCTGCTCCGGCGTGAGCTCGATCAGGGTGCGTCCGCGGGCCGTCAACCGTTCGGCCACCTCCCGCTGCCGCGCCGGGGAGACGATGCGGTCCAGGCCGATCAGGGCGAACTTCGTACCCACGCACATCAGCACGTTGGTGTGATAAATCTTCGTGCCATGCTCATCCACCGCGTCGAACGCCATCGGTTCATAGCCGAAGTTCGTGCAGAACCGCTCCAGCGCCACCGGGTCGGCCCGATTCGACCGGCAGGCATAGGCGACCCGGCTCTCGTGATCGAGAACCATCGCCCCGRTTCCCTCTAAGAACACGTCGTCGTACTCGAGACCCGAGTAATCGATGACGTCCTGCACCCGGTAGTGACTCTTCAAGAAATCGACGATGTCACCCCGACGTTCGCGCCGACGATTCGACGCGAACATCGGAAAAATAGCCACGTGCCCACCAGAATGCGTCGACAGCCAGTTGTTCGGAAACACGCTGTCGGGCCGGTCGGTCGACTCATCCTCGAACAGATGCACGGTCACGCCGGCCTGCTCGAGAGCGGATGCGACGGCGCTCACCTCGGCATGCGCGGCGAGCGCCAGCCGAGCAAGCTCCTGCCCATGCTCCAAGTCTTGGTAGGCGTTGTCGGCCGCCGTCAGCGGGTTCGGTTCGAAATGATGCGGCCGAATCAGAACGACAGCCGACGGCGCCTGCACTGACACCGGGAGTTAGCTCACGGGCGACAGCGCGCCGACGAGACCGAAGAGATTCTTCGGGTCGTCGGGGTTCGCCACCAGGTCGATGTCTTCGTAGTAGTCGGTCGCGTCGACGGCATCCCGGGCGTAACGCAGCGCCGAGAAGTCTTCGATGGCGAATCCGACCGAGTCGAATACGGTGACCTGTTCGGCTCCGGCAGCTCCGGCCAAACGCCCGGTGGCGCGCCCGGTGAGCACTTCCCACAGCTCGGTGACCGCGAAGTCGGCCGGCATCTGCTGAATCTCGCCCTCGATCCGGGTCTGCTCCGGAAATTCGACGAAGACATCGGCGATGTCGAGAATCGATGCCTCGAGCTCGGTCTTTCCGGGGCAGTCGCCGCCAATCGCGTTGATGTGCACGCCCGGCACGACGAGGTCGCGGGTCAGCACGGTCGCCAACGCTTTGTCTGCGGTGCAGGTGGTGATCACGTCGGCACCGGCGACGGCATCCGCTGCGCTGTCGGCAATGTGCACGGTGAAACCGAGCGGCACGACGTTGCGCACAAACTTCTCCATTGCGGCCGGATCGGTGTCCCAGATGCGAATGTTCGAGATGCCGAGGGCGGTGCGGAAGGCGAGGGCCTGGAACTCGGCCTGGCTGCCGGCGCCGATCATGGCCATGGTGGTCGAGTCGGCGCGGGCCAGCACCTTGGCGGCCATGGCGGATGTCGCTGCCGTGCGGAGCGCGGTCAACACCGTCATCTCGGAGAGGAAGGTGGGGTAGCCGTTGTGCACATCGGACAGCACGCCGAAGGCGGTGACGGTCTGGAAACCGCGCGCCGGGTTGTTGGGGTGCCCGTTGACGTACTTGAAGCCGTAGGTCTCGTAGTCGCTCGTCGGCATCAGTTCGATCACGCCGAAGGGGGTGTGGCTGGCGATGCGGGGGGTGCGGTCGAAGCTCTCCCAGCGACGAAAGTCGCTCTCGATGTAGTCGATCAGGCCGGCGATGATGGTCTCGGGGCCTGTGTCGGCCACCCAGCGAACCATATTTCGAACATCAACGAAACGCGTCATGTGTTACTCCTTCTTGGACCCTTCAACGCTAGATCTAGGCGATATGTAACAGCCATTGGCAGAATGCACAGAACCACAGCCACAATTGCACAGACTGCTACCAATAGATGTACATTGTGCGTATGGCTGTGTTGGATGACCTCGACCGTCGGCTTATCGCCGCGCTGCGCGAAGATGGCCGAGCGCCGGTGGCGACGCTGGCACGCACCCTCGGTGTCGCTCGGGCCACGGTGAACAGCCGGCTCGAACGCCTGGTCAGCTCTGGCACGGTCATCGGCTTCACCGTGCGGGTGCGCGACGAACTCGATCCGCTCGCGATCCAGGCGATGACCTTGATCGAGGTGCAGGGGCGCACGACCGACCAGGTCATCCGGGCCTTGCGCGGGTTTCAGGAGATCCGGGCGTTGCACACCACCAACGGCGGCTGGGACCTCGTCGCCGAGCTGCGCTGCGAGACGCTCGCCGAATTCGACGCGGTGCTCGGGCGCATCCGCCTGGTCGACGGCGTGATCAACAGCGAGACCAGCCTGCTGCTGAGCTCGGTACTGCGCTAGTCACCGCCTCAGGACGCCGCGTGCTCCTGCACGAAGGCGAGGGCCTCGTCGGCCACCTCGCGCCAGCCGTTGTCGATGGTCAGCGAGTGTCCCCGACCGGGGATGGTCGTCTCGACGGTGATGCCCGGGTTCTTCGCTTGAATCTTGTAGCTGGCGTTGGTGATCGCTGTCGGAACGGTGTTGTCTTTCTCTCCGGCGATGATCAGCAGCGGGCCGCGGTCGGGGTTCTTCGAGTCGACCTTCGTCTCTCCGCCGAACGGGTTGAAGTTCGCCGTCGCGGCCTGGAATAGCGGCGCCCCGGCGGCCGGCACATGGTAGGTCTCGAAGAGTTCACGTGCTTCGGCCTCGTCGAGGTTGTTCGCCCAGCCGTATTTGAACTGTTCGAAGGTCAATGCCACGCCCTTGCCGGCGTTGGTCGGATTTCCGAGCACCGGAGCCGCCGACTTCAACGCCGACAGGGGTAGTGGCAGCACTCCCTTGAACGGCGCGTTATCGATCGACACGGTCGCGGCGGCGACCCCCTCGCCGGCGATCTTTTGTGCGATCAAGCCGCCGAAGGAATGCCCGATCACCACGGGCCGCTTCGACAGCATCGCGATGGCGGCCAGGTAGTGGTCGGTGACCTGTTGCACCATTTTGTGGGCGAATGTCTCGGGGTGTTCCCGCGCCTCTGCGACCGTCGCCGGGTCATCCGGCCAGCCCGGCGCAAGGGTCGCAAAGCCGTTGTCTTCGAAGAGATCCCGCCACTTCTGCCAGCTGCTGGAGAGCAGCCACAGGCCGTGCACGAAAACAACGGGAACGAGCCCAGACGCATTGGCCTTCTCGACCTCGGCGAGTTCCCACTCGGCCAGTGTCGCGGTGGTTTCCGTGTCGCTCATCGTGATCCTCAGTTCTCTCGGGTGACGCCAACTGGTCGGAGAGTATGCCGAACGGATGCCATTGGCTAGGCGTGCACGTCCCCCGCGACCAGTTCCGGCGAAATCGGTGCTCTCCTGTCCGCCAACTCGTAGGATCAGGCCATGACGTTCGACGAGACTTCGCCTCCGACCGTCAGGCCGGGCCGACCGGGCTCCAGCTCCAGCACGTTGAAGTTCGTGCGCGACCTCCTCGTGATCGTGATCGTGGCAATTCTCGTTTCCGCGCTCGTGAAGGCATTTCTGGTTCGGGCGTTCTTCATCCCGTCGGAATCGATGGAGGGAACCCTGCGGGTCCAGGACCGCATCCTCGTCAACGAGCTCGTGCCCGCCGTGATCCCGATCGAGCACGGCGACGTTGTCGTTTTTCGGGATCCGGGCGGATGGTTGGACGCCCCGCCGCCCGCTGCCACCGGGTTGACCGGGATGCTCGACGGCGCGCTGGCCTTTGTCGGACTGAGCGCATCCGACAGCGAGAACCACCTCATCAAACGCGTCATCGGACTGCCCGGTGACACTGTCGTCTGCTGCACGGCATCCGGGCAGTTGAGCGTCAACGGCATCTCCCTCGACGAACCGTACATCCAGGTGCCGAGCGAGAACTCCCTGTCGGCGAAGGCAGCTTTCAGCGTGACGGTTCCCACCGGGAGTCTCTGGGTGATGGGTGACAACCGATTCAACTCGGCGGACTCGGCCTACCACTACCTGAAGACTGACGACCCGGCCACCGGTTTCGTTGCCCGCGACGATGTCGTCGGGCGCGCCTTTGTCGTCAGCTGGCCCACGCAGCACTGGGCCTGGCTCGACAATTTTCCGGCCACCTTCGCCGGCACGCCACCGTCTGACGCGCGCTGAATCAGTCGCGCGCTGGATCAGTCGCGCGCTGGATCAGTCGCGCGCTGGATCAGTCGCGCGCTGGATCAGTCGCGCGCTGGATCAGTCGCGCGCTGGATCAGTCGCGCGCTGAATCAGACCAGATTCCGTGCCGCGCTGGCCCTGAGCCTGCTCGATTGATAGCCTGCAAGGCTCGACAATCGGGCAGATCAGGATGTCGAACACGCCATGAGCGATTACCTCACCGTCAACAAAGCCAATTGGGACAACCGCGCCCTTCTGCATGCCGCATCTGCCGACTACGCGGTGTCAACTTTCGAGTCAGACCCGGCGCATCTCTCCGGTGTGGTGCAGTTCGACCTGCCGCTCCTCGGCGACATCCGGGGCCTGCGCGGCGTGCACCTGCAATGCCATATCGGCACCGACACGGTGTCACTCGCGCGGCTCGGTGCCCAGATGACGGGCCTCGATTTCTCACCGACGGCGTTGACCGAGGCGCGCCGGCTCGCCGATCGCACCGGCGACGACGTCGACTTCGTCGAGGCCGACGTCTATCGCGCGCTCGACGTGCTCCCCGCGAGTTCCTTCGACCTGGTCTACACCGGTATCGGAGCATTGTGCTGGCTGCCGAGCATCGATCGGTGGGCCGCGGCGGTGGCTGGTCTCTTGAAACCGGGCGGGCGTTTGTTCATCCGCGAGGGACATCCGGTGCTCTGGTCGATTGGTGAAGAGTTCAGCGACAGCCTGCGCATCGTCTACCCGTACTTCGAACAGGAGGAGCCACTCGTCTGGGACGATGATGACACCTACGTCGAAACGGATCAGCGCCTCACCGCGACGACGACCAACGAGTGGAATCACGGAATGGGAGAGATCGTGACGGCCCTTCTGCGCCACGACATGGAGATCACCGGGTTGGTGGAGCACCAGAGTGTGCCGTGGGAGGCGTTGCCGGGTCAGATGGCCTCCGACGGCACTGGCGAGTGGCGTCTCGACCGCGAGCAGTGGCGGATGCCGCTCAGCTACACCCTGCAGGCGGTGAAGCGATGACGGCGAGCCCGATCGCCGCCGCAACCTCTGCCCCGACCTCTGCCACGGGCACCACGCCGCCGCGCAAACTCACTGTCGTCACCGGTGGCAGCCGGGGAATCGGTGCCGCAATCTGCCGCCGGCTGGCCGCCGACGGGCACGACCTGGTGGTCGGATACCGGCACGACGCGGCCGCTGCCGACAGCGTGGCCGCCGACATCCGGGCCGCAGGTGGCCAGGCGCTGACCGTGGCGGTTGACACGACGGATGAGGAGTCGGTCATCGCTCTGTTCGAGCGGGCCGCCGAGCTCGGTGTCGTCACCGGCCTGGTGAACAACGCCGGCGTGGTGAGCGCCGTCGGCACGCTGGCCGACAATGACCTGGCGGCGATCCGACGGGATCTCGACGTGGACTTGTTTGGCGTGCTCGCCTGCGCGAAATATGCGATCCGGGCCATGACGCCCACGGGCGGCGGGGCCATCGTCAACCTCTCCTCTGCTGCGGCGACGCTCGGATCCCCCGGTTCCTACGTTCACTATGCGGCCGCCAAGGCAGGGGTCGACGCGCTCACTGTCGGCCTGGCGAAGGAGGTGGCCGCCCTGGGCATCCGAGTGAATGCGGTGGCCCCTGGCACCATCTGGACCGATTTTCACCTCGACCCCGAGCGGCCGGCCCAGGTCGCCAAAACGGTGCCGCTCGGCCGGGCCGGGCAGCCAGAGGAGATCGCGGGCGCGGTGGCCTGGCTGCTCTCTGACGACGCAGGCTATGCGACCGGAACCGTGATTCGAGTTGCCGGCGGCCTCTAGTCGCGTCGATCCTCCTCGTCATCAGTTCGGAGGATTTTCGGCGCACCGGCCCACGCCGACCGCGCTCAGCCCATATCGTGGGGCCATGTCCTCCACCCCGACCGCAGCGCGAGCCCTGCTCGAACCCGCGATCGCGGTCGTCTACCTCACGCTGTGGACGGTCGCCGAAATCGGTCGCATCTCGGATCCGCTTGGCCTCTCGATGATGATCGTCATTGCGATCGCCATCGCCCTCGGTCGCATTCGACCGCTCGCCTCCCTGTGCATCGTCGGTCTGCTGCTTCTCCTGCAACTCGCCACAGTGATGCAACCGCCGGAGTCCACGACCTGGCCGGCCTATTTCGGCATCATGATCGTGATCTTTCTCGTCGCCCGGCACGGCAGCGGCCGACTCCCCTGGGTGGCGCTGGCGCTGGGGATTCCGATTGCCGCGATCATCGCCTTCCTGATGGTGATCCCGAGCTGGGTGAGCCCCTCGGGCTGGACCTCCTGGACCGGCCAAGGACGGGACACGAGCGGGGTCGATGAAGCCTTTGTCGTCGCTGCGCTCGTCGCCTTCGGGCTGTATGCCGGGGCCTGGGCAGCCGGCGTCGCGTTGCGGGTATACATCGTGCAGCAACGCAGCAACGCACTGCTCAACCAAACCTCGGCAGAGCTCGGCCGGGCCGAGAACGAGCTGACGCTTGTGAAGGAACGCGACAGAATTGCGCGCGAAGTGCACGATGTCCTCGCGCACTCACTGTCGGTGGTGATCGCCCAGGCCGACGGCGCCCGCTTCATCAGCGCGGCGAAGCCAGACGCCACTCGGGCCGCCCTTGAGGCGATTTCAGATGCTGCTCGGTCGTCTCTGATCGACGTGCGCACGTTCATCGAGGGGTTGCGTGAAGAATCCGGCGATGAGCCTCAACCCACGCTGTCCGACCTCGAGGCTCTGATCGCGCGGGTCGAGGCTGCCGGACTGGATGTTGAGGTTCAGAATTTCGGGCCGGCCAAGTCGATGACGCCCGCGCAGCAACTCGCGCTGTTCCGCATCGTGCAGGAGTGCCTGACCAACGCCCTCCGGCATGCGGGCCGGGCCGCACCGACCCGCATCTCATTCGATTGGCGCGGGCCCGGCCTCGCGCTGACCGTCAGTTCGCGCTGCGACTCCGAGCGGCGCCCCGTCGACGATCTCCCCGGGGTCCCGGCGCCGACAGGCACTGGCCATGGCATCCGCGGGATGAAGGATCGGGCTCGTCTGGCCGGCGGCTGGTTGACGGCCGGCGCATCCGACGGCCCAGACGCCGAATTCCTCGTCACCGTCTTCTTGCCGACCGGCGCGGACGCGATTGAACCACGCAGCCCCCTGGCGGAGCTGACCGCGTGAGCATCGCGGCACCTCGAATCCGCGTGGTGATCGTCGATGATCAGCCGTTGTTCGTCTCCGGCATGCAGATGCTGCTCGAGTCGCAGGCCGATCTCGAGGTGGTCGGCACGGCCGCCGACGGCCAGAGTGGAGTGGAGGTTGTCGAGCGCACCGTCCCCGACATCGTGCTGATGGACATCCGAATGCCGGTGCTCGACGGCATCGAGGCGACCGCGCGCATCGTCGCGGCGAATGAACGTCGGCCGGCCGGAGAGACAGCGGCTTCAGAGCCTCTTCCGCGCGTGATCATCCTGACCACCTTCCAGCGCGATGAGGCCGTCTACCGGGCCATCCGCACCGGAGCGAGCGGATTCATCACAAAGGATGCCACCCCCGAGTTCATTCTCGCCGCGATCCGAACCGTGAACTCGGGCACCGCGGTGCTGGCCCCGAAAGCCACATTCGACCTGGTGCGCGAGTTCGGGGCCACTTCGAACAGCTCGGGCCGCCCGATCGAGCTCGCCCTCGACGTGCTCACCCCGCGCGAACGGGAGATCTTCTTGCTGACCGCGCGCGGGCTGAGCAATGCCGAGACGGCCACGGCGGCGTTCGTCAGCGAAACCACGGTGAAAACGCATGTTCGCGCCATCCTGAGCAAGCTGTCGTTGCAGAGCCGGGTACAGATCGTCATCTATGCCTATGAGAACGGGTTGCTGCGGTACTAACCGGCGCTGCGCCTGCGCGCCTCGGCACACGCGATCGCCTCGCGCATGATTGACGCCGAACACACGCGCCCCTAACCTGAAGTACCCCAGGAGGCCCTCGATGGATGTCGCAGCAGTGTTCGTTTTTCTTCTCACAACGGTCGTCTCCGCCGCCTATCTCGGTGCAATCGTCTATGCCCTGATGCAGATCGTGCGCGCGAGCGACCTGATCGATGTCGAAAAAGTCGTCAGGGTGATCGCGGTGATCGTCGCCCCCTTCATCGGGGCACTCGTCTGGTATTTCTTGGGCCCGCACCCGTTCGGGCTGCGCCTCAGCCGCGACGTGCGCTGAGTCGCAATCCCGCTCGTGCGTGGCGCCCGCTAGTTCGCGACAGTGAACCGGCGCTTCGGGTGGCGCGGGGTCTCGAGCTCGTCGAGCACGGCGACGGCGTAGTCCTGTGTCGATACGGCGTCACCGGCCGGGGAGTCAACGCCGAGCACGTACGAACCGGTGCGCTCACCCGGTGCAATCACCGGGGCCGGCGACAGCATCGTCCAGTCCAAGTCAGTCGACGACCGGTAGTCGTCGAGGATGGCGCCCATGGTGGTCGCCTCTGCCTTGTATACGGTGGGGAATCCCGGCAGATCCTTCAGCTGAACTCCGTCAATTTCGGTGGCGCCAGCACCGCCGACGATGAAGACACGGGCAGGAACGCCCGAGGCAGCGATGGCGCGGTGCGCCTCGAGGAACGGTTCGTGCGACTGACCCGTGCGGTCAGGGGCTACGGCGAGCACGATGACGTCGTGGCTGGCGAGATCAGTGAACGAGGCCAAGTCGGAGAGCTCTGCAACCCGAGCTGTCGCTCCGGCCACGTCTGCTCCGCTGCGCGTGACGGCGGTGACGTCATGGCCACGGCGCAGTGCCTCAGCGGTGATTTCAGTTCCGACCATGCCGGATGCTCCATAGACTGCGATCTTCATTGCGGGCCCTTTCTCCCTGAACTAGCCGACACATGCGGCAATTCCAAAAGAGTATCCGCTTGATACTTAGTACCTCAACGTAATACTGTTACCCAATGGATACTATTGAGCGCCCCTTCGATGTGCTGACCATCGACTGCCCGTCGCGCGTCGTGTTGCAACGCATCGGCGACAAGTGGACGAACCTTGTCTTCCAGGCGCTCAAGAACGGTCCCCAGCGTTTCTCCACCATCCGCACCACCGTTCAGAGGATCACCCCCAAGGTGCTGACACAGACGCTGYGCACCCTGGAACGGGACGGACTCCTCACGCGGCGCATCTACGCCGAAGTGCCACCGCGGGTCGAATATGCCCTCACCCCGCTCGCGCGAACCCTGCTTGAACCCCTCGAAGCCATCAAGACCTGGGCGGAGAGCAACGTCGCCACGATTCTCGATGCCAGGGACAGTTACGACGAACTCAACGGGCTCTAGTCCGGGCGTTCGCCAGCCGCCATCAGGACGCCAGCGCCTCGTCGACGCTCGCATGCGCCCGATGGGTCGCCCTCACACCCTGCCACCAGGCAGTCTTCCGCGCGCGCTCAAGCGAGTCGGCCGGCAGCGCGACGAAATGAAGCTCCACCCCGAGCCCGGCCATCTCGTGGTCGAGGTCGGTGAACGAGTCGATGACCATGACGGTCAGGATGCGCAGCACCGACACGTCGAGGATCACCTTCGGCGGTCGGCCCGCCGCTTCGATATCGTCTTGAATCAGCCGAATGGTCGAGAGCACATTCGCCGTGTACAGCGGGGAGACAAGTTGCAGCACGAGCACGGACGGCTCCGAGACGATGACATCCACTTGGGGTCGGTTGAGCTCGTGCAGCACCATCGCCAGGGTGAACACCACGCCGGCGGCGACAGCGGGGAGCAAGCCCACGGTCAGGCCGATGGCCGCAGTGACGGTGGCGATCCAGAATTCGACCGGGCTGAGTCGACGCAGTCGAATCAGCCCCTTCACATCGATCAGTCCCACCACTGCGACGAAAACGATTGAGGCCAGTGTCGCCTGCGGCAACAGCCTGAGGATCGGTCCGAGAGAGAGCGCAGCGGCGAGGGCCAGCACGACGGTGACGAGCGTCGCCAGCTGCGACCGGGCTCCGGCCTTCTGATTCACCGCGCTCTGCGAGAAACCGCCCGCCGCCGGCATGCTCTGCATCAACGCACCCACGAGGTTGGCGGCGCCGGTCGCCAGAAGTTCCCGGTTGCTGTCGACCTGCGGGTCACCCGCATGGCGGATGCCCCGTGCGACAGACGCGGACTCCAGAAAGGCCATCACCGCGATGGCCAGCGCCCCCGGAATCATGGCGCCGGCATCCTGGAATGTCGGAAACACGGGTATCGGCAACCCGCTCGGCACCGGTGGAATCAGTCCGACGCCGAAGCTGACGATGCCGGTGAACGCGGCGAGCAGGATTCCGGCGACGACGACGATCAAGGGGCCCGGCAATCGAGGCGCAAAGCGTGAGATGAGCAGCAGAGCGACGATGGACGAGGCACTCAGCAGAATCGTGGCGAGGTTCGCTTGGGGAATTGCCTCGATTGTCGCAACGACCGACCTGATGAAACCGTGCCCGCTGAAGTTCGTCTCGACGCCGAGAAGCTTCGGCAGCTCGCCGACCGCGACGGTCGCGCCGACGCCGATCTTGACCCCGGTCAGTGTCGCCTCTGAGATGTTTTCGACGAGGGCGCCGAGATTCAACGCGCGCGCGGCGAGCAGGATGACACCGACGATGACGGTGAGGGTGACCAGGTCGTTCAGGGCTTCCTGCGACCCGGCCGCCACCCCGACGGTCACCAAGGTCGTCGCGGTGAGTGTGGCGATGGTCGACGTCGTCGACACGCTCATCGCCGCCGATCCGCCGATCAACGCGTAGACGAGCATTGGCACCATGCAGGTGTAGAGACCGACCTGCACCGGAAGGCTCGCGATCGTGGAATACGCCATTGCCTGCGGAATCACGACGGCGCCCGCGCTCAGCCCGGCGAGCACATCGTTCCCGATCCAGGCGGGCTTGTAGCCGGCCAGAGTGGGCAGAAGCCATCGTCGCCGCACCGTGACGCCGGGCGGTTTCGCGGTTTCCGCGGTCGGCTGCGTCATGAAGCTCCGTCCGACGAGGTTGCCCCGTCGGTTGCGTGCGCCTCGACGAAGACCGTTGACCAGTCGTTCTTGACGCTCACCACGACGTAGCCGTCAGCGGATGCCGCGGCGAGCGCGGTCTCCGCTCCGGCGTCGTAGGGTGCGTCGCCCCTCCCGGTGTCGTCGTCGTGGTGCACCAGCAGGCTCAACGAGTGGGCGCTGCCCTGGGTGTATCGCAACATCGGAATGTCACCGTTCGAATTTCCGACCGCGAGAATCGGTCGGCGCCCAATGCGGCTCCAGATGCGGACCGGCTTCTCCGGGCCGTCGTCCATGAACGCAAAAGTGGCCTGATAGCGAATCTCTGCGGTGTTCTCGTCGTAGCTGAGCCCGAGCGCCGAGCCGACCACGCGCTCCGGAGGAATCCCGTAGTAGTCGGCGCTGATCGGCCTCATGAAATCGCGGTCACCCCCCGACACGATGTAGCAGCTGAAACCATTCATCTCCAGGTACTCCAGCAACTCGCGCATCGGCTGATAGACCGCGTGCCGGTAGGAGCCGCCCCGAGTGAGATGCTCCGCAGTGCGGTAGAACTCGGCAACGGATCCCGCATAGTCGTCGACGCTCAGATTCGCCGACGAGCGCAAGATGGCCCCGATCATCAGCTTCACGTCGGTGTCATCGCCGGCGTAATGCTTGTTCAGGGCGGCCCCGAGCCAGGCGAAGTCACCCGTCACCGCAGACAGGTACGGCTGTTGTGTCGCGAGGGCTGGGTCGGCTGCGGCGGCGGAGGCCCACTGCTTGACGATGTAGTGCAGCTGGGTGGGCATCGGCTTTTCGGTCCACAGCGTTCCATCGTTGTCGAACACCGCAACCCGTTCCGGCCGGGCGACCGCGTCGGGGCCGTCGCCGGTGACTTGCTCGACGAAGTCGACGATCTGCTGCCGGGTGCGGCCGTCCCGCCACGAGTCGAGCTGATTCATCCCTCTGTCCTTTCGCCTGCCGGGCGCGCAGCGCAGCGTGCGACAGCGACTCCGACCACAGCCACTTTCTCTGCTCGGATCGGCCGGTGCCTCACCCGCCCCGGGTGAGAGGCAGGCCCCGCGGCGCCCTTTCACCCGGCCTGGGTGAGGCCACCGGCATCTGCGCACGCGAACCTGGTCGCCGGGAGGGAACGAGTCACACCATGAGCGAAACACGTCAGGCAGCGAGCGAGCCGGCCGGAGAAGCGGCGAATGCGGCACCATCGCTGAAGACGACACTGCTGCTGGCCGTCCCCGCCGCCGACGTCGACAATTCGAAGGGCGCCTGATGCGCTGGCGACCTCTGGCTGGGCTGACACGACACAACCTCGGCACCGAGGCGCTGGCCGGGGTGACGTTGATTGCCATCGCCGTTCCCCTGAATATCGGTTACGCACAGATCGCCGGTCTCCCGCCCACCGCCGGTCTTTACGCACTCATCGTTCCGGCCATCATCTACGCCCTCGTCGTGTCGTCCCGTCAGCTCGTCGCGTCACCGGATGCCGCGGCTGCGGCCCTCGTCGCGTCGTCGCTCGGCGGACTCGCCGTCGCCGGAACTGCGAACTACATCACGCTGGCGCTGGCGCAGGCGATCATCAGCGGCGTGATGTTCGTCCTCGCCGCGGTGTTCAAGCTCGGGTTTCTGGCCAACTTTCTGTCTAAGCCCATTCTGATCGGCTTCGTCGGCGGCCTGGCCCTCGACATCCTGGTCAGCCAGGTCGCCAAGATGCTCGGCGTGAAGATCGACAGCGGCGGCGAATTCGTCGACAAGGTCAGCGGGCTTGTGGCCGGGCTCGGAACCGTCAACGCGGCATCTGTGGCCATTTCCGTCGGTGCCGTCCTCGTGCTCGTCATCGGCCGAAGGCTCGCACGGGCCGTGCCCTGGGCGCTGGTCGTGCTTGTCGCCGCGACGCTACTCGTGGTGCTCGCGAACCTCGAGGACTACGGCGTTGCCGTGCTCGGCCATATCGACGCCGGGCCGCCCACCCTGACCTGGCCGGTGATCAGCTGGACGGCGTGGCTGCAATTGATCCCGTCCGCGATTGCTCTCACTCTGGTGTCGATGGGTGAGGGTCTGCTCGTTTCGCGCAGCTACGGTGAGAAGCGGGGCTACCCCACGAGTCCGAATCGCGACCTATTGGCCTTCGGACTCTCCAACGTTGCGGCTGGCGCGTCGGGCGGCTTTGCGATCGGATCGTCGACCTCCCGCACCGCAGCCATGGACCAGGCCGGGTCACGCACCCAGCTCCCGTCGGTCATCGTCGGCGTCGGCACGCTGCTGCTGATGCTCTTCGGCACGTCGCTGCTCGAGGACATCCCCTCGCCGGCGATCGGCGCGATCGTTGCCGTCGCCGTCGTCCCGCTGCTCGGAATCCCCGAATTCCGCTCGCTCTGGAAACTCGATCGATTTGAGTTCATCGTCGGTGCCTCCTGTTTTCTCGGTGCCCTCCTGCTCGGGCCGATCGCCGGAATCGTGATCGCGTTCGTGCTCTCGCTGATCAACCTCGCTCGCCGCGCCGCGAACCCGGCCGTCGACATCCTGAGTGCCAACGACTCACCCGACAGCTCGCTGCTCCCCCTCGAACCGACGGTGACGATGACCGCCCCCGGGGTGATTGTGCTGCGATTTGCCGCACCGATCTTCTTCGCGAATGTCGGCGTGCTTGAGGATGCCGCGAAGAAGGCCGTGCGGAAAGCCGGTCCAGAGAAGGTCAAGCATCTGGTTTTCGATCTCGAAGCCGTCACCGACATCGACGTCACCGGCGCCGAGGGATTCGGCGAGTTGTGCGACTGGTTGAAAGAGAAATCCATCCAGATTCATTTCAGCCGGATGCGCCCCGAACTCCGCGACGGGCTCGCGCACTTCGACCTCATCGAGGGCACCACGAGTTTTGGCACAAACCGTGCCGCAATCGCAGCTTTTGCTGAAGCACAACGCCACCTTGAGGAGAAATGATGCTCGCCGTCATCGGATCGATACTCCCGCTCGCCCTCGGAATCGCGATCAGCCCGATCCCGATCATCGCGGCGATTCTGATGCTGCTCTCGCCGAAGGCGCGCGGCACCAGCGTCGGGTTCTTGATCGGCTGGCTTCTCGGCATCGTTGTCACGGTGACGCTGTTCACCCTGCTGTCGTCGGTGATCCCCGAGAGCAACGCGGATGCCACCCAGCCGATCAAGGGGACCATTCAGCTCATCGTGGCGGCGCTTCTGCTGCTTCTGGCGGTCAAGCAGTGGCGCAGTCGCCCGCACGGCGACGAGGAGCCGGCTCTGCCCAAGTGGATGCAGGCGATCGACGGCATGACGGCCGGCAAGAGCTTCGGTCTCGCCTTTCTGCTCTCGGCGGTCAACCCGAAGAACCTGCTGATGGGCATCGCGGCGGGAGTTGCGATCGGTGCCGGTGGCCTGACTGTCGGCGAGACCTCCCTCGTCATCCTCATCTTCACGGTGCTCGCCGGCTGCACCGTCGCCATCCCGGTGATCGCCTACCTGGTGGCGGCCGACAAGATGGCCGCCCCCCTCGAGAAGCTACGCACCTGGCTCGTGCACAACAATGCGACGGTGATGAGCATTCTGCTGCTCGTCATCGGCGTGATGATGATCGGCAAGGGCCTCGACAGTTTCTAGTGCTCGCCGTCCAGTTCTCGGGTGCGCACAAGGATGCGACCGCCACGGCGGCGTGCGAAATCCCGGTGGGCGTGCGAGATCTCGCACGCCCACCGGGATTCCCCACGCCCAGAGTGGCGCCGGCTACCGCGGCGTGATATCGCCGAGCTTCCAGCTGCGATCGAAGTAGGGCTCGAGCGGCCCGTAGAAGCGGAAGTACGAGAACCAGTGCTTGCCCGCAATCGTCTGCACCCAGTTCGCCTCGCCCGATTCGGGCCGTACCGGCCCGAAGAACACGGTGACCGAGCCGTCGGCGTTTCGCACGAGGTCCGCATCCCGCGACCCCCGGTCACCCCGCCGCTGCTCGTTGTCGATGAGACAGCGAGTGGCGATGTCGTACACGGTGACCGACCAGAAGAGTTTCGCGGGGACATCCGCCGGAACCGTCAGAGAGTAGTTTCGCCCGCCGTCGAGCCAGTCATCCTCGGAATCCGTGTAGGCGCCCAGGTAGGCCTGGCCGGCGCCGGGCGTGCGGCTGTTCATTGCTTCCGAGAAGCTGACCGCCTCGTAGAACCACGCCGTGCGCTCCAAGAGTTCTTCGTACCCCTTCCCGCGCTGCGACGGATTGGTCAGGTTGAGCACGTGGTCCCAGTGGCGATCGGGCCAGTAGATCGATCCCGGAAACCGCTTGGCGAAGGCATTGGCCTGGGCCATCAGCTCCCCCGTGGCGCTTGCGCGCTCAAGGAGTGCGCGCATCCGTTCGTCGGGTTCAAAGGGTTTGCCCTTTTCAATGCCCAGCTGGCGCAGCATGGCGAGATAGAACCTGTCGCGTTCGTCGACGATTTCGCTCTGATAAATGCCATGCAGGCGCTCCCAGTACTCGATCCCGCCCGGCTGATCGCCGGTCCAGGTCTTGCCGTCCGGCGAGATGAGCCGGGTCGCCGGTGGATTGTGGCGCTGCGAGTACGGGTAGATCTTGACTGCGTCGACGAGCGACTGGGCGCGAACCGGATCCGGGTCAAGAGTGCGGAACCCGAAGAAGATATTGACACCTGTCGACTTCAAGACGTAGTAGCCGTCGGCGGCTGGGGCTGCTTCCCCGGGCGGAACGATGAGGTATTTTCCGCCCTGGCCCTGGTCGGGGCCCATCTCCCCCAGCGCACCGATTTCTCGCTGCCAGAAGTCTGAGACTCCCCCCGCGGTGGGTCCGGCAGGCAAGTCGATGACGAGTGCGCCCGATTCGCTCAGATCGAAGAAGTTGAGAATATACGGAGTCGTCGCGTTGGCCGTGATGAGGCCCAACCGGTCGCGGTAGGACAGATAGTGCACGAGGTCAGACCCCGTTGCCCCGAAGACGTCGTAGTGCTGCGTCTTCCACTGTGCATACGACACGAGTGGCAGTGCCCACAGATAGGCCTGGCACGCCTGTTGAAAGTCGAGTTCGTCGAAAACGACAGAGAGATCCTCACGCCTCGGCAATTCGCCGTCGTACTGAACTCTGTCCACCAGGGTGTCGATCAACTCAACTGACATTCGCAGCACCTCCGATTACGTGCTCGTTCGCCGGAAGAACGAGTCAATTTCACGGTACGCAGGGCCACCTTCCCGGTTCTCACCCGATGCGGATGAATACGCACCGAGCGTGATCAGCTCACCCGTTTCGGGTGTGCAACCGGCCGCCGATGCACCCTAAACATGGTTCACAGCCTGTCAATTCTCACGGGCCATCTGACTTCCGACGAGAACGGAATCCACACAATGACCACTCGCACCTCAACCTCCAGCAGCCAGATGGAACGCCGATCGGGCTGGTGGGGTGCATTCGCCGGCCTGATCGTCGCGGTCCTGATCGCTTTCCCGCTCTCCACAGCCTTCGCCTTCGCCACGCATCCGGCCACACAGCGCCTGTTCGGCGGCCCGCTCGAGACCGCTTCTCGCGGGGGCTATGCCGCCTTCTGGTGGCTGCTCACCCTGCTGCTGGCCGCCCTGCCCTTTCTCGTCGGATTCGGAATAGCCAAGTTGTCGGCCAAAGGACTCGCCATCGCCGCTGCGGTCGTCGCCGTCTTCGTGATCGCCATCGTGGTTCTCGGGCAGCTTTTCGTCTACTGATCCTCGATCTCCCGCACGAGCGGGAGACAGCACAACGGGCGTCGCGCGGATCTCCGCGTGACGCCCGTTCTCGTGGTCCATCCTCGAGCGGCGTGACTCAGCTGAGCAGCTTGGCCTTGGCCGCCGTGAACTCCGCGTCGGAGAGCACGCCCTGGGCATGCAGGGCGGCGAGCTGCTGCAATTGGGCAATCATCGGGTCGACCGGCGGCGCTGCAGGCGGTGCTGTGGCCGCGTACTGGGCTTGCTGCTGCGCCTGATACTGCGCTGCGTCGTACTGCTGAGCGGCCTGCTGTTGCTGGTGCCGTTCCATTCCACCGCGCACCGCAGTGGCGGTGCCGGCGATGACCGCCGTGCCGGCGGCCAGGCCGAGCAATCCCGGGCGTCCAAAACGTCTGATCAGTGGCATTGAGACTCCTTCTCGCGGTTATTCGGTCAGTTCGGCGTCGGCAGATTCGGCGTCAAGCTCGGCAAGTGCCTCGTTGACCACCGGCGCCGGAATCCGATCGGTGTGAATCACGTATCCCCCCGAGTCGGCCAGTGCCGCAGCTAACTCCCGGGCCCAGGTGTGCTCGATCACGGCCATCGCTGCAGACGTGCCCGGAGCGAGGTGTGCGGCCATCTCGAGGATGTCTTCGTCGGCGGCCATACCCGACGCCTCGAGCACGAAGCCGCCCAATCCGTAGCCGTCAGCATCGTCTTCGAGCTCGGCCGAGCTGATCCCGCCCGTCTCGTCGACGCTGACCACGAGCAAGTCGAGCAGGCGGATGGTGCCTTCCACGACGACGGCTGCGAGCGCATCGCGCAGCTCGGGTCCTGGTCGCTCGCCGTCGAAACCGATGAGCAAGATCTCGACGGGGCCGTACGTGTATTCGGTCATGGCTAGTGAACCTCGATTCAGGATGCGGGGACGAAGGGCGAGTCGTGGGACAGGTGGATGTCAATCGATGCGGGTGATCGGGGGAAGGGTGTAGCTCTGATCGAGCACCGCTTCACGGGGCTCATACATGCGCAGGATCGGCCGGAATTCACCGGATGGCGACGGAAGCCAGTTGGCGGCGGCGGTCGCATCGGTGGGCCGGTCGTGGCTCATCGTCAGGGTGAGCCCCCCATCGGCGTCGTAGACCAGCCCCGGAGTCCGATCCCCCACGGAGTACCGGTTGATCGGATTCTCGACCAGGTAGAAGTTCGGAAGCGAGTACATGGTGAGCGACCAGAAGGCGTCGACCGGCGGCAGCGTCGGCAGACGCAACTGGTAGCTGCGGCTGCCGGTCAGTTGCTCGTCGTTGTTGTCGACGTAGGTCATGATGTAGGCCGCCTCATACGCGTGGTTGCCCCACAAACCGGCTTTGGCCGCGGCAGCGCGCTCGATGATGCGCAACTGTGGATCGCTGATCTTGAACTGTGGGTCATCCAGCGCACCTACCTCGAAATAGTCGAGGTTGTAGTCGAAGAGGTGCAGGGTCAACATCCACCCGTTCACCTGTGGACTGGTGCCCGACCGGAGCACCGCGGTGAGCTTGTCCTCGCCGGCCTGCACGCCGGCCGCGAGTGCTTCGGCCCGATCTGCGGCCAGCTCGAGGTACGGCGAGGGACCAGCCGTGGTTATTCCGAGGTCGGCGTAGGAGTTCTGCAGGGCGACGTCGCGCGCCGGCGGCGGAAACTCCTGCGACCACAAGCGCAGCTTTTCGAGAAAGAGCAACTCGGCGGGAACACCCGCGCTGGGAGCCGGAATCCCCTCGGGAACTGCCGACCCGTCGAGCTGAGTGAGAAGGGACGCATCCTGCAGCGCATGCACGGCCGGCAGATCTTCCGCTCCGTCACAGGCCCAACGCCCGATGATCGATCCGACCCGGGTGGGGAATCGAATCAGTGTCGTGTTCGCGGGCACCTCGCCCGACCACCCGGGCGCCACCAACAGATAATCGCCGGCGGCGGTGACGGTGGCCCGGTGGCCGACGTAGGCGAAGTTGTCGGTCCAGGCATCGACGAATTGCATGACGTAGTAGCGTCCGGCGGTGTCGGGAACGTGAAACGCAACCGGCCCCACGCCGAGGTCGATCTGCGCGATCGAGTAGACGGTGTCGTTGTTGACCGAGACGAAATCGTCGCTGGGACCGGCCAACGCACGCGAATGGCTGAAGTGATTGAACGGAGCTGACGGCGCCGCCCCGATGCCCTCTTCGACGAATCGGGTCACCTGATCGAGATTGAAGACCAGCGGAAAGCCGTAGAGATAGGCCGCCCCGGTAGTGGCAACGACGTCAGTCTCGGCGACAAGTTCGGTCTCAGACATTTGTCCCCCTCACACCGCCCACGGTTGGTCACGAGCGGTCACTCAAGCGTCGCCCTCCACCGAGACCAGGTCATCGCCCGATGCGGGTGAAGCCTCTCGTGCTGGTTACGGCGTCGACGGAATGCTGAGTTGCAGCGGCGGCACCGAGGCGACGACGGTGGCCGTAGTTCCTGCCTCGGTCAGGGCGTGATGCACTGCGGTGACGGTCGCGGCGGTCGCCCGCGCGTCATCCATCGGTCGGCGCCAGACGCGCAACTCGAGCGTCACAACGACGACCGCACGGCTGTTGAGGTGTTTCACTTCGCCGCAGAAGTCGCTACTTCAATCCACTGCCCGACGTGAATCGTGTGCCGGCTCTGGATGACGATCGCGGCGCCGAAATTTGCCGAAATTCCGCGCAGGGCAAGGAATCCGACGGCGGCAATGAAGATGACCGCGCCGAGCAGCGGCTGCACGTTCGCGCTCAGCAAGGCGAGGGCGACCCCGCTGGCGAAGATGATGATCGCGTATTTCGTGAGGCGTGCTGCAAGTGCGATGAGCTCGGGCTTCAGGCCGGGCATCCGGCGGGCGAGCGCATTCACGCCCTTTTTCGCGAAGTGGGCGAGGATGAACGCGGCAACCAAGACGAGGAGCGCGAGGACGGCGTTCCAGACGGTGATCGACCCCGAGTGGAACAGACTGTCGAGATTCACGGTTGCGTGCGAACTTCGGTGATGTCGATGCCGAGGTCTGCGATGCGGGCGAGAATGCCGTGAAGTTCTGATTGGTCCCGGATGTCACCCGTCAGCAGCGTGCTCGTCGGGGACAGTTCGACGGCACGCAACTCGGAGAATGCCGCGCGGATGGTCTCAGAGAGTGCGCATGCGATTCGAATCTCGTATCGGGTGGACATCTGTCTCCAGTGACTGAGGTTGATCCTTCAGTGCAACTGTGCGCCGCCGCGCATCCCACGACCTCGCCTGATCCGGGCGAGTTTCGCGCCGAACCGAACTCCGCCGGCGCCGCCAGCACGCGCCCAACACGCGTTTGGGGCTAGAGCAGGCCGTGTGCCTCCGCTTGTTCGACGGCCTCCGCCCGGCCGCTCACCCCGAGCTTCTGATAGATCGAACGCATATGGGTTTTGATCGTATTCGGGCTGAGTTGCTGCTTCGCCGCAATCTCACCCACGCTTTGGTGCCGTGGGAGTTCCCGCAGAATTTCCCGTTCCTTGGGCGTGAAGTAGGCCGCATCCGGTGACCGCGGCTGACTGGGTGGGGCGAGGAACCCCGCCGCCTCGATGATCGACCGGGCGAATTCGTCATGCGAGCCAAGCCTGCCGATGCGGGATTCGACGAGGCGAACTCCGCGTTGCTCTTCGGCGACAAACGGCCGGCGGGCCCGCATCAGCTCGGCGCATTCCAAGGCCTTCACCACGAGGGAGTCGGCGCGGGTCGAGCGCCCGGACAGCTCGGCCCAGTCGGCCAAGAGAATCCACCCGTGCACCGGCGTCGTGCCGTTCCAAATCTGGCGCGAGGAGTCGAGGGCGTCTTCGAGGGTCACCTCGACCCTCGATTGCCGACCGGCCGACGAGTTGTACTGCGCCACGGCGAGCGCGGACTCGAGCGACGCGTCGCCCAATTCGGCGGTGACGAGGTCGACCGCGAGCCTCGCCTGGTGCCGGTCATGAAGGTGGAGCATGGCCGCGACGTAACGAAACGAGCACAGGGCGAGTGTGCTGGGGTGAGAGTGGGAATAGGCCTTGAGCAAACGGTCGAGGTCGTCGACAGTGGTGCGCGGATGCTCTCTGGTGTCGAGCTGATGGAGAAAACGAAGCGCCCGGGCAGGAATCATCACACCGGGCGCGAGGTCGAGCGGAAGCGCAGCGATGAGATCATCGAGCTGAGCCTCAACCTGACCGGAATCGAGACGCTCGAATTCTCGTGAAGACACCGCGAACTGAACGTGGGCCCCCACGAGATTAGTCGGTTGGCCGTCGGCGCCGGCCAGCGTGGCCATCTCCTCATGCAATGAGTCGCTCTCCGGCCATCTCCCCTGCCGGGACGCCACCGTGGCGGCGGCCTCGAGCAGAATCAAGTGAAGCCAGGGATGCGACGAGAACCGGGAGCTTTCGACGGCGTCGTGCAGAACGCCCAGCGCCCCGTCAAGGTCGCCCTCCGCCTCGAAGAATGCGGCGTGGGCGAGGCGAGAAAACAGCACAGCGTCAGACGCGAGGCCTCCCCGTGCTTCCGACGAATCGTCGTCGCGCGAAACCTCGACTTCGATCTGCTTCACACGACTTTTCAGCCCGGCCAACTCCGAGGCCGAGGCTCGCAGCACGGTGAGCGTCGCCGCGATGAGCCGGATGTCGACGGGGACTGCCCCGATGCCGGGGGCCGCGGCAGCGAGATGGTGATCGACCCGCACCTCGTCGGGAAAGTACGGTGCAGAGACCAGAGCGTTCAGAACGTGGGTTGTCGGCGAGTGGAGACGAGCACGGTCAAGCGCTCCGAGAACGCGCACAACCAGCTCGGCCTGGCCATCGAACACCAGCTGCACGCCGGCGTCGTCGAGAGCAGCGAGCAAATCGACGGGGTGGTCGGAGCGGAGACCGAGTTCGAGCGCCAGATCGGCGCGGCCGTGACGGCAATACCACTCGGATGCAGCAGAAACACTGCGTGTGAAAACGCTGAAGTCCCGGCGGCGCAGCTCGGCCCGCAGATAGCTGAGCAGCGTGGGGTGATAGGTGTAGATGCTCTCCCCATCGTCTCGACGACTGATCAGCGACGTGTGGATCTCAAGGTGGTCCAGGATGTCACCGGCATCGTCATGCCCGGTCAGAAACACCGCGAAAGGCAGAGTGATCGAGTCAACGACCGAGGTCATCAACAGAAATTCGCGATCCCCCGGGGTGAGCTGGTCGAGCACTTCGCTCACGAGATAGTCGGCGATGGCGCGGTGGTCGCCGCTGAAATTGCGGGGAAGCCGCTGCGACGGCTCAGCCCCCCGCATCCAGCCGGCCAACAGGGCCAGAGCCGCGGCCCACCCGCCGGTGCGTTCGCAGGCGGCGTCGAGGTCGACTTCCTCGAGCGCTCCGCTGTGCACCGTGAGATACTCCCGCGCTTCCTCCCTGGTGAATGCGAGGTCGTGCGAGCGGTACTCGACGGAGTCGGGCATCAGACCGCGCCGGGCCAGTGTCGACGGCGGGTAGCGACCGGCGAGCACGATGCGAACCGACGGTAGCTTCTGCTGAATGACGCTGAGCAGCCACGCGCTGTCGGTATGGCTCTTCAGCTGGTGAAGGTCGTCGAAGATCACGGTGAGCGGCCCGTCGCCGCGGAGAGCGAGGTCGACCGGCCGGTCATCCGCTTGCTCGATCATCTCCGTCGGGGTGTCTCTTCGCGCCATGTCCGGTGGGTCGACGAGTGCCCTGCCCAGTTCACCGCGCCGCACTGCCTCGCCGACCAGGGCAGCCAAGGCTGGACGAGGCCCGTCGCCGGCGGTGAGACCCACCCACGCCACGGTTTCTCCGGCTGCCTGAAGGTGGTCGGCCCACAGTGAGAGCAACGTGGTTTTTCCGGCTCCGGCCGACGCCCAGATCTCAGTGACGACCGAGCGGTCAGGCGACAGAGTGAGTCGCGGACGGACCTGCGCGAGGTGCGGCGGCCGGGGCACGGCAAGCACGATCGCCTCGTTTCCCCAGTAAGGCCGAGTGGTGGTCACTGCTCCTCCAAAGAGAACGTCCGCGTCAGTATCGCCCGTCAGTACCACCATGAAATAGCCCCCCTCTATTCACCCCTGATAGTAGCCAGCAGAGGTGTCGCGTCAACCCCTTTCTCACCAATAACAGGTGAGAAGTCCTCCGAAGATCGGACCTTCTCCGGCGATTGCCCCGCCAGAAGTCACCCGTGATGGATGAGGCGTCGCATTTGCGCGCACGACAACCTGAAGCCATCCACTCGGGATTTATGACAATTGAAAGGACTCATCATGAGTTTCTGGGACAGCTTCTGGAACATTATGTGGATCTTCTTCTGGAGCTTCGCTTTCATTGCCTACCTGATGGCTCTTTTCGCCGTCATCTCCGACCTGTTCCGCGATCACAAGCTGAACGGGTGGCTGAAGGCGCTCTGGATCATTTTCCTGATCTTCGTTCCGTTCCTCACGGTGCTCGTCTATGTGATAGCCCGCGCACCCGGGATGAACGAACGCGCCGAACAGCGGGCACGAGAGTCCCAGGCTGCCACCGACACGTACATCCGCGACGTCGCCAGCTCCAGTTCCGCCGATGAGATCGCCAAGGCCAAGGCCCTGCTCGACAACGGTTCCATCACCCCCGAGGAGTACGCCGCCCTCAAAACGCGTGCGATGAGCTAACTGGTGGGTTGACACTGCCCGGGTGCTCGCGGCTCGCCAACGCTTCGGCGCTGGCAAGCCGCGCGGCTGCTGCCGTACTTCTGCTTAGAGCGGTCGCGGCGGCCGATTCGCCAGGTAATCAGAGAACGAGATCCGCCCGGTTGGCGGACCGTCGACGAGGGCGTTGCCCGCCGCAAATCCGGCATAGGTTCGACCCGGCAGCAGGAGTGGAACGATCGGCCGGTTCACCCCGGAGGCACGAGCCCAGACACGGGCAAAGTCGGTGCCGCGGCGCTGCTCGGGGCCGGCAATGTCGGCAACCCGCCCGGCCGGTTCGCCGAGCGTCAGTTCGACCAGTCGCGCCGCCACCTCCGAAGCGTCGATCGGCTGAAGCCGAAACCTCGGGGCGACGACGACCGGCGCGCGATGCTGCGCCGAGAAGATCCGGTCGAGCAGAGTGTGGAACTGGGTCGACCTCAAAATCGTATGCGGCACGCCGGAATCCAGCAGGAGTCGCTCGATCGTCACTTTGTCGCGATAGTAGGGCAGCGGAATTCGGTCGATACCCACGATTGAGATCAGCACCAGATGTGCGATCCCGGCCTGCCGGGCCGCGACGAAGAGATTTCGCGCGGCGTCGACATCCGTTTTGTTGAGTGACGTGGCGAGATGAACGACGGTGTGGGCACCCTCCAGCGCCTCGCGCAGGCCGACATTGGCGACCAGATCACCGGTCGTGAGCCCTGGTGCGGCGCGGCGGCTGAGCACGCGCACCCACTGGCCTGCCGCGCGAAGTGCGGCAACCGTGGGGACGCCGAGGGTGCCGGTGCCGCCGGTGACCAGGATCGCCGTCATGGAGTTTCCCTTCCGCCGCCACTTTCTCACAGACTGCGAGAACCTGCCACGGTGATCCCGCTACTCCCCGCGGAGGGACTCGAGGAAGGTGCGCTGGGCGTCGAGATAACCGGGTGCGAAGATCGCTCGCGGAGTGAAGGTCGCCACGACGAGCGCGGCGAAGCCATTGTCTTCGATGTCGCTCGTGGCCAGGGTGTGATTCGCGTCCGGGAAAGTGACCGTCGTGAGGTGATYGGCCAGAAGGGCGCGGTACGTCGACTCTGTCTCCGCGATGTCGACGTTCCTGTCGTTCTCACCGAGAAGGAGGAGCACCGGGATTCCCTCCTCACCGAGCCGCGTGAGATCGAGGGTGGCATCGGCCCTGAAGTTGCGCGAAACGAAGCCCCACCGCCGTCGGTCCATCCTGTCCGGTTCTCCCTCGGTGAGCGCCGCATACTCGGCGTAGTCGGCACCGCGTTCGAGCAATGCCAGGGTGCTGTCGCTTCGCCCGATTGCCTCGACGCGTGCTTCTCGGCTCGCACCCGTGTGATCGAGTTCGGCGAGCAGATTGAATCGCCCTTGGCGGAGCCAATTGATCGCGGGAGACACCGCAATGGCAAAGGCGATGTCTGGGGTGATCGCCGTGACCGCCGGCGCGACCCACCCGCCTTGGCTCGCTGACCAGAGACCGACCAGCGACGGGTCGATCTCCGGCTGCTCCCTGGCCCAGGCGATTGCGTCTTTCGCCTCCGTGGCGCGGTCGGCAAGAGACTGGCTCAGCCAGTCGCCGCTGGACCCGCCGATGCCCGGCTTGCTCCACGAGAGTGACGCGTAGCCAGCGGCGGCGTTCGATTCCCAGATCGGTCGATAGAAGCCGTCGCTTGTCGCGTCAACCGGGCCATCGCCGTGCAGGAACACGACAAGCCCAACGGGGCCAGCCGCTCCGCGCGGGAGCGCGAGGATTCCCTGACGCTCGCCACCACTGGTCGGAATCGTGACCGCGCGCTCATCGATGTCGAATGAGTTTCCTGCGATCACGGCTGTCACCCCGATTACCGCGAGCACGGCCAGGGTGAGGAGTCCGGCGAGCAGTCGCCTCCTCCCCGACCGTCGCCGCGCCGATCGTTGCCATTTCGATCGTGGCCGCGAACCCGTCGCCGTGCTGTCATTCTTCTGCATTTACTATCTTTTCCCGTACGGTCGTTGGAGTAACGATAGACTATCGATATGAGCGCTGAACGCAACCGGCATCACTATGCCGAGGGGCCCGTGAGTATCCGGCGATCCGTGCCGCCCGGCTCTGAGGAGCAGGTCGCCGCCCTGTACTGGGAGGCATTCGCGGCCAAGCTCGGTCCCGGGCTGGCGCCGGCGGAGCAAGCCCGCGCCTTTCTCGCCCGCACCCTCGTCGCCGACCGATTCCTCTGCGCAGTGGCCGGCGGCACCGTCGTCGGGGCGCTGGGATTTCATCTCGCCGGTCGTGCCGCCCTCGACGCCAAGCTCGGCGACCTTGCTCGTTTCTACTCGAAGTGGAGTGCCCCGTGGCGGGCGCTCGCGCTTCTTCCGCTGCACCGCGCGCCGGGGGCCGGCGAACTGCTGCTCGACGGGCTGGCCGTCCGCTCCGACGCGCGGGGGCATGGGATTGGAACCCGTCTGCTCGCTGAGGCAGAATCCCTTGCGGCGGATCACCGTTTGGCGACCATCCGGCTCAGCGTCGTCGACACGAATCCACGTGCGCAGCGCCTCTACGAGCGTGCGGGGTACGTTGCGACGGAGAACCATCGGCTTCCCATCCTTGGAGCGATATACGGTTTCTCGAGCGCGACCGAGATGGTGCGACAGGTCGCCGCCGCCACGGACAGCGCCGAGAAAACGGCCACCCCGTGATGCACACCGGCATCACCCCTCGCGCGCTGATCGAGGCCTTGATCCGAGCAGATGGCAGTGCGCCGCTCGGGCAGATTTACGACGTCGGGCGTCTCCTCGGCCTCGACGACCAGCGTGTGCGCCTCGCCGTGCGCCGGATGATTGCCGAAGGAAACTACCTGCAGCACGGCCGCGGTCGCCAGGGAACCCTGCGGCAGACGACGGGGCGTGCGCGAAGCGAACGCCAGGACGAGTCATTTGTGAGATTCGCCTATGCCCAGGATGCCGGGCAGGCCGACTGGGACGGCAATTGGCATCTCCTCTCCTTCTCGATTCCGGAGAAGCAGCGCGCGGCACGGGACGCCCTGCGGGTGGCAGCGCTGCGATTCGGCGGAGCCGCCGTACATGGCGGACTGTACGTCAGTGCCCACCCGTGGGAACCCCTGCTGGAGCCAGACATCGACAGACTTGAGGTGGGAGACAGCGTGCTGTTTGCCACCTCTCGCGACCTCCGGACCGCCTCGATCTCGGATCCCGTGGTTCTCGCCGCGCGGTTCTGGCCGTTGCCTGCTCTCGCGCGGCACTATCAGGAGCTCTCGGACCGCTGCGACGAACTTGCCGATCGACTGCATCTGCTCACGGAATCACCAGAGAGTCACGAATCGACGGTCGAGCTGCTGAGTATCGCCCTGCGACTTGCCGCAGCGTTCGACGCGGCCCTGCGTGACGATCCGCTGCTGCCCCCCGAGCTGTTGCCTCCCACCTGGCCGGCACCGGTGGCCAGGGCACGATTCCGCGAACTGTGGGGGCGCATTCATTCCGCGCTCGAACGCCACGAGATCAGCCTCTTCGCCGGCTACGTCTTTTCGTGACGCCTCGTGCCTCCGGGCGGCGGCTACCGCAGTAGTCCGCCGCCGCAGCCCCGCCTAGGCGGTTGCGGGCACCAACTGCCGCGCCGTCACCGTGCGCCTGCGTGCAATCGCGAAGGTGGTCACGCCGAGCGCCCCGAGCGTCCAGAGCACGAGTCCGACGACGGCCCCGCCGGCGGATTGTGAGGTGACACTGGCCTGCAGGGCGGCGATCGCCGGCTGCACGGGCAAGAACGTCATCACTCTGTCGAGCGCGGCCGGCGCCGTCGCGATAATGCTGGTGCCGATCAAGACGAGGGCCACGATCATCGAGACGAATCGGCCGGCGCCGCCGAACAGTGCGTTCAACGCCTGGTTCGTCGCCGCGAATGCCGCCCCGATCAGCACGGCAATACCCGTGAAGGCAAACCAGCCGCTGAGATCGAGGTCGACCATCTTCACGAGGAGGGCCGTCACCAGGAGTCCCTGCACCACGCCAACAAGCGCGGCGGGCAGCCAGGCCTTCACGGCGAGGGCGAGCGACGACTTGGTCGACCCGAGCACATCGGCAGGAACGGCGCGCAAGACGATCAAGCTGGCCAAAGCGCCGAGCCAGAGGGCCAGCACGGCGTAGAAGGGCACACCCGTCGTTCCGAAGCTGAGTCCACCGGTGTTATCGGTGACAACGGGCTGGGCGACGACCTCGGCCAGTTTTGACTGGTCACTCTCCGAATAGTGCGGCAGCTGATCGACCGCGGTGGTGAGCCCGGTGGCAAGCGAGCCGGCACCGGTCGTGATGCTGGCCGTGCCGTCAGACACTCCCCGCACCCCGGTGGCGAACGAGCTCACGCCGTCGGACAGGGAGCTGGCGCCGCCGCTGACGGCTTCTCCCGCTGTGGCGAGGGTGCCGGCACCGGATGCCGACTGGCCGATTCCGTTGGCGAGCGCCGGCATCCCAGCGGCGAACTGCGCCATACCGCCGGCGACCTGATCTGCCGCGCCCGACAACTCGGTCGACGACGACACGGCGTCCAAGGTTCCTGCTGCGGTTCCGACGACGGTCGCGATGGCGCCGATCTGTGTCTGCACCGATTGGCAGAGTGCGGGATCGGCGACCGGAGGGGTGCAGACTTCGGCGGCAATCCCGCCCAGGGCAGCGAGCTGGCCCTGAAGTGCGCTCGCCTGCCCGGCAAGTGTGTCATTGACCTGTCCGATACCGCCGGCGATTCCCTGAGCCCCCGCCGCGAGCTGCGCGCTCTGGGCCGGGAGGTTTGCGGTCCCCTGCTGCAGGGCGGTGAGCCCGCCCGACAGCTGAGTGAGTCCGCCCGAGAGTTGGGACATCCCGTCAGCCAGGCCAGAGGCCCCGCTTGAGAGTTCGTCACTGCCGTCTGCGAGCTTCGCCGTTCCGTCGGCGAGCGTCCCGAGCCCTGTGGCCAGCGAGCCGGCACCGGTGGCCGCCTCCCCGAGCTGGTCGCCGAGCGTGTTGAAGCCGACGTAGATGTTCGTGAGGTAGCTCGTGGTCAGCTGGTTGCCGACCAGGCCAGCGGCGGTGGTCGTAATCACCTGGCTGATGGCGTCGTCAACCAGACGGCTCTTGTCGCTGGTCGCGACATCGATGACCGCCTGTGTCGCATCCGCCGGGGCTCCCGAGAACGACGTGGCCGAGGCCGAGAAGTTCTCGGGGATGGTGACAACCGCGGTGAACCGACCGCTGGCCAGCCCGCTCGCCGCGTCGTCGGCATCCGTGATCACCCAGTTGTAGTTGAACGCGCTGTCGCTCTCGCTGTTGTTGCCACTCGTCGACGAGGAAGCTGCGTCCGCGTTCGAGTCGACGCCGCCGACCAGGCCGGCGGAGAGCTGCCGGCCGAGCGGCACGATCTGTCCGTCGATGGTGACCGGCGCGTCGTTGTTCACGATCGCGGCGTTCACCTGGTGGAGGCGGTCGGCGGGGTTCCAGAGCGACCAGATCAGAATTCCGGCGACAACGAGGGGCACCAGGATGATGCCCAGGATCGACAGAGCACTTACCCGGCCGGTGGACCGGGACAGGCGGAGTCGGGCGAGCGGAGTGCTCATGCGGTGACCTCGAGTTCGTGCGTCAGTGACAGGCGGGAGAGTTCGACGAGTTCGGCCGTGTCTGCGCCGGGAACGGCGTCGGCGACCGACTCGGGAGAGGACGTGCCGACGATGAGGGCCAGCGTGCGATCGGCCTGGCTGGCTGCCACCCCGGCGCCGGTCAGGCGCTCGGCAATCGTGCGGCGGGTGAGCGGGTCGACGACCCGGTCAAGGCCGTCAAGCACCACGATCAGCGGCTTCTCGGCCAGGGCCTTGCTCACCGCCCGCGCGGGGTCTGACGCGTCGCCGAGCGACACGAACGCGACGCGCGACCGAACGGATGCGGCGCGCACGGGCAAGACGAACCCCGCGACCTTGAGACGGCCGGCATCGGCCCCCATCCGGCCCGACACCGTGAGGAGCAGTGCGGTCACCGCGGCCTCGCGCTCACCGGCGACGATCAGCGTGCCATTTTCCGGCAGGTCGAAAGCCACCTCGTGAAAGAGCAGGTCGTCGCCCGCGGCGAGCCTGAGGCCCTCGGCGTTGGCGATGTCGCGGGATCCGGCAGCCGGCCAGTCGCGCAAGGCGATCTCCTTCTGCAGGCCGTCACCCTCGACGTCGAAGGAAGGCAGCGCACGATCGAGCCACTTCGGCATCCACCAGGCCTTATCGCCGAGCAGCTGGAGCACGGCGGGAACCAGCGTCATCCGCACGATGAAGGCGTCAATGAACACGCCGACCGCGAGGCCGAGCGCAATGGGCTTCAAGTTGGCGTCACCCTCGGGTACGAAGGCGGCGAAGACCGCGAACATGATGATCGCCGCCGCGGTGACGACCTTCGCCGAACCGATGAACCCGGTCTCGATCGACTGGCGCGCCTTGCCGGTGTGCACGTAGTCCTCGCGCATCCGGGCGACGAGGAAGACCTCGTAGTCCATCGCCAGGCCGAACAGCACGCCCATCAGGATGATCGGCATGAAGCTGATCACCGGCCCGGTTTGCGTCACGTTGAGGGCGTCGGCGAACCAGCCGTCGTTGAAGACGAGGGCGACCACCCCGAATGACGCGGTGACGCTCAGGAGGTAGCCGAGCGTTGCCTTGATCGGCACCGCGACCGAACGGAACACCATCGTGAGCAGCACCAGGGAGAGACCGACGACGATCAGGCCGAACGGAAGCAGCGCTCCCCCGAGCTTGTCTGAAACGTCAATGCCGACGGCGGTGAAGCCGGTGACGGCGATGCTGATGCCGTACTTCTCTTCAAAATGGTCGTGCAGCGACCTGATTTCGGTGACGAGTGCCTTCGTCGACTCGGAGTCGGGGCTGCCCGTCGGGATCACCTGCACGATTCCCGTGTCGGCCGTCTCGTTCGGGGTCGCCAGCGGCACCGCAGCCACCCCGGGAAGGTCGGCGAGTTCGGCGCCCAGGTCGTTCATCAATCCGACCGGGTCGGTGCTCGACACGATGCTGCCGGTCACGATGAGCGGTCCGTTGAATCCGGCGCCGAAATGCTCGGAGACCAGATCGTAGGTGACCCGTGCTTGGTTGTCTTCCGGCAGGGCCCCGGCATCCGGCAGTGCCAGTCGGAGGCTGAGGGCCGGAAGCGAGAGGATGCCGAGAACCGCGACGACGGCGATCACGGTGGCGATCGGGAACCGGGTGACGGCCCGCACCCAGCCGCGGAAGAAACGCTGCGACCCGGTGAGTGCGGCCTTCTGGTGGCCGGACTTCCGGTGGTCGGTGATCGACACGGGCGCATCGGAGCGGTCCGCGCCGGGCGCATGGCCGGTGCTGTCGCCGGATGCCGCGGCCGAGGCGGCTGCCGCGCGTGCCTTCTTGTTCGTGCGGGGCTTCGGGCGCAACCGGTCTCCGGCGAAGCCGAGCAGTGCCGGGATCAGGGTGAGCGAGATCAGCACGGCGACCAGGACGCCGACGGCGGCGGCGATGCCCATCGTGGACAGGAACGGGATGCCGGCCACGCTCAGGCCGACGAGCGCGATCATCACGGTCAAGCCGGCGAAGATCACCGCGGAGCCGGCCGTCGCGACGGCGCGGGCCGCCGATTCTTCGGGCGAGAGCCCGTCTCTCAGCTGGTCCTGATGCCTCGAGATGATGAAGAGGGCATAGTCGATCCCGACCGCGAGACCGAGCATGAGCGAAAGCATCGGAGTGGTCGAGGTGATCGGCCCGAATGCCGTCGCCACAAAGATGAGCGCGACCGAGATGCCCACACCGAGCAGGGCCGTGGCCAGCGGCATCCCCGCGGCCAAGAACGAACCGAACGTGAGAATGAGCACGATGAGCGCGACACCGACGCCGACAAGTTCGACCAGGCTCAGGGCCGGCATCGCCTGAGAGAACAGCTGGCCGCCGAGCGAGGTCTGTGACCCGGGAGGCAGCGCGTCCTCCAGGGCTTTCGACTCGGTTTCCAACGCCTCGAGTGTCGCCGGTGTGATCTCTGAGGCCGCGCCGTCGAGTTGCACACTGATCAAGGCGGCCGAGCCGTCAGAGCTGATCGCGTCGGCAACGTGCTCGGAGAAGGGCGAGACGGTCTGGGCCACCTGGTCGAGGTCGTCGAGGGCCGAGACGGCGTCGTTGATCGCGTTGGTCACCGCCGGATCGTTGACGGTGCTGCCGGATGGAGCGACAACGATGATCTGGGCGCCTGCGCCGCTGACCTGCGGAAAAGTGGTGGCCAGGGTGTCCAGGGCCTCTTGCGACTCGGTGCCGGGGATCGAGATCGCGTTGTCGAGTCCCTTGTTGAAGAGAGCGGCCCCGCCGCCAACAAGGGCGAGAATCAGAAGCCAGGCGCCGAGCACCTTCCACCGGGACCGAAATGCTATGCGGCCCAGCGAATACAGCAATGACGACACGCGGTCTCCCAAAGTGTGGTGAAGAAGGATGCGTGCATCAACGGTGCGCACGCTCAGCAAATACAGCGACGTATCCGATACACAAATGTATCCAATACACTGGTGTATCGCAATCGACTCTCAGTAAGGTGTCAGGATGCAGCAGGATCACCTCCCCGACGGCACTCCGGGCGAGAGCTCTCGCCGAAAAAAGACGCGCGAGAAGCTTCTGCAGGCCGCCTACGAGGTGTTCGCCGAGACCGGCGTGCACGCGGCGTCCGTCGAAATGATCACCGAACGCGCCGGTTTCACCCGGGGCGCGTTCTACTCGAACTTCGACAGCAAAGAGGAGCTCTTCTTCGCGCTGGCCGAGCGGGAGATGCTCGACCGCTTCGCCAAGCTGCAGCAGGGCATCGAGTCAATTCTGCCCGGCATCGACGCCTCGCAGAGCATCGAGATCCTCACGATTGAAAAGGTCGTCGCCGACTTTCTCGCCCTGCAGATGGACGACCGGCGCTGGACGCTCATGCAGTCAGAGTTTCGGCTGAACGCCATGCGCGACGCCGAGCAGGCCCCCCGCTACCTGGAGTTCGAACGCGACTTCCGCGAGCGGCTCGCCTCCCGGCTCGATGACGCCCTCGCGAGCGTCGGGCTGAAATTCTCAATGGATTCCTCCGACGCAACCCGCATGATCATCGAACTCTGCGAGTCGGCCATGCAGGAAGCGATTCTGTCGAACGACCCGTCGCCCAGTGTGGCCACCTCTCCCTACGCGATGCGCACACTCCCCCTTGTTCTTCGTGCGCTGACCACGCCGCTGAACGGCACGGTGGCGTAGCCCCGTCCGACACGCCCCGACTCCCGTACTTTCATGCGTGCGCATGGTTCGCACAGGAGAAAATGAGGGTTCGTCCAGAAAGCCTTCGCATACTAGAAACTTCGCCTGCGCGGCCAGATGGGACCGCGTCACATCGAATATTGGCACGGCCGGACTTGCGATTCCCGGCCACAACGCCAGCTGGAAGTTATGCAGATCACTCCCCCCGATTCCACCCGCCCCACCCTGCTCTCCCGCCTCACCGGCATCCGCCCCGGCCCCACCCTGCGACGTTCGCGCCGGGCCAAGCTCCTGATTGCGACCTCGATCGTCGCGACCGGCTTGATGGCCGGCACCGGCGTCGCCTATGCGACAACCGTGTCAAACCAGGAGAATGCTGCCGCGGCAAGCGCCCTGAAGGCGCAGCAGAAGCAGTACGACACCAAGCTTGTGCGCGCACAGACCGTCTTCCAGGCGGATTCGACGCTCAGCCACGCCAACCAGGTGCTCGCGTCGGCACAGAACAAGGTCGACGCCACCCCGCTCGCGACCTCGGTCGCCTCACTGGCGAACTACGAGTCCCTCGACACCCCGACGGTGCTCGCTCTCGCCAAGCAGACCTCCTCGGCAGCGACGCAGACCCAGGCCGCCACGGCCGAAGCCGACCGCGTTGCCGCCGAACAGGCCGCCGCAGCCGCCGCTGAGGCAGCAGCCCAGGCCGCCGCGAAGGCCGCCGCTCTGGCCGCCGCCGGTACTCCGGATGGCGCCCGCGCCGTCGCGCGCGACATGGCCGCGTCGCAGTACGGCTGGGACGCGGGTCAGTTCAGCTGCCTCAACCAGCTCTGGCAGAAGGAGTCGGGCTGGTCGTACACCGCGTTGAACGCGGGAAGTGGGGCCACCGGCATCCCGCAAGCGCTGCCCGGCAGCAAGATGGCCTCGGCCGGAACCGACTGGGAGACCAACGCGGCCACGCAGATCGCCTGGGGCCTCACCTACATCAAGGGCTCCTACGGAACCCCCTGCTCCGCGTGGGGCCACTCCCAGTCGATGAACTGGTACTAAAAACCAAACGGGCGCTCACCGAGAGTCGCCCTCACGACTGAGAGCCGCCGTTCCGACGGCGACTCTCGGCGTTAACGGCGAGTCTCGATGCGAGCGGTCAACGCCCGCCGACGTCGTGCAGGTGATGCACGGGGTCGTGAACGAAGTAGCGACCGAGCGACGAGACGGTGAAGACGGCGCCGTCGCTGCGGCGACCACTGCGCGTGAGCGCATCTTCAGGCACCGCTCCAAAGGCGTCGGCGGCGACGTGCGCCGCCGCCGCGAGCTCTGTCGCCACCGTCTGCGGGTCTTGCTCGTCATACCGCCCGGCGAGCGCCGTCGCATCCTGATCCCAGTTCGGGAAGTCAGGGTTGTCCTCCGTCACCATGAGGTCGAGCCGCGCGGTGAAAACGTGAAAGACGTCACGCACATGGGCGGCGTATTCGAGCGCCGACCACGTCGCCGGGTTCGGCCGCGTCCGCACGTCCGGCCGCTCGAGCACAGCCTGCCAACGGGCAGCGTTCTCGGTGATGAGACGGGGAATGTCTGCGAACTGCACCTGGCCGCCGTCATAGCCGCACTCGGGACAGGGGCGCTCGAGCACCCAGGTCCAGTCTTTCGTATCGGGGATCAGCGTCATGCGCTCAGCCTAGGTGCGCGTGGTTGCGGCGGCCCGGCAGAAAACGCCACACAACGGCCACCTTCCGCCAGTTTCGCGCCGCGATCAGCGCTCTCGACGGGTCCGCTCGATCGCCAGCTCGCTCGCCAGCCGGCTCAGCCGGCCGGGGCAGCTTCGACCGGCGGACAGACCGGGGTCGACTGCAGTGCCAGCGCGGCGTCGGCTTCTGACCAGGGCAGCTCAAGCGCCGGCGCCGTGGCCGACCCGACGGCGGGAGCCGCCGCGACGATTGAGGCGAACTGCAATGCAAGGTTTGAAGCAAACGATGCTCCGGCCGTCGAGTTGTTGAGCATCACAACGATCGTCAGACCGCTGGTCGGATCAGAGTAAGCGGCCGTCATGAATCCGGGAATGCTCCCGCTGCTCCCCCGCAGTGGCCCGAGCTGAGCCGCGCCCAGCCCGTAGGTGCTCCAGCCGGGAGTGGTTGTGCCGACCGGAATCGTCGCCCACTGGGCCTCCTTCGACTTCTTCGAGAGCAGGTCTCCCTCGGCCAGCGCCTGCGCCCAGACCTTCAGATCGGACAGGGACGACACCACGCCGCCGGCGACTCCCGCCATCGAGTTCGACAGCTGCGTCTCATCGAGCACTGCCTCGCAGACCAGCTGCCCGCCCTGTCCCAGGCTGGTTGCGTAGCCGTGCGGGTGGCTGCCCGAAATGGCGAACTCGTCGGCAGTCGGGAAACTGGTGGAGTTCAGGCCCAGCGGGTCAAAAACATAGGTGTGATAGAGCGTGTCCCAGCTCTGGTGCGTCGCGGCTTCGAGAGCCATCCCCAGCAGCACGATCCCGGTGTTCGACGTGGCGAACGCGGTGCCCGGCTTCCCTGTGCGCGCGGCAGCCATCCCGGCCGAGGCCACCTCGAGGGCCGGCCAGTCACGCGTGGGATTGTTCACGAATTGAGGGCCGAGTTGCCCCGTGTAGTCAGCAAGCCCTGAGGTGTTCTGGCACAGCTGGCCGAGAGTGATGTCGTCGATCCCGGGAAGCCGGGGCAGGTACTTGGAGACCGGATCCGAAAGCTTGACTCGCTTCTCGTCGACAAGCTTCATCAGCACGGTGCAGGTCATCGCCGTGGTGTTGGTACCGATGCGAAACCGCATGTCGGTCGTGAGCTTGTCGTTCCCGGCCGTCATCGTAGTCCCGGTCGCAGTGGTCCAGGTGCCCGCCCAGGGCGCCCATACTCCGACGATGGCACCGGATGCGCCGGCCTGCGTCATCGCGCCGGCGAGCGCCGCGTCGAGCTTGCCGGTGATCTCGTCCGAGAATGGCGTGGTCGCCTCGGTGCGCCCGGAGGTCTTCGCATCGGCGGCCAGAGTGCAGCCGGAGAGCAACAGAGTGGCGCTGATGATCAGGGCGAGAAGGCCAATGGCCCGTCGATCGCTCATCTCGTTTTTCATGGCACCCCCGCGCACATTTCGAACATGTCTTATTCGAAATTCTATCGACGAGGGTACTCCGGCACGTCATCCGATCGAATGATCATGTCCACTCAAAGTGCCACATTTGGGGGGCAGGTCCGCCGGGCCGCCTACTCCCGTTCGGGGATCTGCATGAACCGGCGCACATTCGGGTCAACGATGATGTCCGACGGCCGAAGCGGGCGACTCAGGTAGAGGCCGTCGAGGCTGGTCAGCCGGCTGAGTGCAACGTAAGTCTGCCCCGGGCTGAACACCCGAGCGCCCAGATCGACGATCGCGCGCTCGTACGTGGCGCCCTGCGACTTGTGAATGGTGACCGCCCAGGCCAGCCGCAACGGAAACTGGGTGAACTCGGCGACGACATCCTTGCTGAGTTTCTTCGTCGTCGGGTCGTAGCTGTACTTGAACTTCTCCCAGATCGCCGGCTCCACCTCGTGGATTTCGCCGTCGATATCGACGAACACCGTCGAGTCGATCTTCGTCACGGTGCCGATGCTGCCATTCACCCAGCGCGGTCCGCCCTCGTGGCCGGCGTCGTTGCGCAGAAACATCACCTGCGCGCCCACCTTCAACTCGAGCGTCTCATCGGCCGGGAAGGTGCGCCCGCCGAAGTCTCCGGTCACCTCCGCCTTGGCGGTCAGGGCCCGCCCCGACAGCCGCTTCAACGCGGCGGCGTTGATGCGGTTGACCGCGTCGTTGCGGGTGGCGAGGGTGATCACGCCCTCCGTCGGCGGGGTGCGGGCACCGGCGGCGTTCAATGCCCCGGCGATTTCTGCGGTGACCTGGCCGTGCCGCACGGCGTTCAGCATGTGTTTGAAGTCGGCGTCGTGCTGACGGTGAATCTCGGTGAGTTCGAAGATGCGCAGGTCGGCATCCCGCCACACCCTGGCGTCGAAGAACCAGAGCGACCGGTACGTGTCGGCGAAATAGGCGCGCTCATCGGAGTCCCCCGGCACCGGGGCCAACTGGTACGGGTCGCCGAACAGCACGATCTGCACCCCGCCAAAGGTGTCGTTCGGGCGCTGCCGGGCCTGACGCAGGCTGCGGTCGATCGCATCCATCAGGTCGGCGTTGACCATCGAGACCTCGTCGATGACGAGGGTGTCAATGGTGTTGAGGATCTTGCGCACCGAGTCGGGCTGGTCGATGACATGGTCGGCGATGACACCGATCGGCAGGCGGAACAGCGAGTGAATGGTCTGACCGCCGACGTTCAACGCGGCGACACCCGTGGGCGCGGCGATCACGATCTGTTTGCTGGTGTTCCACGACAGGTGGTTCAGCAGCGTCGACTTACCGGTTCCGGCTCGCCCGGTGATGAAGAGGTTCTGCTTGGTGCCCTCAATCGCGGCGAAAACCTCGGCCTGTTCGGCGGAGAGTGAAATCGGGGTCACGGCGAACTTTCGATGGGCGCGGGAAGGACATTCCACTGTAACTGGCCGAGCTGCCGGGCCGCCTCGGTTATCCCCACCGGCGTGGGCAGATGCTGCAGGCCGTCAACAGCGGACGGTCAGCATCTGTGCAGCCGCCGCAGAATAAGATGAGCTGATGAGCACAGGGGGCGGTGACCAACGGGGTGGGCGGACGCGCGCGATTATCGCCGTCGTTGCTGTGTCCGCGCTTCTTCTTGTCGCGCTCGGTGCGGCGATCGGAGCCCTCAACCGCGACGTCTACAGCGCCGGCGGTTTTGTTCGCCAGTATTTGAACGCCCTCGCCCGGCATGACACGACCGCCGCCCTCGCCCTCCCGGGCGTCGCGCCGAAGAACGACCAGTTCGCGGCGGCGGGCCTGCCGACCGACCTGCCCGAGACGCTCCTCCGCGACTCCGTTCTGGGTGACCTCGACAACATCCAGCTCGTCGGCGACGCCGAAACGGCACCCGGCGTCCACACCGTCTCGTACAGCTTCACCCTCGGTGATGTTCCATCGAACATGTCGTTCACGGTGAAGAGCACCGGCACCTTCGCCGGCCCCTTCACCAGCTGGCGTTTCGAGGCCAGCCCGATCGGTGTTTTGCAGGTGGACGTGCAGCATCAGTCGATCTTCACGGTGAACGGGCTCTCGCTCGATACCCGCGCCCAGGCCGACGCCGCGGCACCGCGCACGTTCTCGAATCAGGCCTCCTATCTGGCTTTTGCCCCGAATCTCTACACAATCGCGCACGAATCGGTGCTGCTCACCTCTCCGGAGCAACAGATTCCCGTGACCTCGTCCGGGGTGACGAAGGTCATGGTCGTCACCGAACCGACGCCGAACTTCGTCGCGCAGGTGCAGAAAGAGGTCGACACATTCCTCGACGCCTGTGCCACCCAGGAGGTTCTGCAACCGTCTGACTGCCCCTTCGGCGTCGTGATCGACGACCGGATCAAGGGCCTGCCGGCCTGGTCGATCGCCAGCTACCCCGAGGTCACCTTGACGGCCGGCGAAAGCGCCTTCGAGATGGCCGACACGGCCGGGCAGGCCCACATTGTCGTCGACGTGCAATCGCTTTTCGACGGCGAGCTCACGACGCGCGACGAAGACGTGCCGTTTGCCATCGGACTGACCGTGACCATCCGCGGCGACGGTTCGATCGCCATTCAGCTGCACTAGCGACAGATTGCCGCGATCTTCGTCATCCACCCCACAGCACGGGAGCCAGCTGATAACTTTCGACTGTGGGGGCGAACTGGTTACGACGATCGGTCGGCATTGTCATCGCGACGGCGGCGATTGCTGCTGCGGTCGCGCTCTGGGCGGTGGTCGGCTCAAGCGCCCCGCAAAACGGTGAGGCGCCCACCATTGCAACCCTGTTCGGGGTGTGGCAGGTGTTCTATGACCCGATTGCTCCCGCACCGCGACTGATTCTCGCCGCCGTCGCACTGGCTGCTTTCTTCGCAATCGGCATTGCCCTGCTGGAGCGGCGTGCGACCAACAAGTCGCGCCGCTCGATCAACATGCATGCCACCCCGCTCGCGCCCAAGATCATCATGGCGTCAACCCGTGGCACGTTCGCAGGCGAGGTGACCGTCACGGTTCTGATTCCCGCGCACAACGAGGAAGTGTCACTGCCGTTGACGCTCTCGTCACTCGACGCCCAGTCTCACCGGCCGGAACGCGTCATCGTCGTCGCCGACAATTGCACCGACGCGACCGTCGCCCTCGCCCGGCAGCACGGGGTCGAGGTCATCGAGTCGGTGGGGAACACCGACAAGAAGGCGGGCGCGCTCAATCAGGCTCTCGCACAGATTCTTCCCGGCCAGGGCGACAATGACATTGTCATGGTAATGGATGCCGACACCACGCTCGATGACGGATTTCTGGAAGCCGCCGTGGCTCGGTTCACCTACGACCGTGCCCTGATGGCGGTCGGCGGACTCTTCTACGGCGAAGAGGGATTCGGCCTTCTCGGCCAGCTCCAACGCAACGAGTATCTGCGCTACTCGCGCGAAATCGCGCGGCGCCGTGGGCGTGTTTTCGTGCTCACCGGCACCGCGTCGATGTTTCGTCCGACCGCGCTCCGCACGATCGCAGAGCGACGCGGCGTGACAATTCCGGGCCGGCCAGGAGACGTTTACGACACCGCCGCGCTCACCGAAGACAACGAACTCACCATCGCGTTGAAGTCGCTGGGCGCCTTGATGACCTCACCGGCCGATTGCACGGTCGTGACCGAGCTCATGCCCACCCCCGGAGCCCTCTGGAAGCAACGACTGCGCTGGCAGCGTGGGGCGCTCGAAAACATCGGCGCGTACGGAATGACTCTGGCGACCCTGCGGTATTGGGCGCAGCAGCTCGGCATCGGCTACAGCGTGATCGCGCTGACCGCGTTTCTGCTGCTGATGGCGATCACCGCGCTGGCCGTCGACGACTGGGTGTGGTTCCCGTTCTGGCTGGGCCTCGGCACCGTGTTCCTGGTGGAGCGCGTTGTGACGGTCTGGAAGGGCGGTTGGCGGGCGCGACTGCTCGCGGTGCTGATCCTGCCTGAATTGCTCTTCGACATGTTCCTCAACCTCGTCTATGTCAAGGGAATCATCGATATCACGCTCGGTCGCCAGGCATCCTGGGACCACGTCGCGCACCAGCTCTCCGCGCAGGAGAACCCCGGTGCCTGACTCCATTCGACCGACAACGCCCGAGAGTGAGGCCCGCCGATGAATCTCCTGGTCCCGGCAGGCATCTTGCTGCCGACGTCATTCCTCAGCACACCGCTGTTCGCCCATTTTGCGGCATTCGTCGCGATCAACACGGTGATCTATTGCGCCCTGTCGCTCGCGAAAATCCTCCCCAAGATCTACGTTGCCGACTGGTTTTCAGGTTCCAGCCGTCGCGCCGCCACCCGCAGCATCTACCCGGATGCCCCGTTGACGGTCAAACCGGCTCCTCGATGGTTCTCCTTCCGGCGATCCGCGCCTGTGCAGCCCGACGAACTACCGATCAAGCACACTGACCGGGGCTGACCCCGCAAGCGGGCAGCGCATCGCAAAGTTGGTCAGCTGCACACCGCGCACGACCGGTTGGCGCGTCGCGGTCACGGTGAAGCCGTGCGCTTCGAAAAAGGCGCGCGCGGTCACGCTCGCATGCGTCGTCAGGGCAACGACTCCGCGAGAGGTCGCTCTGGCCCTGAGATGCTCCAGAAGGGCGGATGCGACCCCGCGACGGGCAACTTCGGGGTCGACGAACATCATGTCGATGTAGCCGTCGTCATCACAGTCGGTGAAACCAACGACCCGATCGTGCACCGTCGCAACGACGGTGCCGGCACTCCCCCGCTTCGCGGCCCAGGCGTCCAGGTCGATGTCGGACGGTGCCCACGCGGCGAGTTGCGCGGGCGTGTAGTCCGTGCTCGCCGTCACGCGCACAGCCCGCAGGAACACGTCTCGCGTTGCGCGGGCATCCGTCGACTCATACGGGCGAATCGACGCCGCGTCGGCGGTGAGCATGGCCGTCAGCCGCTCTCTAGCGGTCGTGAGCGGCCAGGCGGGCGAGCTGCGCGTTGTATTCGTTCAACTCGGCATCACCGGTGCGGTCGGCGTTGCGGTCGAGTCGCTTGGTTTCTTTCTCGTCGCTCCGGCTCCACTGGATCGCCACGGCGATCGCCAGCGCGATGGTCGGGATCTCGCCCACGCTCCAGGCGATGCCGCCGCCCATTTGCTGGTCGGCGAGGGCGTCGTTCCCCCAGCCCATTGCGCCATACCAATCGGCCAGCATCAGGCCGGTGCCGGTCATGATGGCCAGGCCGAAGAAGGCGTGGAAGGCCATCGTGCCGAGCAGAAGCAGCAACCGGAACGCGTACGGCAACCGGTAGGGAACCGGGTCGATGCCGATCAGCGACTGCACGAACAGGTAGCCGGTGATCAGGAAGTGCACCACCATCCACTCGTGCCCGAGGTGATCCGTGGTCGCCCAGCTGAAAATCGGCGTGTAGTAGAACACCCAGAGCGACCCGACGAAGAGCAGCGCTGCGACGAAGGGGTTGGCCAGGATGCCGGCCACCTTCGAGTGCACGGTGAGCAGAATCCACTCGCGGGGGCCGCGACTTCCGTCTTTACGCTTGGCGATGGCACGGGCCGCCAGCGTGACGGGGGCGCCGGGAACGAGCAGGACCGGCACCATCATCGTCAACGCCATGTGCGAGAGCATGTGGGTCGAGAAGAGGTACTGCTGGTAGACGTTGACGCCGCCGTTGGTGATGTAGAACAGCGTGATCATGCCGAGCACCCAGGAGATGGTGCGGAGAACCGACCACTTGTCGCCGCGCTTACGCAATCGCCGAACGCCGGCGAGATAGAAGAAGATGCCGAATGCGCAGAACAACACCCAGAGCAGGTCGATGTTCCATTCGGTGAAGTAACGCTCGAAGGTGAGCGGTGGCGGCAGCAGGCTGCCGGTCAGTAGCTGAGCGGGCGTCGAGGTGGGGATTTCGGTCGTGGCGACCTGCACGACCGGCGTCGCCGTCCGGGCCAGTGCCGCAGCCACGCCCGAGGCGATGCCCATGAAGCCGAGCTCAGCCACAACCAGCCACCAGAACCAGGGAGCGACCGCCTGCTGGGCGCGCTGCATCCGGTCGATGAAGAACCGCCGCTGCACCACGCCGAAGCATCCGAGAATGAGCAGAACCGCAACCTTGGTCAGCACAAGAATGCCATAGGGGGTGAGCAGCTTGTCGAAGGTTCCGAGGCGCAGTTCGGCGCTGATGTAGCCCGATGCCGCTACAACGATGAAACAGACCAGGGCGACGCTCGAATAGCGGCCGAGCACGACGATGAGGCGCTTGTCGCCCAACTGCTTGCGCAGCATGACGATCGTGAGCAGTCCGCCCAACCAGATCGCGGCGAAGAGAAGGTGCAGGGAGAGCGCGGTGACCGCGGCGTTGTGACCGGACGCCTCAGCGGAGTGACCCTGCTGTGCCATCGGGAGCAGCGCGACAGCCGAGAAGATGGTGACGAACACCAGCGCCGTCTGGTTGCGCACAGCGAAGCAGAGAACGGTGATTGCCGCCCCGATCAGGGTGGTGATCAGCCAGGCTTGTCCGAGCGCGATCTGGGTGAAGAACTGCCCGGCGGTCGAACTGAACCGGTCATCGAAACTGAGCGGAACGTTCGTGACCTGGAGCATGGTGAAGAAACCGGTGACGGCGGCTGCGACGGTGAAGAACGCCGCGGAGGCCGCGGCGAAGTCAAGCGCCGTGTTGAACTCGCGTTCCTTCGGGCTCAGCGCGAAACAGGTCAGCACGAGTGCACCGATCATGCCGGCCGCCCCGATGTTCACCAGGAGCCGGGCGATCGGGAGACCCCAGCGCACGACGGGACCCGGGTCGGCCAGCAGCTGGGCGGCGGCACCACCCCCGAACGACAATCCCGCAAGGGTTGACAGCACAGCGGCCAACACGAGAACGGCTGGACCGATGATGCGAACGAGACGGAGCACCTCTCAAGCCTAACCGTCCCGCACTGGGCGAAAGCCCGGTCGAACACAGGGCAGAGTAGGCGGATGCTCCGGCGAACACGAGGCGAAACATCCGGTTAAACGGCAGAAGGCGCCGACCGAAGTCGACGCCCTCTGACTGAGTAGTTGAAGACTACTTTGCTGCAGCCTTGAGCTTGCTGCCGGCGGTGAGCTTGACGCGGTGGCCAGCGGCGATCGCGATCTCTTCACCGGTCTGCGGGTTGCGGCCGGTGCGAGCGGCGGTAGCCGTGCGCTCAACTCCGAGCCAGCCCGGGATGGTGACCTTGCCGTCGTTTGCAACGGTTTCGGCGAGGGCTGCGAAGAATGCGTTCAGAACGCTGTCAACTGCAGTCTGGCTCTGTCCGGAGTCAGCGGCAACCTTGGCAACGAGCTCGGTCTTGTTCAGCGACTTGTCAGCCATTGAGTGTCCTCCTCGGACCTTCGTCTGTATAAACAGCTATTTCGTGAGGCGGTCGACGCTCCGAAGGAGCGACTCCGTTGGTCGGTTCGACCGCGTTGAATCTAGCAGATTTCGGCCAAGTTCCGCGTATTTCCGGCGTTTTTTGGTCATTTGGCCCGGCGTTTCGCGACAATTACGCTCCGGGCTGACAAAGCACCGTCAGAGCGCCGTCAATCCGATGCATGAGAACCCTTAAAACGAAAAGGGATGCCGACAGTGTCGGCATCCCTTTTCGGAATGCATCTGGTTACCCAATGCCACAGTTCGCGAGGCGAACGTCAGCGCAAGTTACCAGCTGGACTTCGTGATGCCCGGCAGTTCACCCTTGTGCGCCATGTCGCGGAAACGAACGCGCGAGATGCCGAACTTGCTGAGGTGACCACGGGGACGACCGTCAACCGCGTCGCGGTTGCGCAGGCGTACCGGCGAAGCGTCGCGGGGGAGCTTCTGCAGGCCGAGGCGTGCAGCTTCGCGGGACTCGTCGGTTCCGTTCGGGTCGACGAGAGCCTTCTTCAGCTCAAGACGCTTGGTGGCCCAACGTGCGACGATCACCTTGCGCTGTTCGTTCTTGGCAATTTTGCTCTTCTTCGCCATGTTTAGCGCTCCTCACGGAAGTCAACGTGCTTGCGCACTACGGGATCGTACTTCTTGAGCACGAGGCGGTCGGGGTTGTTGCGACGGTTCTTCTTGGTCACGTAGGTGTAACCGGTGCCGGCCGTCGAACGCAGCTTGATGATCGGACGTACGTCCTGAGCTTTAGCCATTAGATTTTCTCCCCACGTGCGAGCAGGTCCTTGACGACCGACTCAATGCCACGAGCATCAATAACCTTGATTCCCTTAGCCGAAAGCTGCAGCGTGACGCTGCGGCGAAGCGACGGAACAAAGTACGTCTTCTTCTGGATGTTCGGGTCGAAACGACGCTTGGTGCGTCGGTGCGAGTGCGAAATGTTGTGTCCAAAGCCGGGAACGGCTCCGGTCACCTGGCAAGTTGCTGCCATGGTTCTCCTCCAATACCGAAGGGCGAATGCCCTTCCCAAGATCTCTTGTCGGCGAACAGGCGCCCACTCACTCGGTCAAGCAGAACTTGAAAAAGGAGGGGATGCGTTGTCCGCAATGCACGCACAGATATGCGCAGCAGGGGTCAACATTACGCGCTCCGGGCGTGTCGCGCAAACCGGCGACGGCGGCCAGGGGGCGGGGGAGCGGTCATCCGCTCACTCCCGGCGTCAGGCGCTCGCTCACGGGGTCATACTTGTACAGGCGATCGCGATGGTCGTCTTCCTGTTGCCCCGCGCGCCGCGGGCACAACGGATGCCGTGGGCAAGCGAGAAGAGGTGACCAGCTGATGGACAGTCATAGATTCTGTGCACCTGTACGCGCGGTCACGGAGCCAGCCTCGGCCTGAGGTTTTCGGTTGCCGGTGCCCGGCGGTCAGTGTGCACAGCTCACTACTCGTTGGCGCGGGGCAGAACTCCGCGCCCTGGCACGCTCCTCACCCCCTTGCGGGCGGAGCTGACAACAGGAACCGCCATGACTCTGATCGACAACGGCGTGTACGTCAACGGACGACGCACCGAAAATCTCGACACCCTCGAAGCCACCTACAACGCCACCCGGACCCGGAGTGGAATGGCCTGGATCGGGCTCTATCGCCCGAGTCCCCAGGAGCTCTACTCGGTTGCCGAGGAGTTCGGGCTGCATCCGCTCGCCGTCGAAGATGCGCTCAAGGGTCACCAGCGTGCGAAGCTCGAGCGGTACGGCGAGACATTGTTCGTCGTGCTGCGGCCCGCCCGCTACGTGGACGCGCGGGAAGAAGTCGAGTTCGGCGAGCTTCATGTCTTCGTCGGCCCGGGGTTCGTCGTGACGATCCGGCATGCCGAGTCGCCCGACCTCGTTGCCGTGCGCCGCAGGATGGAGGCGCATCCCGAGCTGCTGGGACTCGGTCCCGAAGCCGTGCTCTACGCGATCATGGACGAAGTCGTCGACCAGTACGCACCGGTCATCGCCGGCATCGAGAATGACATCGACGAGATCGAAGACCAGCTCTTCGGGGGCGATACCGAGGTCTCGCGGCGCATTTACGGGCTGCTCGGCGAGGTGACCGCGTTCCAGCGCGCTACCCGCCCGCTCGTTGGCATGCTTGAGGCGCTCCGGCGCGGCTCAGACAAGTACAACGTCAACGAGGAACTCCAGCGCTCGCTCCGGGACGTTCTCGATCACGTGCTGCGCATCTCAGAGCAGGCCGACAACTTTCGGATCCTCCTGCAGAATGCACTGACGGTTCACTCCACGCTGACAACGCAACGCCAGAACGACGAGATGCGTCGTCTTTCGGAGGCCAGCCTCGAACAGAACGAGGAGACGAGGAGGCTCTCCGAGACGAGCCTGGCGCAAGGCGAAGAAGTGAAGCGGATCTCGTCGTGGGCGGCGATTCTCTTTGCACCGACCCTCATCGGCACCGTCTATGGAATGAACTTCGACGACATGCCCGAACTGCACTGGCAGTTCGGCTACCCACTCGCCGTGGCGGCGATGGCCGTCATGGGCGGCGGCCTGTGGCTCATTTTCAAGCGCAATCGCTGGCTCTAGCTGCGACCGGGGGAGCGGGGGAGCGGCTAGTGGTGGAACCCGGCTGTCGGCCCTTCGACCGGCATCGGCGACTCGAGCGCCTCGAGGTAGGCGGTCTCTTCGACGATGTCGGCCAGCAGATCCTGCGCGATATCCATGCTCAGCCCGTTCCGCACCACAATCCGCTGCACGGTCAGCTCCTCGAGGTCGGCCGGCATTGGATAGGCGGGAACCTGCCAGCCCTTCATCCTCAGCCGGTCAGACAGATGGTAGAGATTCCACTTGTCGGTGTGCCCCTCCTTCTGCTTCCACGCGAAGACCGGGAGGTCTGAGCCATCGCTGACCAGCTCGAACGCGTCGATTTCGCCGATTCCTCCCGACAAATAGAGCGCGACATCCTGTGACGCCTGCTGAATCGCCCGGTAGCCCTCGCGCCCGAGGTGCAAGAAGAGGTAGTACTGCAGCAGTACTTGGGCGCCGGGCCGGGAGAAGTTGAGGGCCAGGGTCGGCATGCTGCCGCCGAGATAGCTGACGTTGAAGATGAGGTCGGCGGGAAGGCAGTCGGCGGTGCGCCAGACCACCCAGCCGAGACCCGGGTAGACCAGACCGTATTTGTGGCCGGAGGTGCTGATCGAATGCACCCGTTCAATCCGGAAGTCCCAGACCAGGTCGGGCTGCAAGAACGGCGCGATCATGGCACCGGATGCCCCGTCGACGTGGATCGGCACGTCGTAGCCGGTCTTCGCCTGGATCGCGTCGAGGGCGGCGGCGATCTGCTGCACCGGCTCGTAGGCTCCGGTGTAGGTCTGGCCCATGATGGCGACGACGCCGATCGTGTTCTCGTCGACGTACCGGTCGAGGTCGTGGCCGTCGAGCACCGGATGCTCCGCGCTGATCGGCACGTAGCGCGCCTCGACATCCCAGTAGTTGCAGAATTTCTCCCAGACCACCTGCACGGCGCTGCTCATGATCAGGTTCGGCAGACCGGTCGGTTTGCCGACTGCATGCCGGGCGAGCTGCCATCGCCGCTTGAGGGCGAGCCCGCCAAGCATGCAGGCTTCTGACGAGCCGATGGTCGAGGTTCCGATCGTTTTCGCGACGTCGGGACAATTCCAGAGACCGGCGATCATTCGCCAGCAGTTGTCTTCGATGGCCGCCGTCTGCGGGTACTCGTCTTTGTCGATCATGTTCTTGTCATACGACTCGGCGTAGATCTTGTCGGCGTAGTCGTCCATCCAGGTGCTCACGAAGGTCGCCAAGTTGAGGCGCGCATTGCCATCGAGCATGGTCTCGTCGTGGACGAGGTGGTACGCCGCCTCCGCCTCCATCCCGGTGTCCGAGATGCTGTGCCGATGGGATGCGGTAGCGCTGGGCGGGCGGCGGAAAGCCGGGGCCGAGCCCGTCGGAGCTGACGTTCCTGTCGGAGCTGTCGATCCCGTCGAGTCTGGAGGTGTCATGCGCGGGTCCCTTCGAGGCAGGGGTCGTGCCGAGTCGCGCCTACTCGCTCAGGTGCGTCGTGCACAGGCCGTTTAATTCGACCCTGCCACCGACCGCCCGCGAAAGCGAGGGCTACCGCTCGCGCTCGCCCGATCTGGGCGATACCGCGCCCTGAACGGCGCGGGTTAGGCGGGCTGAGGCTCCGTCGTGCGATGCAAAGCCTCGACGAGGGGAGCCAGCTCGGGAATCTGCTGAGCTGCGTCGAGTGATTGTGCGAGGGCGGCGTCGTGGATCGGTCGCACCTTCTCGACCAGCTCATGACCGAGTGCCGTCAGCTCGGTATAGATCCCTCGGCGGTCGTCGAGGCAGAGGATGCGCGTGAGCAGTCCCCGGTCTTCGAGCCGGTTGACCAGGCGCGTCGTCGCGCTGCTCGACAGGGCGCTCGCCCGCGCGAGCTGCTGCATCCGCATGTGCCAGCCGTCTTGGCGGCCGAGGGCATCGAGCACCGTGTACTCGACCACCGAGAGGTCGGCCTCGCGCTGCAGTGCGCGCTCCAGATCGGCCTCGATGGCCGCGTGCAATGCGGCCAGCGTGCGCCAGCCTTGGGCCCGCACTTCGACGGCGGTGTCTTCGATGCCCATGTTCACCCTCCAGAGATCGCAAAATATCGTTGCTTGCGCATTTAGAACGCGCGTGCAACTATTAACCACGCGTCTGCAACTAACAGCGTACGCGTTCTTTGCGTTTCTGAACAGAACTCACGAGGTTTTCTCAATGCCATTAGGTCTCATTGCACTCGCCATCGGCGGGTTCGGAATCGGACTCACCGAATTCATCATCATGGGGTTGCTGCCCGAGGTCGCCGCTGATTTTGCCGTCGATCCGACAGCGGCCGGCTGGCTGATCACCGGCTATGCGCTCAGCGTCGTCGTCGGCGCCTTACTCCTGACGGCCGCGGTCAACCGGTTCAACCGCAAGAAGGTGCTGGCCTGGCTGATGGTGCTCTTCATCCTCGGCAACCTCGTCTCGGCACTCGCGCCGACCTACGAGATCATGTTGCTCGGCCGCATCATCGCGGCACTCTGCCATGGCTCGTTCTTCGGAATCGGCTCGGTCGTCGCCGCGAGCCTCGTCCCGGAGAACAAGAAGGCCGGCGCGATCGCCATCATGTTCACCGGACTCACCGCCGCCAATGTGCTCGGCGTTCCGTTCGGCACGCTGCTCGGTCAGGCCGCCGGCTGGCGGTCCACGTTCTTCGCAATCACGCTCATCGGCGTGATTGCGCTGATCGGACTGCTCGTCTTCATCCCGCGCACCGCTGCCGCTGCGGCCGGCACACGCAGCCTCGGCAACGAGTTGCGTGTCTTCAGATCGCCCCAGGTCTGGCTGTCGCTCGGCGTGACGGTGCTCGGCTACGGCGGAATGTTCGGTGCCTTCACCTACATCGCCTTCACGCTCACCGAGGTGACGGGCTTCTCCGCGGGCGCCGTGCCGTGGCTGCTGATCCTCTTCGGCATCGGCCTCGTGATCGGCAACATCGTCGGAGGCAAGGCGGCCGATCGCTCCCTCGACACGACGTTGATCGTGCTGCTCGGCGGCCTCGTCGTCATCCTGGTCGTCTTCGCACTCACCGCCCAGAACCCGGTGATGACTGTCATCGTACTCGTGCTGATGGGGTCATTCGGCTTCGGTACCGTGCCCGGTCTGCAGATGCGGGTGATGCGACAGGCTCAGGATGCGCCGACGCTCGCCTCAGGGGCCAACATCGCCGCGTTCAACCTCGGCAACGCCCTCGGCGCCTGGCTCGGCGGACTGACGATCGCCGCCGGACTCGGCTACACCTCGCCGATCTGGGCCGGCGCGGCGGTCACCGCCGCGGCCGTTGTACTGCTGGGCGGGGCGATGCTGCGGGCGAACGCGGCGTCTCGGCGTTCGGTGTCGCCGCTGTCCGCGCCGGCGCCGGTGGCGGTGCCGGAGTTCGCCGAGTAGCCCGCTTCTGCTTCCACCCTCGCCTTCGCCTCGCCACGTTTCGCTACGTTTCACGCATTTACCCTCACAACCCGCAAGGAGCATCATGTCTGTCCCCACCCTCACCCTGAACAACGGCGTTGAGATTCCACAGCTCGGATTCGGCGTCTTCCAGGTGCCGGACGCCGAGACGACCACCGCCGTCAGCCGGGCCCTCGCCGCCGGCTACCGCAGCATCGACACCGCGGCCATCTACGGCAATGAGGCGGGCGTCGGGCGCGCGATTGCCTCATCCGGAATCGCCCGCTCGGAGCTCTTCGTGACCACCAAGCTGTGGAACAGCGACCAGGGTTACGACAGCGCCCTAGCCGGCTTCGACGCGAGCCTGGCGAAGCTCGGCCTCGACTCGGTCGACCTGTTTCTGATCCACTGGCCGGCGCCGGCGAGCGATCGCTACCTCGACACCTGGCGGGCGCTCGAAACGCTCTACGCCGAGGGGCGGGTGCGGGCCATCGGCGTCTCCAACTTCCTGCCAGACCAGCTGCAGCGCATCCTCGACCTCGGCGGCACCGTGCCCGCCGTCAATCAGATCGAACTGCACCCAGCCCTGCAACAGCGTGACGTGCAGGAGTTCAACGCGGCGCACGGCATCGTGACCGAAGCGTGGAGCCCGCTGGCTCAGGGTGCGGTGCTCGCCGACCCCGTTATCGTGGCGATCGCCGAGCGCGTGCACCGCACTCCGGCACAGGTGGTGCTGCGTTGGCATCTGCAGCAGGGGCGCGTGGTGATCCCGAAATCGGTCACCGCGACGCGCATCCGGGAGAACCTCGACCTGTTCTCCTTCGAGCTGACGGATGTCGACCTCGCGGCCGTCTACGGGCTCGAGCGCGACGGCCGTACCGGCCCGCATCCCGCGACCTTCAACGGGTAGCCGGCGACAGAGCCCGCCGACGAGTCGTCGATCGTCGCGTTCACACGATCACGGGTCCGTTGGTCGAGCTTGTCGAGACCTCGCGACCCGACCCCTGAAGCCGGGTCGGGTCTGAAGACTGGCTCGCCGGATCTCGACAAGCTCGATCACCGGGATGGTCAGGGAGCAGCGCGGGTCAGGAAGCGGCGGGCGGCGCGGAATCCGGGGCTGCAGCAGCAGCCGTGCACGCCGCACAGAGACCGAACACGTCCACGACGTGCGCGGCCTGGGTGAAACCGTTCTGGGCCGCGACGTTCTTTGCCCAGGTTTCGACGGCATCCGCCTCGATCTCGATGGTGAGCCCGCAGTTGCGGCAGATCAGGTGGTGGTGGTGATCGTTGGTGCTGCAAGCCCGGTACAGGCTCTCGCCCTCTGGCGACTGCAGGGAGTCGGCGTCGCCTTCGGCCGCGAGGTCGGCGAGAGCGCGGTAGACCGTCGCCAGGCCGATCGGGGAGCCGGTGGCGTGAAGCGTCGAATGCAGGCCCTGAGCACTGACGAACCCCTCGGTGTGGTCGAGTGCTTCGCGCACGGCCTCACGTTGCCAGGTGTTTCGCTTCATGCTCTCAACCGTAACCGTAAGCGTCCGAGGGAGTGAACCCCCACCGCCACCAGGAAGAACCCGGCGGCCACCAGTGAGATCGCGGGCCCCGCCGCCACGTCGAGCGCGCGGGAGAGCAGCACCCCGATCACGCCGGATGCGGCACCGAGCAGGGGAGCGAGCAGGAAGATGCGAACCGGGCCGCGCACGAGCAGCCGGGCCGCCGCCGCGGGCGCCGCGATCAGCGCGATTGCCAGGATCGCACCGACGGCCGGCATCGCCGTGACCACCGTCGCGGTGATCAGGGCCAGGCAGAGCAGTTCGATCGGCCATTCCTTGTAGCCGGCGGCGCGAAAGCCGCTGCGGTCGAAGGTCGAGAAGAGAATCTCCTTGCCGAAGAGCACGAGCACCGCCACGGCCGCCACCAGCACACCGCCGACGAGCAGGATGTCGCCGGTCGTGACGGTGAGAATGGACCCGATCAGAAACGAGTCGACGTGCACGGGCAGCGAGGGATTCAGGGTCTGCAGCAGCACGCCGAGGGCGAATCCGGCCGTGAGCACAATGCCGGAGGCGACTTGGGAGCCTTGCCGGTTGGTGCGGCCGATCAGAGTCATGATGCCGACGATGATCACACTGGCCGCTGCGGCGCCGAGCGGGATGCTGACGCCGAGCATGGCCGCGGCAACCGCTCCGGGAAAGGTGGCGTGGGTGAGCGCCTGGGCGAAGAAGGTGCGCTGGCGCAGCACGACGAGGGAGCCGACCAGTCCGCTGAGCGCGCCGATCAGGACTGCGGCGACCAGGGCCATCTCGAAATAGCCCATCAGATGGTCTTCCCGTCATGGGCGGCTCGGCTGCCGGCGCCGGCGATGACCTCGATGGAGTCGCTGACGGTGAGATCGTTCCTGGCGTGCGTGCGTGTCGTGCGGCGCCGCATCCGGTCGATGCCGAGCCGGGCAACCAGGGCAACCGCGTAGCCGGCGACGAGCACGAGCACGACGGTGGCCCCGCTCGGCAGGTCGATTCCCGCATTGACCGAGGCTTCGAAGCCGAGCGTCAGGCCGACCCAACTGGCGAGGGCCGCGAAGACGGCGGCGATCGGGAACAACCACCAGAGGCGCACGGTGATCAGCCGGGCGACGGCCCCAGGAACGATGAGCACGGCGAGCACGAGCAGGTTTCCGACCGCGCTGGATGCGGCGACCACGACGAGTGCGATCGCCACGTTCAGCACGAGGTCGAGCACGAGCGGGCGGTACCCGCCGGCCCGGCTGCCGGCCGGGTCAAAGGCGCGGAAGACCTGTTCCTTGAGCGTCAGCCCGATCAGGATCAAGGCGATGACTGCGATCACGATGGTCTGCACGACCTCGGTCGGCGTCACCGTGAGCAGTCGTCCGAAGAGGAGGGACTCGAGTTGGCCGGCGTAGTCATCGTTTTGGGAGACGACGATGACACCGACGCTGAACATGGCGGTGAGCACGATCGCGATGGCGGCATCCGAGGAGACGGCCTTTCGCACCAGCAGTGTGAGGATGACGGCCGCGAGAATGGCGGCGATCATCGCCCCGACGAAGAGGCCCTCCCGTCCGCCCCAGACGAAACCGATGGCGATGCCAGGGAAGACCGCATGGGTGAGGCCGTCGCTGATGAATTCGAGGCCGCGCAGGGTGACGAGCACACCGACAACGCCGGCGACGACGCTGAGCACCAGCAACACGATGAGCGCACGCATCATGAACGGGTAGCTGAACGCGTCGATGAGGGGGATCGCGAGCGGGGCAGCGACGTGAAACAACTAGCAGCCCTCGTGATCGGGCACGACGATGGTGTGCTCGTCGAGCTCGACGCCGACCTCTTTGAACGCCTGCTGCACATTGGCCAGGGTGAGCACCTCGTCGCGCGGGCCGAAGGCCACCTGCGTGCCGTTCAGCAGAAGCACCGACTCGCAGACCGCCCGGGCCAGGTCGAGGTCGTGGGTGGAGACGAGTACCGCGACGCCGCGTGCTTTCAACCGTTCAACCGTCGCGATCAGCGCGTCGCGGTTCTTCTGGTCGAGGCCGTTGAACGGCTCGTCGAGAAGCAGCAGGCCGGGGGTGGATGCGATGGCCCGCGCGAGCAGTCCACGCTGCTGCTGCCCGCCGGAGAGTTCACCGAAACGGGTGTGAGCGCGGTGAGCCAGACCGACCGCATCCAGCGCCTCGGTCACTGCCGCCCGGTCACGCTTGCCGGGCAGGCGCAGCCAGCCGAGCGAGCGATAGCGGCCCATCATCACGACCTGGGCGAGGGTGATCGGAAATTCGGGGTCGAGTTCGCCGGCCTGCGGCACGTAGCCGATCGACCCGACCGGAGCGGGGGAGGAGCCGAGCACGGCAACCGTGCCGGCGGTGCGTGCGATGAGGCCGAGGATGCCCTTGAGCAGTGTCGACTTGCCGGAGCCGTTCGGTCCGATGAGTGCCACGGCCTCGCCGGCACGGATGTCGAAGCTGATTCCCTCCAGCGCCGGCGCCTGGTCGTAGGCGAAAGAGGCGTGGGACACCGCGAGAACGACGGAGTGTGCGGCGGCCGGCCCGCGGTCGTCTTTCGCGGACGTGCTGCGCGGGGTGGTCTCGTTCACGAGGTCCACTATCTCAGTTCGGCAGGAACGGCACTCGGCGTGACGCCCCAGGATTCGAGGATCAGGCGCACATTGTGCAGCTGGCTGGCGATGTAGGTGGCGCCGTCGCTGCCGGCCGGGCCGAGCGAGTCGCCGTAGAGGGCGTTGTCGCCCGAGTAGACCGCCACCTGAGCTTCTTTCGCGATGGTGTCTGCCGCCTTCGGGTTGATCGAGGCCTCGGAGAACACGGCTTTCACGCCGGTCTTCTTGATCAGGGCGACGAGGGTGTCGATGGCTGCGGCGCTCGGCTCGGCATTGTCGTCAAAGCTCGGCATGACCGAGCCGACATAGGTCACGCCGTAGGCGGCGGTGAAATAGCCGAAAGCGTCGTGATTGCTCACGAGCAGACGTTCGCCGGCAGGAACCTGGTCGATGTTCGAGTGGATCCAGCCGTCGAGTGTCGCGAGCTTGGCGGTGTACGCCGTGGCGTTGGCCTCAAACTCGGCGGCGTGGGCGGAGTCGGCCTGCGCAAGGCCGTGGGCGATGGTGCCGACCATTCTCTCGGCGTTGGCGACGGCGGTCCAGATGTGCGGATTGCCGCCGGCGTGGTCGTGAGCCGCGTCGTGCTCGGCAGCGTCGTGCTGGTCGGCCTCGTCGTGGGTGGCATCGTGCGCGGTGTCGTTCGCCGCGGCATCCGAACCGATGTCGATTCCCTCATCGGAATCGATGGTGACGCCGTCGAAACCGGAGGCGGCGATGGCGTCATCGAGCCATTCTTCGAGGCCGACGCCGTTGATGACGAGCACGTCGGCCTTGCCCAAGGCAGCCAGATCAGCGACCGAGGGGTCGAAACTGTGCGCGCTCTGGTTCGGCTTGACCAGCTGGGTCAGCGTCACACCGGCCGTGTCGCCGACGATGTTGCGAGTGAAGTCGCCGACCTGGGTCGTTGTGGCCACCACGTTGAGCGTGCCATCGGCCGAGTCGCTGGTGCCACTGGCACCCGCGCCGGTGCCGGCTCCGGTGGTTCCGGCGCAGCCGGCCAGGGTCAGCAGAGCGGCCGCAACGAGGGCGGGGACGGCGAGTTTCTTGAAGGGCACTCTGCAAAACTACGGCTATTGATAATGATTGTCAAAAGCAATAAGCGCTCGTTCCGTGCCTAACCCCGCGCGGGTTCACCCCGCCGAGTTTGCGCGTTCCGGTCGAGTTACCCCAGTGTGCCGGGCAAACTCGACCGCAACGCGCAAGCTCGGCGAGAGAAATACAGGCTCAAGCGCGGGGCGGCGAGAACGCTGCGTGCCCCCCCCCCCCCTGACGGGCTAGTCGAGCAGCAGCGCCGGCTCCTCGATGATGCTCGCGACGTCGGCGAGGAAGCGCGACGCGACATCCCCGTCAACGACCCGGTGGTCGAAACTCGCGCCGATAGTGGTCACGAAACGCGCGCGCACTTCGCCGTCGACAACCCACGGCTTCTGCTTGATCGTGCCGAGGGCCACGATTCCGGCCTCGCCCGAGTTGAGGATCGGGGTTCCCGTGTCCATGCCGAAGACACCGATGTTCGTGATGGTGATGGTTCCGTTGGCCATCTGCGCGGGGGAGGTCTTGCCGTCGCGCGCGGTGATGGTGAGCTGCTCGAGCGCGCCGGCCAGCTGCAACAGGCTCATGTCCTGTGCTTCTTTGATGTTCGGAACGATCAGCCCGCGGGGGGTCGCCGCGGCGATCCCGAGGTTGACGTAGTGGCGCACAATGATCTCTTCGTCAGTGAACGTCGCGTTCACCGTGGGGTTGCGGCGTACCGCCCAGATCATCGCCTTGGCCATGATCAGCAGCGGCGACACCTTGACGCCGGCGAAGTCGGTCGAGGTCTTCAGACGCTTGACGAACTCCATCGTGCGGGTGGCGTCCACGTCGACGAAGAGGCTGACGTGCGGCGCGGTGAAGGCACTCGCCACCATGGCCTGGGCGATCGCCTTGCGCACGCCCTTCACCGGGATGCGCTCTTCACGGTCGGTCGGCCACTCCGGCGTCTGGATGTTGCGGAACACGCTGACCTGGGTCGCCTCACGCAGCACGTCTTCGCGTGTCACGTCACCGATCGGGCCGGTGGGGGTGACGATGCTGAGGTCGACGCCGAGATCTTTGGCCAGCTTGCGGATCGGCGGCTTGGCCAGCACACCGGCGGCCGACATCGCCGGGCGGGCCGGCGGTGGCGGTGTCATCGGGGCGGCGGCGGCTGGCGCTGCAACGGCGGGCGGCGACATCGATTCGTGAGCGACCGCTGCGGCGTTGTGACGGATGCGCCGGGTCGGCATGGTCGCCGAACTCCCGCGCCCGACGAGCACCTGGGGTGCCTTCGACTCCGACTCACCGGAGATCGTGTCCGAGGTGTCGACGGCGGCTTGCGCGAGTTCACGCTGCTCGGCGGAGGCGGCCGGTGCGGCAACCGGGGGAGTGGCAGCGGGTGCCGCAGCATCCGTTCCGGCGTCGGCGTCAGCGTCGGAGAGGATCGTGATGATCAGGGTGCCGACGTCGACAGTGGTACCGGCCGGCACCAGAATCTCGCCGACCACGCCGACGTAGGGGGACGGCAGCTCGACGAGCGACTTCGCAGTCTCAATCTCAACGAGCACCTGGTTGATGGTGATGGTGTCGCCGGGGGCGACCTTCCATTCCACGATCTCGGCCTCGGTCAGCCCTTCCCCGACATCCGGCAGAGTGAATTTCGACACGCTCATAGTGTGCCTTTCTTGAGGTTCTGAATCGGAATGATGAGAAGCCTCACGCTCAGTAGGCGAGGGCGCGATCGACGGCCTCGAGGACGCGGTCGGGGCTCGGCAGGAAGTGGGTCTCCACGGCAGCCGGCGGGAACGGGGTATCGAAGCCGGAGACACGCAGCACCGGTGCCTCGAGCCGGTAATAGGCCCGCTCGGCAATGGTGGCGGCGATCTCGGAGCCCAGGCTGACGAAGCCGGCGGCCTCCTGCGCCACGACGACGCGGCCGGTCTTCTCGACCGAGGCCAGGATCGGCCCGTAGTCGATCGGGGAAAGGCTGCGCAGGTCGACCACTTCGAGGCTGATTCCCTCGGCGGCGGCGATGTCGGCGGCCTGCAACAGCACACTGACCATGGCGCCGTGGCCGATGACGGTGACGTCGGTTCCGGCGCGCACGACGCGACTGGCGTGCAGCGGTGCGCCGGCCTCGGCGAAGCTGACCTCGCCCTTCGGCCAGTAGCGGCTCTTCGGTTCGAAGAAGATGACGGGGTCGTTCGAGGCGATCGCCTCACGCATCATCCAGTAGGCATCGTGCGGGTTCGACGGGCTCACAACGCGCAGGCCGGGGGTGTGCGCGAAATACGCTTCCGGGCTCTCCTGGTGGTGTTCGATCGAGCCGATGTGTCCTCCGTAGGGTATGCGGATGACGATGGGCATGGTCAGTTCGCCCTCGTGGCGGTTGCGCATGCGTGCCAGCTGGCTGGTGATCTGGTCGAAGCCGGGAAAGACGAATCCGTCGAACTGAATCTCGCAGACCGGACGGAAGCCACGCATGGCCAGGCCGATCGCGGTGCCGATGATGCCGGATTCGGCCAGCGGGGTGTCGAGAACGCGCTTCTCGCCGAATTCGGCGTGCAGGCCTTCCGTCACCCGGAAGACGCCGCCGAGTGGGCCGATGTCCTCGCCCATCAGCAACACCTTGGGGTCGTCGAGCAGCGCCWGGCGCWGGCCGGTGTTCAGGGCCTTCGTCATGGTGAGGGTCGTGGTCGTGCCAACGGAAGCCGTCGCGGCGTTGGCCGTCACGGCTCCAACGGTTGAAGTGGTCGTGTCGCTCACGCGTCGCCTCCTTCGAAGGATGACTCGTAGCGGTCGAGCCAGGCCTTCTGTTCATCGATCAGCGGGTGCGGTTCGGCATAGACGTTGTCGAAGATCACCGAGCGGTCCGGGCTACGGATCTCGAGCGCGCGACGGCGCACATCCGCTGCATAGTCCGCTGCTTCCTCGTCGATGGCGGCGAAGAAGTCACTTCCGGCGCCGCGGCCCTCGAGATAGGTACGGAAGCGGGCGATCGGGTCGCGAGCCACCCAGCTGGCGAGCTCGTCGGTGGTGCGGTACTTGGTGGGGTCGTCGGCGGTGGTGTGGGCACCGATGCGATAGGTGAGCGCTTCGATCAGGGCCGGGCCCTGGCCGGCGCGCGCGTCATCCATGGCCTTCGCCGTGACCGCGAAACTGGCGAGCACGTCATTGCCGTCGACCTGAACGCTCGGAATACCGAAGCCCGTGCCGCGCAGGTACAACGGCGAACGCGATTGGCGCTCGACCGGCACCGAGATGGCCCAGTGGTTGTTCTGCACGAAGAAGACCTGCGGGGTCTGGTAGCTGGCTGCGAAGACGAGCGCCTCGTTGGCGTCGCCCTGCGAGGAAGCCCCGTCGCCGTAATAGACGATGACTGCCGCGTCGGTTTCCGGGTTGCCGGTGGCCGTCGAACCGTCGAGCTGCATGCCCATGGCATAGCCGGTGGCGTGCAGGGTCTGCGAGGCGAGCACGAGTGTGTAGAGGTGGAAGTTGCCGTGCTCTTCCGGGGTCCAGCCGCCGAGGGTGACACCGCGCAGCATGCGCAGGATGTCGACCGGGTCGAGGCCGCGGATCATTCCGACGACGTGTTCGCGGTACGACGGGAAGATGTGGTCCTGAGCGCGGGTCGCGTAGGCGGAGCCGACCTGGGCGGCTTCCTGACCGTGGCTTGGCACCCAGAGCGCGAGCTGACCCTGGCGCTGCAGGTTGGCCGCCTCGGTGTCGAAGCGGCGCACCACGGCCATGTCGCGGTAGAAGCGGCGGTAGTCATCCTCACCGAGACGCTCAAGATACGGCAGGTATTCCTCTGCGGATTCGGTGGGAGCGAACACCCCTTCTGGGGTGAGAAGCTGCACCGTGGGCAGAGTGTGTGCGGGCACGGAGGCGTTATTCATAGAGTCTGCCACCGTACTAACTTAGTCGCCGGGCCGCCGTGGCCGCGGGTACGGCCTCGACAATCTCCCGGGAGATACGTCGGAGATCCTGCATTGCTTGCTCCTCGCCAATTGAAATGCGGATGCCTTCCGGATGGAAGGGTCGCACGATAAGTCCTGCCGCGTTCAACCGTTCGGCGACCTCGGCGGTCACCTCTCCGGTTGGCAGCCAGATGAAATTGCCGTGAGGCTTCGGGATGTCCCAGCCCTGCTCGACGAGGTCATTCCAGAGCGCGTCGCGCCGTGCACTGATCGTGTGCACGCGGTCCATCAACTCACGGCTGTGCTCGAGCGAGGCGATGGCGGCGGTTGCCGCCTGCGCCGTGACCGAGAGCGGGATCGCGGTAGCACGCGCCGCGTCGAGGATGGCAACCGGTCCGAGGGCATAACCGACGCGGAGGCCGGCCAGACCGTAGGCCTTCGAGAAGGTGCGCAGCACGACCAGGTTGGGGTAGCGAGCCAGCAGCACCGGACCGTTGACAGCGCCGGGTTCCGTCACGAACTCGATATATGCCTCATCGAGAATAACCAGGAGATCGCGGGGAACGACGGCCATGAATGCGTCGAATTCGTCGCCGGTGACGATGCTGCCCGTCGGATTGTTCGGTGTGCAAACGATGACGACGCGGGTGCGACTCGTAATGGCCGCGGCCATCTCGGGCAGATCATGCCCATGATCGGCGCGGTTCGGCACCTGGATGCTTGTTGCGCCGGCCACCGTGACCAGTGACGGGTACGCCTCGAATGAACGCCAGGAATAGATGACTTCGTCGCCGGGGCCGGCTGCCGCGAGGATCAGTTGGGCCAAGAGGGCGACCGATCCGGATCCGACGTGTACCTCGTCTGATTCGAGTCCGAAGCGCGCGGCAAGCTTTTCACGCAGAGCAGACGCCGTGGCATCGGGGTAGCGATTGAAGGCGGTCTCAGCCTGAACCGCCTCGATCACACCGGGAAGCGGGTCGAACGGGTTTTCGTTTGACGAGAGCTTGAATGCGGCAGCGTCGGCGGCTCGGCCCTGCCGGTAGGCGGGGAGGGCGACGATTTCAGGGCGCAGTCGAACAGTTTGCTGGTCAGAAGGGCTCACTCCGCGAGTCTACGCCGCGACATATTCGAGTAATTGCATGTGATTGCGCGGCGGTCGGGAGGCTCGTGCCGGGCAGCATCCGTCGGTTCAGCCGAGCGAGCCCGTTCCGGCGGTGCCATAGTTAACCCATGGCCCGATTTCTGCTCAAGCTGACACTCAACGCAGTCGCTCTGTGGCTCACCACCATCATCGTGGCCGGCGTTCACGTGGTGCCCTACGCGCCCGACACCGTCGCCACCATCCTGACCTACCTGCTCGTCGCGGTGATTTTCGGATTCGTGAACACCATCATCGGCACAGTGGTGAAAATCGTCGCGATTCCGCTCTACATCCTCACCCTCGGCCTGATCTCATTCATCATCAACGGCCTGCTCCTGATGCTCGCCGCATGGATTTCCAGCCTGTTCGGGTTCGGCCTGGTCATCGAAAGCTTCTGGTGGGGTGTGCTCGGCGCGCTGGTGCTCGGCATCATCAGTTGGCTGCTCGGCCTCCTCATTCGTCCTGTGACACGTCGGGACTACTAACTCGCGCCCGAAGAACTGACTCACGCCGGCCGAATTGACTTGCGTCGATCGCAGCCCGGCCGCGCTAATTGACCGGCGAACGGGTTCCGCGCCAGATTCCGGCACGTCCGTCTGTAGTTCCCACCACCTGCACAAGCTGCTCCCGAAAAGCGTGCAGCCTCGGCTCCGGCGACGAATCGATCAGACGAGCCGTCTCCTGATAGGTGGACATGCTGTGCGCCGGGAGCAGAACCCCGTCGGGAAGCGGATCTGACGCGAAAACCTCCCGGCGCACGAGAAGCCGCCCGGTCGCTGCGTCAGACGTTCCACCCATCCCCGGCACAATGTCGTCGGTGTGCTCCACGGCGACGGTGTCGACGCCGGCGGGAACCGGCACACTCCCACTTGGGGCGCCGAAGGTGACGGTCGCGACACTGGTGAACTCACCGGATGCCGCGACCTGCGCCGCAATCAGCCCGCCCTGCGAGTGTCCGACCTCGATCACCGGCTCGCCCGGCCGGATTCCCGCTTCACGCATGGCCTGCACGACCGCCCGATACGAACCGGACTCCTCCTCGGCCACGGCCGCGAGATTTGAGGTGAGGTCCCACGGCTCGGCAGCCGCAACCGGACTCCAGTCCACCGTGCCGCCGATGTAGACCACCCAGGCCGCAGAGCCATCGCCTCCGTAGCGTTCGACACGCACTTGGCCGCCCTCCGTCGAGAGATCGGGGATGCGTGCGGCGAGTTCCGCGAGGCCTGCCGGCGGCGACGCCCGCACCACGTCGGGCGTTCGGCCCGGCACCGGATGCCCCGCGCGACCTCCGGAAACCGGCAGGCCCTGACGAGGCGCACGGCTCGAGCCTCCGGGGCCTCCCGGAAGCACAGTCACCGGTGTCTCGCGCAATAAACCGTGGGGGCGGGCGACCGCCAGCACTCCCGCCGCCGATGTCGTGACACCGAGCAAGCCGATGCCGTCTTCGCCGATCGCACGCGCAACCGGCAGGGGCAGGCCGATTGCACCGGCCGCGACGTCGTCGAGCGATGACACGGTAGCCCGCACGAGCGCAGCCGCCAGTGGGCTGGTGAGAAGGCGCGGGTCCACGTCGAAACCCCCGCTTGAATCCGTCGCCGGGGTCGGCCGGCCCGGTGCGGTCACTGCCTGCCTGAGCAACCAGATCACAACGCCCGTGGTCAGCGCCGGCATCGCCGACAGGGCCACCAGGGCGGCGAGCTGCGGAAACCGGCCGATCATCCAGCCGAGTGTCGAACCGGTGAGCAGCGCGGCATGCTCAGCCTGCCGCTCGGCACGCGCGTAGCCCTCAGCGGCGGCGTTCAATGCGTCGGCCAGCCGCTGGCTCTCGGCTTCCACCACATCGATCGCAATTGTCGCGCTCAGAACATCGACGCCCGGGTCGCGCGGTGACCACGCTGGGGCCGGTGCGACGGTCAACCCGCGGATGCGTGTCAGCCTGGCCTGCCAGTTCAGTGCCGCCGAGTGGAGCATCCGCATCGTCGTCTCTTGGGCGAGGAGTGTGTCGGTGCCGACGAGGGTCGACCCCCCGCCCGAGACGATGAGGCGTCCGGTCGACTCCTGCTCCGGCCGTTCGTCGCGCGTGTCGCGCCCCTCCGCCCCTGCCGCCTCCCGGGCCAACTACTCGACCCCTCTCAGCCGCGCAAGTCCCGCACTCACGGCATCACAGGCGTCATCGATCGCACGAGCGGCGCGCTCGAGTGCTATACCGAGTTCTCGGGCCCGCTCGGCGTAGCCGCGCTCTGCAGCTGAGTGCCACCGATAACCGGGTGTGCCGGTTACAAGAGTGTGGACGATTTGAGCCTGCCCCTGCACCTCCTCGCGCACGGTGCTCAGCAGCCACAGCTGTTCACGGAGCGCGACGAGCCGCTCGGCGTTTGCGACGCCCGTGAAAAGCGCAAGCCCCTCTGCGTCCACGACGCCTCCCCGATTCAGATGTGGCGAGTGTGGCACGCGGGTCGCTCCTGGAGCCCCAACCTTTTCAATCGGTGAAGACTGCTTCACAACTTCAGATGTGGATGACACGCCAGTGCACCAGAATGAAGGCATGAATTCTGCGGCGCTCAGTCCTGACGAAGCGACGCCCTTTCGAATCATTTTCGTCTGTACCGGCAACATCTGCCGCTCCCCAATGGCCGAGGTGATGCTGCGGGACTTGGCGACGCGGTCGGGGCTTGGCCGGCTGATCGCCACAAGTTCAGCCGGCACCGAGGATTGGCACGTGGGGGAGCAAGCCGACAAACGCACAATCTCGGCGTTGGCCAAACGCGGCTACGACGGCAGCCATCATCGCGCCCGCCAATTCGATGCGTCGTGGTTCGCCGATCTCGACCTCGTCGTGGTGCTCGACCACGCGCAGGAGCGCGTGATGCGCAACTGGGCGCCGACCGAATACGACCGCACCAAGGTGCGTCTGCTGCTCAGTTTCGACAAAGATCAGGCGGGCCTGCGTGATGTGCCCGACCCGTACTATTCCGACGATGCGTTGTTTGACGCGGTATTAGGCATGATTGAGAGAGCAAACCACGCGCTCTTCACACAGCTCGCACCCGCAATCAGACAGGGAGTCCGATGAGTCCACTACCCCCACAGGTCCTCAGCCCACTCGATGGCCGCTACCGCGCCGCCGTCACCGACCTGGGCGAGTACCTCTCCGAGGCGGGTCTCAACCGGGCTCGCGTGCAGGTTGAGGTCGAATGGCTGATCGTGCTCACCGACCGCGGCCTGTTCGGCTCCGCGGCGCTGACGGATGCCCAGAAGGCCGCGCTGCGCCAGCTGGTCACTGATTTCGGCCAGGCCGAGATCGACGAACTCGCCGAGCTCGAGGCCACCACCCGCCACGACGTCAAGGCCGTCGAATACCTCGTGCGCCGCCGCCTCAGCACGCTCGGTCTCGACCACATCGCCGAGCTGACCCACTTCGCCGCCACGAGCGAAGACATCAACAACCTGTCGTACGCCCTCACCGTCAGCGCCGCCGTGCGCGAGGTCTGGCTGCCCAAGCTTCAGCTTGTGATCGACAAGCTCCGCGCCCGCGCCCTGGAGTTCCGGGCGGATGCGATGCTCGCACGCACGCACGGTCAACCCGCGACGCCGACGACCCTGGGCAAAGAGCTCGCGGTCTTCGTCTACCGCCTGGAGCGCATCCAGAAGCAGATCGAAGGCAACGACTACCTCGGCAAGTTCAGTGGAGCGACCGGTACCTTCGCCGCTCACGTGGCCGCCGAGCCGTCGGCCGACTGGCCCACGATCTCGCGTGAATTTGTCGAAAGCCTGGGTCTGGACTGGAACCCGCTCACCACCCAGATCGAGTCTCACGACTGGCAGGCCGAGCTCTACACCCGGGTCTCACACGCCAACCGCGTGCTGCACAACCTGGCCACCGACATCTGGACCTACATCTCGATGGGCTACTTCCGTCAGATCCCGCAGGCCGGCGCCACCGGTTCCTCAACGATGCCGCACAAGATCAACCCGATCCGGTTCGAGAACGCCGAAGCCAACCTCGAGCTGTCGTCCGCCATCCTCGACTCGCTCGCGGCGACCCTGGTCACCTCACGCCTGCAGCGCGACCTGACCGACTCGACCACCCAGCGCAACATCGGCGTCGGATTCGGGCACTCCCTGCTCGCACTCGACAACATCCTGCGCGGACTCGGCGAGATCGACATCGACCGCACCCTGCTCGCGGCGGATCTCGACTCCAACTGGGAGATTCTCGGCGAGGCGATCCAGACGGTGATTCGCGCTGAGGTCACCGCCGGGCGCTCGAGCATCGAAGACCCCTACGCCCTGCTCAAGGAGCTCACCCGCGGCAAGCGCATCGGTCAGGCAGACCTGGTCGCGTTCGTCTCAGCCCTGGAGATCGGCGTCGAGGCGAAGGCCCGTCTGCTCACGCTCACTCCGGCCGGCTACGTCGGCCTGGCCGACTCGCTGGTCGATCGCCTGAACTAATAGTTCAACGGCAACAGGCCCGGCCACCGAATCGGTGCCGGGCCTGTTGTATGGCCGGGGCCAATCTCGTTGATCGAGGAGCGCCCGACGCCGTCGGCCGCGTCTCGAGATCGCGCGAGCCGATCTCTGACCGCGGGTCGGCTTAGTGCCCGTGGTCCTGCTCGTCGAGGTCGTTCCGCTCAGCCTCGTCGGGCTTCACATTGAGCGCGAACATGGCGATGACAACGAGCACGACGATGAAGGTGATGCCGAGCGCGATCACCGAGAGCATGATCTCGCGCGTGGTCAGCAAGATGGTGAGCCCCACGAACAGCGCCATCACACCGGACAGGCCGACGAGTTCGACGGGCTTCAACCGGTCTGACCGGCTGGGCTTCTGGGGAGTGTTTGAGGTCACGAGATGTCCGAATCTTTGGCTACTGATGTGGCTGCTGCGGGGGTCGACGCCCATTTCAGGGAGAGCCCGCCGATCACAAGGTAAACGCCGAGAACCACGAAATAGGCCCCCAGCAGGCCGACCGACACGACGGCATGCGGCGGAAGAATGAGAAAGACCAGCGCGAGGATCGCGGTCAACGCGCCCATCGACATCCAGTCTCTGGCGGATGCCGACTTGCCGCGAGCCCGGGTGCCGCTGTACAGCTCGAGGAATCCGGTCACTGCGCCCCAGACGCTGACCAAGTAGAGGAAGAACCCGAGGCCGCCGCTGTGGAAGGCCAGGGCGAGTGCACCGAGCACCACGCCGGCAATGCCCTGCACGAGAAACAGGGTGCGCGCCCGGGCATCGCCCAGGGTGAGCCAGCTCCCGACCGCGACGAGAATCCCGCTCAGCACGGCAAAGGCGCCGAAAGCGACAAGACCCAGTTCGGGCGAGTGGTCGGCGTTGAACGTGATCACTGCGGCGGGGATCAGCGCGAGAACTGCGCGGCCGATCGGAACAGTCCAGTATCGTCGTTCAGCAGCGGTTGCAGCCGGGGCGTTCACCACGCGGGGACCTCTTTCACTGGCGGGTTCTATCCCCATTAGTCTACGCGCGCGTCAGGACCCCGGTGCCCCGCGTACGGCCCGGCCCAGCGCGCCGTCCTCTGACGACTCAGAGCGCTTTGACCGCGCTCAGTACGTGGGTCAGCGAGTCCTTCGCATCGCCGAAGAGCAGCGACGTTTTCGGGTCATAGAGCAACTCGTTTTCGATTCCAGCGAATCCGGGGCGCATCGACCGCTTGAGAAAAATGACCTGGCTCGCATCGCCCACCTCGAGGATCGGCATTCCGAAGATGGGGGAGCCGGGGGAGGACTTGGCCGCCGGGTTGACGACGTCGTTGGCGCCGACGACGAGGGCGACATCCGTGTTCTTGAATTCCGGATTGACCTCGGCCATCTCCTTGAGCGATTCGTAGGGAACGTTCGCCTCGGCCAGCAGCACGTTCATGTGACCCGGCATCCGGCCGGCGACCGGGTGGATGGCGAAAACCACTTGGGTGCCGCGGGCTTCGAGGGCCGTGGCCAGCTCGGCGACCGCGTGCTGACCCTGGGCGACCGCGAGGCCATAGCCCGGCACGATCACCACGCGCTGCGCGTAGCCGAGCAGCACCGCGACGTCGTCTGGCCCCATCGACCGCACCGGTCGCTCGCTCTGCACCGTCGACCCCGCCGTCGAGCCGCCGCGGAACGCGCCGAACATGATTCCGCTGACCCCGCGGCCCATGGCGGATGCCATCGCCCGGGTCAGGATGGTTCCACTGGCGCCGACGAGGGTGCCCGCCACCACGAGCAGCACATTGCCCAGCACGACTCCCGACGCGGCGACCGCGAGGCCGGTGAAGGCGTTGAGCAGGGAGATCACGATGGGCACGTCGGCCCCACCGACCGGCAGCACGAGCATCAGCCCGGCCACCAGCCCCAGCGCGAGAAGCACTGAAGCCCAGCCGATCGACCCGGTGGCGATCACGAATCCGCCAGCGGTGAGCGCGGCGACGACCACCAGGATGCTGACCCAGCGCATCCCGGGGAACACGAGAGGCCGGGTGCTGATCAGCTCCTGCAGCTTGGCCACCGTCACCGCGGAGCCGCCGAAGGAAACGGCTCCGACGAGCATCGTGAACACGATCGCGAGGCGCACCCAGGGGTCGGCGTTGTGACCGAGTTCCAAAACCGCGACGAGCGCGGCCGCCCCGCCGCCGACCCCGTTGAACAGGGCGACCAGCTGCGGCATCTGGGTCATCTGCACGCGGCGGGCGATCGGCGCAGCGATCGCGGACCCCACGGCAATTGCGAGAAGGATGTAGGGAATGTTGTCGAGTTTCGCCGAGAGGAACACGGTCACGACGGCGAGCAGCGCGCCGCCGGCACCGATCAGATTGCCGCGGCGAGCCGATTTCGGTGAGCTGAGGCCCTTGAGGGCGAGGATGAAGCAGACCGCAGACACCAGATAGAGCAGTGCGGTCCATTCGGGGGAGAGGAGACTCACTTGGTGGTCTCCTTCGCTGTGGCGGCCGCGCTGCCCCGGCCACGGAACATCTGCAGCATCCGGTCGGTCACGACGAACCCTCCGACGAGGTTGGCGGTGGCGAGCACCACGGCCAGCAAGCCGATGCCCAGCACCCACGGGTCTTCGGCTTGGCCGGCGACGATGATCGCGCCGATCAGGATGATGCCGTGAATCGCGTTGGCGCCCGACATCAGCGGGGTGTGCAGGATGCTCGTCACCTTCGAGACGACTTCGAAGCCGACGAAGACCGACAACACGACGACGGTGAGAAGGGTGATCGGGTCCATCAGCGGTCTCCTTCCGCGGAATCTGCTCGTTCAGTGTGCTCCCGCAGCAGGGCGGCGGTCGGCTCATGGCGCACCTCGCCGCCGCGGGTCACGCAGGCTCCCGCGATCACTTCGTCGTCGAAGTCGGGAGCGACCTGCCCCTCGGACGTCATCAGCGCCAGCAGGTTCGCGACGTTCTTCGCGTAGAGACGCGAGGCGTCGCTCGGCATCGTGGACGCCGCATCCGCCAAACCGACGAGGGTCACGTGGCCGTCGCCGGCCGCGGTCGGCACCAGCACATCCTGCCCAGCCACAACGCCTTCGACGTTGCCGCCCGATTCCGCGGCCAGGTCGATCACCACCGAGCCGGCGCGCATCCCCGAGACCATCTCGCTGGTCACGAGCAGCGGGGCGGCGCGTCCGGGGATGGCGGCCGTGGTGATCAGCACATCGGATGTTGCCACATGCGGGGCCAGCAGCTCGCGTTGGCGCACCGCCCGGTCTTCGCTGAGGGCGCGGGCGTAGCCGCCGGTGCCCTCGGCTGCGGCGGCGTCGAGGTCGAGGTCAATGAAGGTTCCGCCGAGCGAGCGCACTTCGTCGGCGGAGGCGGGGCGCACGTCGTTGGCGAAGACGCGGGCGCCGAGGCGCTTCGCCGTACCGATCGCTTGCAAGCCGGCGACACCGGCGCCGAGCACGAGCACTCGCGCAGGCGGGATCGTGCCGGCGGCGGTCATGTAGAGAGGGAAGAAGCGGGGATAGCGGGAGGCTGCCTCGATCACCGTGCGGTAGCCGGCGACCAGGGCTTGTGAACTGAGCGCATCCATCGACTGGGCGCGGGAAATACGCGGAACCAGCTCAAGTGCAAAGGAGGTGACCTGGGCTTTCGCCAGCGCGGCGATGGTGGGCAGCTCGGTGGCGGGGGAGCCGAGGCCGATGCTGATCGAGCCAGCGGCCAGCGAGCCGGCCTGTTCCGGGGTGAGCGGGCGCACATGGAGGAACACGTCGAGGGCGCCCGGCTGCAGCTCGGCCACAACGCGTGCACCGGCATCCGCATAAGCGGCATCGGCGATACCCGACTCGGTGCCGGCCCCTGCTTCGATCTCGACCTCGAGGCCGAGGGCCACAAGTTGGGCCACCGTCTCGGCGGTGGCCGCGACGCGGCGTTCGCCTGCGCGTCTCTCTCGTGCAATGCCGACCTTCATACGCACCTCCCGCTCTGCACGGCGCCGGTGGCGCCTCGCAGAACCGCAAGGCCGGCGCGGCGTCGCGCACTGGTGTTCGTAGCGTAGCGGTCTCGCGCCGAAAACCGGGGGAGGATCACGCCGATCCGTGCCTTAGTTCGAGGCCGGAGCCCCCGTGAAACCGTCGGAGTCGGTGAAGGAGCCGGTGTCACCGTGACCACGAGCCGGTGTGCGCAGGTGCCGGTGGGCGGCCCCCGAGAGAGCTTCCGGCTACGCGCCAGCCACCATGTCGGCGAAGCGCGAGTAGTGGCCATGGAATGCCACAGTTACCGTGCGAGTCGGGCCGTTACGGTGCTTGGCGACGATGAGGTCGGCCTCGCCGGCACGCGGGTTGTCTTTCTCGTAGGCACTCTCGCGGTGCAGCAGGATGACCATGTCGGCGTCCTGCTCGAGCGAACCTGATTCACGAAGGTCGGAAATCGCGGGCATCTTGTCGGCACGCTGTTCCGGTCCACGGTTCAGCTGCGACAGGGCGATGACCGGCACCTGCAGTTCCTTCGCCAAAAGTTTCAGCGCACGCGAGAACTCGCTGACTTCCTGCTGGCGCGATTCGACGCGCTTGCCAGAGGTCATCAACTGCAAGTAGTCGATCACGACGAGCTCAAGGCCGACGCGCTGCTTGAGGCGTCGGCACTTCGCGCGGATCTCGACCAGGGTCATGTTCGGGCTGTCGTCGATGTAGAACGGGGCGTCGTTGATGCGGCCGCGGGTCTGGGCGATCGTCGTCCAGTCGCGCGCCTCGACGGTTCCCTTGCGCATGCTCTGCAGCGGCACTGACGCCTCGGCGGCGAGCAGACGCATGGCGATCTCGCTGCGACCCATTTCGAGCGAGAAGAAGACGCTGGGCTTGTCGCTCTTGATGGATGCGGCGCGACAGAAGTCGAGGGCCAGGGTCGACTTTCCGAGGGCGGGCCGGGCGGCGACGATGATGAGCTGACCGGGGTGGAACCCGTTGGTGAGCTCGTCGAGTTCGGCGAATCCGGTCGGGACACCCGACATTCCACCGTCTTTGAGCTTCGCGGCCTCGATCTCATCGATGGCAACGCCCACGGCTTCGGACAGTGGAACGTAGTCTTCGGTCTCACTGTTCGCGGTCACCGAATAGATCTCGGCCTGCGCGGTATTGACGATGTCGAGCACTTCGCCTTCACCGGCGTATGCCATCTGCACAACGCGCGTGCCTGCTTCGACGAGGCGGCGCAGCAGGGCACGTTCGGCGACGATCGAGGAGTAGAAGCCGGCATTGGCGGCCGTCGGCACCAGGCTGGTCAAGGTGTGCAGGTACTCGGCGCCGCCGGCACGCGAGAGCTCGCCGATCTTGGTGAGCTCGTCGGTGACCGCGATGACGTCGGTCGGTTCACCGTGCGAGTAAAGCGAGAGGATCGCGTCGAAGATGATCTCGTGCTTGGGAATGTAGAAATCGGTTCCGCGCACGGTCTCGACGACGTCGGCGACGGCATCCTTGCTGAGCATCATGCCGCCGAGAGCGCTCTGCTCGGCGAGCAAGTCGTGCGGGGGAACGCGCTCGTGCCGCGTCTCGGTCGCGCGTCGGTCGCTTGCCTGCTCGGATAAACCTAGGTGAGCGAGTGACACGTCGCGCCTCAACTTTCTCTTGTGTTTCTTGTCTAGCCGCACCCACTGACAGATACGGTCTGACGCGCGCGCACGCCTCGAATACCGGCGCATGCCCACCCTAAGGACGACTCTCCACCGCTCCAAACACCCTTGTGGATAACTCTGTGGAGAATCTGGGCGAAACGCCGCCTTGCATGTGCACTACCTGTGTACTGGCATGTGGATAACTTAATTTCTTTTGACGGAAATCTGTATCTGACCAGGTATTTAAACTATCCACACCTGTGTGGAGAAAGCTGCTTCAAGTACACCTTGAAGGTTGCCGATAATCGGCCACCCCTGTGCACAAAGCGGTGGACAAAGCTGTGGAAAAGTGGCGAATTTGCGCCCTTAACGGGGTGTAGCGGCGAACCCCGTGAGGGATCCGCCGCTACAGAAAAGCTCTGCCTTACTTGGCAGCGACCACCAGAAGGGTGATCGTGGCGCTGAGCTCGTCGCGCAGACGGACAGTCGCCGTGTGCTCGCCGGTCAGCTTGATCGGGCTGAGCTCGATCTTGCGCTTGTCGATGGCGCCCAGGCCGGCAGCGGCTACAGCGTCAGCAACGTCGGAGGTCTTGACGGAGCCGAAGAGGCGTCCGCCGGTGCCGGTCTTGACGACCAGCTTGACCTTGTTGGCTTCGAGGGCAGCCTTGAGAGCCTGCGCCTCTTCGAGAGTGGCGTGTTCGCGAGCCGCGCGAGCGGCCTTGATCTGTTCGATCTGCTTTTCGCCACCACGGGTCCACGTCACAGCAAAGCCCTGGGGAACCAGGTAGTTGCGGGCGTAGCCGTTCTTGACGTCAACGACGTCGCCAGGTGCACCGAGGCCGGAGACCTCGTGCGTCAGAATGAGTTTCGACATGTGAGGGCTCCTTACCGGCCTGAGCCGGCGTAGGGCAGCAAGGCCATTTCGCGGGCATTCTTGACGGCACGCGCGATGAGGCGCTGCTCCTGGACGGAGACGCCGGTGATGCGGCGGGCGCGGATCTTTCCACGCTCTGAGATGAACTTGCGGAGGGTCGCGACATCCTTGTAGTCGATAACACCAACGCGAATGGACTTCGCGGGGGCGGCGTTCTTGCCGCCCTTGGCTCCGCGGAGTGGCTTGCGGCGGTCGCCGCTGCTCTTTCCAGCCATGATTTCCTTTGCTTTCTTAAGTGTGCGTTTCAGGCAGTAGCCGTGAGGCTCGGCCTAGAAGGGGGTCTCGTCGCTGAAGTTGCCCGGGCTGTTCCAGACGTCTCCGCCCGAAGCGACAGGCGCTGCGGCCGGAGCACTGGGTGCCCAAGGTTCTTCGTTTCCGCCGCCGGCGGGTGCGCCGCCGCGGCCGGATGACTGCGCGCGCGTGAGCGAAGCGGTGGCGTAGCGCAGGCTGGGGCCAATCTCATCGATCTCGAGCTCCATGCTGGTGCGCTTCTCACCTTCCTTCGTCTCATACGAACGCTGCTTGAGACGCCCGGTAGCGATGACACGGGAACCCTTGGTCAATGAACCTGCGACGTGTTCGGCGAATTCACGCCAAACGCTTGCGCGCAGGAACAATGCGTCGCCATCTTTCCACTCGTTAGCTGCGCGATCGAAATTGCGCGGAGTGGATGCGATGGTGAAGTTGGCAACCGCCAGCCCGTTCTGCGTGTAACGCAGCTCCGGATCGCTGGTGAGGTTGCCCACCACGGTGATTACGGTCTCGCCGGCCATGAGCTACTTGTCGCTTGCCTTGTCGGCGGCAACTTCAGCAACGGCCTCGGCCGGTGCTTCGGCTGCAGCAGCAGCAGGCTTCGCAGCAGCGGCAACCTTGGCGGCCGGTGCGGCAACCTTGGCGTCGGGCTTAGCGTCGGTCTTGACCGGAGCAGCCTTCGGGTTGGCAGCCTTGCGGGCGGCCTTCTCGTCAGCAAGCTTCTTGGCCTCGACTACCTGTGCGATGCCTTCTTCTGCGCGGAGAACCTTGGTGCGCATGACGGCTTCGGAAAGGCTCAGCTGGCGGTCAAGTTCGACCGTCGCTTCAGAGCTAGCGGTGAAGTCAACGACGGCGTAGATGCCCTCGGTCTTCTTGTTGATCTCGTATGCGAGACGGCGGCGACCCCAAACGTCAACCTTGTCAATGGTTCCACCGGCGTTGCGAACAACGTTCAGGAACTTGTCAAGGCTGGGAGCTACGGTGCGCTCATCGATCTCGGGATCGAGGATAACCATCAACTCGTACTGATGCATGACTAACCCACCTCCTTCGGACTAAAACGGCTGCAGACTTTCTGCAACAGGAGGGTTGTGCATGTGTTGAACGTGGAGGCCGGGAATCCGGCACACAGACAACCTGCCAAGCGTACCCGATCTGAGCCTGGGAAACCACCGTTTGGCGCAGGCGCTGTCCGCGCGCCCCTTCTGTCGAGTTTGACACCCCCGGTCGAGGCGCCCTGTTGTGCCAGGGAAAGTCGACCGCAAGTGTCAAACTCGGCGGGGATGCCGACGGGGGAGTAGAGGAAGCGGGCAGAGGAGTGGATGCTCATCGCTCCGGCTTCAGCCCGGCCTCGATCAATAGGGCACGCAATTCCGCGGGGCGGGAGGCTTCTCCCCACAACCAGCGCACCATCGCTCGCCCCGGAGCACACAACCTGTCTTGCCTGACCTTTTCGTCCCAGACGACCTCCTCTATGGTGCGGCCATTCATGTATCGGCCCCGGGTGTACTTCATCTTCCCGTCGAACTCACCGAGCAGAGGGAGGCTTCGCACGTGGTGTCTCTTGTCCCAGGTGAAGTCGACGATGTCTTTGCCTCCGTCTACGCGCGCGTAAACGACCTGCAACCGCGGCGCGGGCATCCCGCTGAGAAAGATATGGGCACGGCTCACCGATTCACCCGCCGAGCCAGAGGCGCCGTCGGCAAAGTCGGCCGCAATCTTCGCGGGGCGGCATCCGCGCCGCGAGCCAAGCCGCCGAATCGCATCGCTCAGCTCCTCCGTCGAGATATCGGAATCGGGCATCCCGTTGTCCGACGTGAACTTCTGGCACAGCCCGGAGTCGAGGCTCGCCACGGCCGATGCAAAAGAGGTTGTGCGGGCCAGGTCGACCATGGTGCGCAAGCGACTCGTCACGAGCATCCCGTCAATCTCGACGACGTCACCCTCGCTCAGCACCTCATGGTGCCAGCGGATGCCGTTCTTCGATTCCCGGGTTCGCCCGCCCAGCGCAGTCAAGTGCACGTCGCTGGGCCACCGACCGAAGATCGGAAGACCCCAAATTCTGGCCGCCGAAAGATGCGACACCACTGCATAGGATTTTCGGGTGAGCACCGCGGCGGTGATGCGCATGAGATAGCGGGCGTCGTCATCCGCGGTGTTCCACACTTCGGCAGAAACGTAAACTCCGCGCAGCAACCGGGCCTGGTGGCCGGCCACCAGCCCTCGACGCAGCGCACGCGCATCGTTGCCCACGAGCTTGAGGTCGCGGGCGAGCACGAGGGTGGGGCCTATCGACTGAAGGTTGTTCATCACCCGATACTGCGGCAGCCGCTCTGACCCACACCGGCTCACGACGACCGGCGTGCATAACTTCCGCACCACCATCCTGTGAGGGACGTCGGGAGGGAGGGAGGGACCAGAGGAAGGAGGACCCCTCGCCGAGTTTGACCGTTGCGGTCGAGACACCCTGTTGCGCCGGGGGAAGTCGACCGCACGTGTCAAACTCGGCGAGATGGGCCCGGGAAATCAACTCCACCATCGACGACATTGCCCAGCACCGACGGGCCGTAACCTGGTCAGACGGTGTCGCGCGCGAGGCGACGCGCGCGGCGACTCGCTAGACCTCGCGCTCAGCCCACCACGCCTGCAATCGGCGGGTCGCCTCTTCGTCACCGAGTGGGCCGTCGTCGAGGCGCTGCTCGAGCAGGTAGCGGTAGGCCTCGCCCACCGCGCGCCCTGGCCGGATGTTGAGAATGCGCATGATGGCCTCGCCGTCGAGATCCGGCCGCACCGCGGCCATCTCCTCCTGCTCGGCGAGTACCGAGATGCGATGCTCGAGGTCGTCGTAGGCGAAGCCCAAGCGATCGGCCTTGCGGCGGTTACGCGTCGTCACATCGGCGCGCGTCAGAATGTGTAACCGCTCAAGCTGGTCACCGGCATCCCGCACATAGCGACGCACGGCGGAATCCGTCCAGGCTCCCTCGGTATAGCCGAAGAACCGCAGGTGCAATTCGATCAGCAGGGCCACCGCATTGATGGTGTCGTTGTCGAAACGCAGCGCGCGCAGACGCTTCTTCGCCAGCTTCGAACCGACGACGTCGTGGTGGTAGAAACTCACGACTCCGCCCGGCTCCAGCCGTCGGGTCGCCGGCTTTCCGATGTCGTGGAACAGCGCGGCTAAGCGCACGATCAGGTCGGGGCTGTCGAGATTTCCTCGCGCCACTTCATATTCGATGGCCTGGTCGAGCACGGTGAGTGTGTGCTGGTAGACGTCTTTGTGGTGGTGGTGCTCGTCGATTTCGAGGCGGAGCGCCGGCAGCTCGGGCAGCACGACCCCGGCCAAGCCGGAGTCGACGAGCAACTCGAGACCCGCCCGAGGCGTCGGCGAACGCAGCAGCTTTGTCAGCTCCTCGCAGACACGCTCCGCCGAGATGTTCTGGATGCGATCCGACATCTCCTCGAGGGCGGCAGCGGTGTCGATGTCCAGCGTGAAACCGAGCACGGAGGAGAACCGCACGGCCCGCATCATCCGCAGCGGGTCGTCACCGAACGAGATCTCCGGAGCGGCCGGGGTGCGCAACCTTTTCGCCAGAAGGTCGTCGATTCCACCCGCCGGGTCGACGAGGGCCAGCTGGGGGAGGCGCAGGGCCATGGCGTTGACCGTGAAGTCGCGGCGCATCAGATCGTCGTCGAGGCTCGAGCCGAAGACCACATCGGGCTTGCGGGTCGCGCCGTCATAGCTGTCGGCGCGGTACGTGGTGATTTCAACGGTTTCGCCAGCGATCTTCGCGCCGATCGTTCCGAAGGCTCGACCGATGTCCCAGTGCCCCTCGGCGATGGGCTTGACGATCGCCAGGATCTGGTCGGGGGTCGCGTCGGTGGTGAAATCGAGATCGTTGATCTCACGCCCGAGGAAGGCGTCGCGAACCGGTCCTCCCACGAGAGCGAGCTCGTGACCGGCTTTCGCAAATGCGTTCGCCAGTCGGGACACCGTGGGGGAGGCAGCCAGGTCGCCCAGTCGCGCGAGGGCTGCCGCGACGCTCTGCATGACCCCAATAGTAGTTGCTGCTGCAGACTCCGACTCCCCAGCGCAGGTTTCTCCCGGCCTCAACGCCGTAGAATCCCCTACATGGTGGCCGAGTCAATTCCCGAGCGTCGGCCTGTGCTCCCCACTTCTTCAGTCACGCGATTTGCGCGAACGCGCACCGTGTTCGCCGCTGTGCTGGTCGGCATCGTGACCGCCGCATCCGCTGTTCTGATTCCGTCGGCCGCACAGGCCGCCGCACCGTCGTCGGCAGCGCAGACCGCCGCACTCGGATCGCCGAGCACGTCGGTGAAGGCGGTAACCCCCGAAGACGGTGTGAGTGTTCAGCTTTCTCCCACTGCGTCTGTCGTGCTGCGGCCAGGCGAAGATCTGCGCGTCACCGCCACCGTCACCAACCACACGCCTGACACACTTCCCCCCAGCACCATCGACGTGTACCTCGCCGAAAACGCCTTGACCAGCCGCACCGCAATCGACGAGTGGCTGAATCCCGAATCCACCGGTGAAACGCCCGGCGACCTGTTGCTGAGCCAGCCGCTGCCCACTGAGATTCAGCCGGGGCACAGCACGACAGTCGACATCGTCGTGCCGGCCGCGAACATCGGTCTCACGACCAACAACGTCTGGGGAGCTCGCGGAATCGCGGCCACTCTGACGACGGATGCGGTGGAGTTGGTCGACGCACGCAGCACCTTCGTTTGGGTGTCGGGCGAGCCGATCACCCCGATCACACTGGCCACAGTCTTTCCGCTCACCGTTCCTGCCGGTTCTGCCGACACCTCCGGCCTGATTCCCGCCGACACCTTGGCGAGTCTGACGAGCCCGAGCGGGCAGCTCAGCCGTGAACTCGCCGCGGTCGCCAACCGACCAATCACGCTCGCGATCGACCCGATGATCCTCGCCTCGATCCGAATCCTCGGCAATTCGGCCCCCGTCGACGCCGTGGATTGGCTTGACCGCCTAACCCAGGCCACGAACGAGTCATTCCCGCTCAGCTATGCGGACTCCGACATCGCCCTGCAGGCACAGGCGGGCGCCCCGACATTGCTGGCACCGATTTCGTTCGAGCAGGACATCGATCCGTCGCTCTTCACCACTCCACCGGCCACCGAGGGTGAGCCCGTCGTCCCACTGGTTCCTCCCGGCTCGGGTGAGTCGACGCCGCCCTCGCCCTCGCCGACTCCTACGCCGACGTCGGGCCCCGTCGTTCCGCCGACGACCGCTGAACTCCTCGACTTCAACTACACAACGACGGATGTCGGCTGGCCGAGCGCGGGAGTGGTCAGTTCCGCCGATCTGGCCGTCTTTGCGGCGAGCGGTCTCGGCTCCACGATCCTTTCGGGTGCGAACGTGGACAACCCTGATTCGAGCGTCGTTCCTAATTCCGCACTCGAGCTCGATCACACGGTCGGTTTGACCACCGATGACGCCCTTCAGAACTCGCTGCGGGCCGCAGCAGGCGCCTCCAGCCTTGACGCCTGGCGCGGGGCAATGGCCGAGGCCTCCGCACTGCTCGCCGTCGTCGCGGCCGAACAGCCGAACGCGACCCGCATCCTCCTGACGACGTTCGACCGCGCCAGCACCGCATCCCAGCCATTCCTCGCACAAACCCTTGACGCACTGGAGGCGACTCCCTGGCAGAAGCCCGGAACTCTTCAGGCAGCTCGCTCCGCCACCCCGACGGCCGACGTCACGTTCGCGTCGCAGTCCGAGCCCGACGCTCGAGTGGACACGTCGACGCACCTTCTGACGCGCGAAACCGAGCTCACCGCATTCTCGACAGCGTTGGCCGCCCCACTCGAGGTGACCGGAACCGCGCGCCTCGAGGTGCTGTCGCTGCTCTCGGTCGCCTGGGAATCGCAGTCTGCGGCCTGGCACACTGCTGCCGATGCGAGTCTTGCCACGTCACTCGAGGTTCTGAACTCGGTCGTTGTGACGACGAAGGGTCCGATCAATGTCGTCGGCAGCAAGGTCGACATCCCCGTCACTCTCACCAATGCGCTCGACCAAGCGGTCACCGTGCGGATCGATGTCGTCCCGTCGAACGGTCGCCTCATCGTCGGCAGCGACACCGTCGCAACGATTGATGCGAACTCGGCTCGCGCAGTCAAGGTTCCGGTCACCGCTGCGGTGGGCAATGGCGAAGTGACTCTGCGCGTTTCGCTCTTCTCTCCGACCGGAGTCCCCATCGGTGAACCCGGCATGATCGCCATCAATGTACGTGCCGACTGGGAGAGTCTCGGGACCGCAGTTTTCGCCGTGCTCGTTGTGCTGTTCTTCGGGTTCGGGGTCTGGCGCAACATCGCGCGCCGCCGCAAGGGCCGCACCACGCCGCCAGAGACGGATGCTGATACGTCCGCCGAAGAGGGCGAGCGGGTAGACGTCGACGCCGGTGAGTCTGTCGAATCAGCGGAACCGACGGAGTCCTCGTCGATACCGACCACCCCAGAACCGCCCAAGGCGGTTACCGATTCAGTGGATGGTGCGCGTGAGTAACGCAGGTATCGGTCGCGCGAGCACACTGCTCGCCTCCGGCACGATGATCTCCCGGATTCTCGGGTTCGTGAAGGTCATTGTGCTCGCGAGGGCCATCGGTGCGCTGAGCGTTGCCGACACGTTTACTGTCGCCAACCAGCTGCCGAACACCGTCTACGTGATCGTCGCGGGCGGGGTTCTGACCGCGGTACTGGTGCCACAAATTGTGAGATCCGCGCTACACGACGACGGTGGTGCGCGGTACATCAACAAGCTTGTGACCCTCGCCCTGGTCATCATCGGTGTCGCAACGATTCTCGCAACTGTCTTCGCACCCGCGCTTACTCGGATCGTCGGAGCCGGATTCAATCCAGAGCAACTTGATCTGGCGATCGCTTTTGCGTATTGGTGCATTCCTCAAATGTTCTTCTATGGCCTGTACACCGTGTTGGGGGAGGTGCTGAACGCCCGCCGATCGTTCGGCCCAATCACCTGGGTTCCGGTATTGAACAATGTCATCGCCATTGCCGGCCTCGTGGTATTTATGCTGATGTTCGGCACCGACCCCCTGGGAGCTCGATCGGCGAGCAGTATCACACCCGCGATGATTGCGGTGCTCGCCGGGAGCGCGACGCTGGGAGTTGTCGTTCAGGCTGTCTCGTTGTTCTATTTCTGGCGCCGCATCGGCCTCAGTTACCGACCCGATTTTCGTTGGCGCGGAGTGGGACTCCGCGCCGCCGGCAAGATGGCGGGTTGGACTTTCGGCATGATCCTGTTGACCACCATCGCCGGAATCGTCGAAACCCAGGTCGTCACCGATGCCTCGGGCAGCGGGGCTTCGGCCAACGTGCTCTCAAACGCCTGGCTGATTTTCATGCTCCCGCACTCGGTCATCACGGTTTCTGTCGCGACCGCCTACTTCACCCGCATGAGTGAGCATGCCTCGCTCGACAAACTTTCACTCGTGAAAGAGGATGCCTCGTCGGCGATCCGCGGTACATCGCTCATCATCGTTTTGGCCACGGCCGTCATTGCCGTCTGCGCCTACCCTTTCGGAGCGGTGTTCGTGTCGGCCAGTTTCGAGCAGGCTCAGGGCATCGGAAACGTGATCATTGCCTACATCCTGGGTCTGATCGCGTTCTGTATCTTGTTCGTCGTGCAGCGTACCTTCTATGCGCTCAGTGACACCCGCACCCCGTTTTACTTCACGCTCTTCCAGGTCGTGCTCGTGATCATCGGTGTGCTCGGCTGCTCGCTACTGCCGAAGGAATGGATCGCCGCGGGCATCGCCCTCGTGGTGACGGTCTCCGGCATCCTTCAGGCCCTGCTCGCCGCCTACCTACTGCGTCGCAAGATAGGCAGTATCGACGGTCGCCGCATCCTGCGCAGCCTCACCAAATACCTCGTGGCCGCGATCATCCCCATCGCCCTGGGCATTGGCGTTCTGATCGCGCTCGGCGGAACGCAGGAGGGTGGCTTCGCGGTTTCGGGCATCTTCTCGGCGATCATCTCAATGGTCGTGATCGGACTCGTCATGTCGGCGTCGTACTTCGGCATTCTGCTCCTGATGCGCACCCAAGAGCTCCGGGTATTCCTCGAGCCGGTTCTTGCCCGCTTGAAGCGCTAACCAAACCAACGGCACATTGCCTCCGAACCTCCTGTGTACCTCGAACGAGGAACGAGGGGGTCGGAATAGCATCCGATTAGGATGTGTTGTACCGGTCAACGAGGCAGATTCCGCTGGCCTCGTCCCCAATATCTCAAGGAGTGTGCGCGTGCGCCAGATCATCATCATCGGCTCCGGCCCGGCCGGATACACCGCCGCGATCTATGCTGCTCGTGCCAACTTGAAACCGCTTCTCATCGCCAGCTCGGTTGAGGCCGGCGGCGAATTGATGAACACGACAGACGTCGAGAACTTCCCCGGCTTCGCCGAGGGCATCCAGGGTCCAGAGCTCATGACGAAGATGCAGGAGCAGGCTGAGCGTTTCGGCACCGAGGTTGTCTACGACGACGTCACCGAGCTCGACCTCACCGGCCCGATCAAGAGCATCACGCTCGGCTCCGGCGAGAAGCACGAAGCCCTCGCCGTGATCTTCGCGACCGGTTCGGCCTACCGCAAGCTCGGCCTGCCAGACGAAGAGCGCCTGTCGGGTCACGGTGTCTCGTGGTGCGCCACCTGCGACGGATTCTTCTTCAAGGAGAAGGTCATCGCGGTTGTCGGCGGCGGAGACTCGGCGATGGAAGAGGCAACCTTCCTCACGCGTTTCGCCAGCAAGGTGTACGTCATCCACCGCAAGGACACCCTGCGCGCCTCCAAGATCATGCAGGAGCGTGCGTTCGCCAACGAGAAGATCGAGTTCATCTGGAACTCCGAAGTTGCCGGCATCACGGGTGCGGATGCCGTCGACGGCTTGGTTCTGCGCGACACCGTGACCGGCGCCGAGAGCGCACTCCCGGTCGGTGGACTCTTCGTCGCGATCGGCAACGACCCGCGTACGCACCTCGTGCACGGCCAGCTGGACCTCACGTCCGAGGGCACGATCGCCGTCGCCGGACGGTCGTCCAAGACCAGCCAGACCGGTGTGTTCGCAGCCGGCGATGTGATCGACCCGACCTATCGTCAGGCCGTCACCGCCGCGGCATCCGGAACTGTCGCCGCACTCGACGCGGAGCACTACCTCGCGTCACTCCCCGAAGACCTGCTGGCTGCGGCCAGTGAATCCGAACTCGCAACCGTTACCAACTAAGGAGCCCCACATGAGCGCACGCGCCGTTACCGACGCGACTTTCGAACAGGAAGTCATCAACAACGAGAAGACAGTTCTTGTCGACTTCTGGGCCGAATGGTGTGGCCCCTGCCGCGCTGTCAGCCCGATCCTCGACCAGATTGCTCTGGAGCACTCCGACAAGATCGACATCGTCAAGCTCAACGTCGATGACAACCCTGCTTTGGCTGCGAAGTACCAGATCACCTCCATCCCGGCGATGAAGGTGTTCCAGAAGGGCGAGGTCGTCAAGACCGTCATCGGCGCCAAGCCGAAGCCTGCCCTCGAAGCCGACCTGGCCGCCTACCTCGCGTAGCCGACCGTCGCCGTCTTTTCACTGACGCCATTGACCCCGTCCGGCTCACGCCGGGCGGGGTTTTTCGTGCTTAACGTGCGAGTACCGCGAAGCGGGGGAGTGACGGCCCGCCATGCATCAGACCGTACGATTGAACCCTCACCAGAACGGAAGTGACGTGACAGAACAAGGCTCCCTCCAGGCCGGTAATAATCTCGACCCGTGGTACTCCCACTACGCCGAGCGAGCCGGGGGCCTGCGTGCCTCCGAGGTGCGCGCCCTCTTCGCCGTGGCATCCCGGCCTGAGGTCGTCTCGCTCGCCGGTGGAATGCCGTTCGTCGCCGCCCTCCCGCAGGATCTCGTGATCGGCGCAATGGATCGCGTCATGCGTGAGCAGGGCGCCGTCGCACTGCAGTACGGCTCGGGTCAAGGTGTTCCTGAACTGCGCGAGCAGATCCTCGAGGTGATGGCGCTCGAGGGAATCAAGGCCAACGCCGACGATGTGGTGGTCACCACAGGCTCTCAGCACGCCCTGGAGCTCGTCAGCAAGCTTTTCCTGGACCCGGGTGACGTCGTGCTCTCTGAGGGCCCCAGCTACGTCACAGCGATGGTGATCTTCAAGTCGTACCAGGCTGAGGTCCAGCACGTTCCGATGGACGAGCACGGCCTCATCCCCGAAGCCCTGCGCGAGCACATCACGCGCGTTCGGGCGGCCGGCAAGACCATCAAGTTCCTCTACACGATCCCAAGCTTCCACAACCCGGCCGGCGTGACGCTGAGCTGGGAGCGTCGCGTCGAGATCCTGCAGATCGCCAAGGAGAACGACATCCTGGTGCTCGAGGACAACCCCTATGGTCTGCTCTACTTCGATCGGGCCGCTCCGGATGCGATCCGGTCGCTCGACGAGGAGGGCGTCGTCTACCTCGGTACGTTCTCCAAGACCCTCGCCCCCGGTTTTCGGGTCGGCTGGGCGCTTGCACCCCACGCCATCCGGGAGAAGCTCGTGCTTGCCAACGAGGCGGCCGTTCTCTCGCCGAGTTCGTTCAGTCAGCTGGTCATCTCGGAGTACCTCAAGAGCGCCGATTGGAAGGGTCAGATCAACACCTTCCGCGGCGTGTACCACGAGCGCAAGAATGCCATGATCTCCTCCCTCGAGGAGTACCTGCCCGAGCTCAGCTGGACAAACCCCAATGGTGGGTTCTACGTCTGGGTGACTCTTCCCGAGCGCCTCGACTCGAAGGCCATGCTGCCGCGTGCAGTCAAGGAGCTGGTCGCGTACACGCCCGGCACCGCCTTCTTCGCGGATGGCGACGGTCACCAGAACATGCGTCTGTCGTTCTGCTATCCCACGCCCGAGAACATCCGGGTCGGTATCCGACGCCTGGCCACGGTCATCCGTGGCGAGCTCGACTTGCTCGACACCTTCGCCGGCACCGGCTCTCTGAATGCAGTGCGGGACAACCGCCGGTTCAGTGCGCCGCCGCCCAACATCTCCTAACATTCGCGAACCTGCCCAGAACAGAGCAAGGGAAACCTGATCATGACTGACTCCACTCCTCTCGACAGTGCCGCAGCAGAGCGTGCCGCAGCTGAGAGCGCCGTTCTCAACATCGTCGTGCTCGCCGGCGGCATCTCGCACGAGCGAGATGTCTCGCTGCGCTCGGGCCGCCGCGTCGCCGACGCGTTGAGTAGCCTCGGCCACACGGTGCACGTGCTCGACCCCGATGCCGGACTGCTTGCCGGGCTCGAAGCCCACCGCCCCGATGTCATCTGGCCGGCGCTGCACGGTGCAACGGGGGAGGACGGCGCGTTGCTGTCGCTGCTGGAAACCACCGGCATTCCCACGGTCGGCTCACGCGGTCCGTCAGCCGGACTCGCCTGGTCGAAGCCGACGTCGAAGGAACTCGTGCGCCGGGCCGGATTCTCCACCCCGCACGGCATCGCACTCTCGACCGAGACGTTCCGTGACTTGGGCGCCGGCAGTGTTCTCGATCACCTCGTTCGCGCGCTAGGTATGCCGCTCGTCGTCAAGCCGGCCGTCGGCGGTTCAGCCCAGGGCGTCACGATCGTCGACGACGCATCCGCGCTGCCACGGGCGATGGTCAACGCATACACGTATGCAGATGCCGCGATCGTCGAAGCTAAGATCAGTGGCGTTGAGGTGGCCGTGACGGTCATCGACCGCGGCGACGGACCGGTGGCGTTGCCTGCCGTCGAGATCGTTCCAGTCAGTGGCGTCTACAGCTTCGAGGCTCGATACAACGCGGGGGAGACCCTCTTCTACACGCCGGCGCGGATCAGTGAGGAGACTGCCGCTCTCGTCAGTGAGACGGCGGTGGCGATTCACACGCTGCTCGGCTTGCGTCACATTTCGCGGGTGGACCTGATCATCGACGCTGACGGAACCGCGTGGTTTCTCGAGGCAAATGTGCTTCCCGGATTGACTGAGACTTCGTTGGCTCCGCAGTCGATCGAGGCGTCTGGCCACTCGCTCGGCGAGGTCTATCTGGCATTGGCGCGGGCGGCGATCGCGGGCAACTAACTCACTCGCACTTTTCAACGAAGGCACATGTTTCACGTGAAACATGTGCCTTCGTTGTTTTCGGATCCCGTTGGTCGAGCTTGTCGAGACCCGAGCCCCTCGAGACCCGTTGGTCGAGCTTGTCGAGACCCGGGAAAGGACGCCCGAATCGCCTCGCCATCCCGCCACTCGCCCATCGGCCAGCCAGGGCCACTCATCCAGTGGCAGCCCGCCAACGCTCCAGCGGTCGCTGAACGGCTGCGGCGGCCGCGGCCGAGGCGTCCGCCCGTCCGTCGCGACCGCTGCCGCTACAGCAGGCACAGAGGGCGGCAGTGGCAGCCGCAGTGGCCAGGCCGGGCTTATTGATGTGTGACAAGCGAGACTCAGCACGAGAGTGGCCCTCTGGTCTCAACGGGTCTCAACGGGTCTCAACGGGTCTCAACCAGCTCGACCAATTGGGTGAACGTAGCACCTCGGGATCCGTAGGAGTTGCCTCCTCCCAGAACAAATGCAACCGCGAACCGCTGCTACGGCGCGACAGTACCCATGGTCGAGAGCGGTCAAATTCCGGATCAAGGCAGGTGCCATTTGCCACCGTTTGCAGCCGCAGCATCACCTACCGCCGGCCACTCCACAGAACCATGTACTCAATCGCAGCGGGCGGTAAGCGGTAAGAGGTGGTCGCCCAGCGGGCCCTCCAGGTCGTCGCATGGGTCCGATTCTCGGCTGGCTCGAATACGAGATCCACCAGATCGACGACCGCCTCAGGCGTCATTCCGCCGCTCCTCTCCTTACATATCTCAGCGGCCAGCGGAACGCACTTCAGGAGAGGAAGCGCGATGCGGACACCGAAACGACACCCTGGGTCGTGGCACACACCCCACCTTTCCCCTCAACCCACGCGCCCAATTCGGGTACGACCCGATGCGGGATACCAAGCAGGCTGGCCCGAAACAGGCAGGCAGAAGTAAACGGACTGGGATGCGAAACAGGGAGGATCGGGCACAATCCGACCCTTTCCCTCGGCCTCCCGAAGCGCCAATGTTTCACGTGAAACACGTCGTTTCTGAACCAGAGACGCATCACTTCTCAGACCATCAGACCGGGTTCGCCATCCAATACGGGGTGCCTCGATCGCCGAGCTTGCCACTTCCGGTCGACTTTGAGAGGCGCGCCAGGCAAGCTCGACCGGAAGTGGYAAGCTCGGCGAAAGTGCTCGCAGAGAGCGAATCTGGCGCCAGGACTAGCTCCCAATGGCAGCCAATTCTGGAGCCATGTCTGCGTAGAGATCCCACTTTTTTGCCATGCTCGTGATCGCTGCCACTGGCGAACCCTCGAAGAATCTAGGCATTCCAGTGCTCGCACGATCACCGTAGAGGCGTTACCGAACGATCGACGAGGCGCAATCCGACCAGCTCTAGCGCGGTGTCACAGGACGCAGATGCGCCTGAATCTCACCCCCAAGCCACCGGCGACACCCCGAAAATCGAAGCCGAACTCTGCGTCCAACGCGACGGATTCTTGGACACAGAGCCGGGGGAGTCACCCAAATCCAGGAAAGGACCGGCCGCTTAACCCAGTCCAAATCTGAGCCAATCGCGATTCAACCACGCGTTGTGCACGCGTTCCCCAGGCGTTGGCACGACCCGATAGCGCGTTGAGCACGACCAGTTCACGCGTTGAGAACGTCGCGATCAGGCGTTGAGCACGACCCGATCACGCGTTGAGGACTTCGCGAGCACAACTCGAACGCGCCTCAGATGGGATCGTCCGCCCGAGTCACAGGACTCCCTCATTCAATTTCTCCCGCCAGCGGAGTCGAGCGGATCGCGACAATCTGCTCTGCATTCGGACTCCAAGCTCATTCTCATGGGCCAGACTTCACGAAAATGGACCTTCTACCGCGATCTCCGCGAATACGGACATAAATCAGCTCTGATCAGAGGTTTACTTCACACGAACACTGTCATTCAAGTTGCCCGTCTTCACGGCCGAGAAGGCCCAAGAATTTGCTCCTGTTGGATCTGGACGAATCGAAAATGGAGAATTCGCACGCGAAGCAACCGGCACTCGGTAGGTGCAATCAACAAAGTGCGGCGGTCGAGGGCGTCAAGGTGATGGCCATGCCTCGCGAACGGCCAGATCTCGAGGAGCTCGATCAACGGACCAACGCAAAGGGCGCATGTTTCACGTGAAACATGCGCCCGAAGGAGTGGGGGAGTGGTCTAGTTTGAGCCGAAACCAGGCTCGCCCAGAATCCCGAGGATGCGATTCAAGTCGCCGATTGTGGCGAAATCGACAGTTACCTGCCCCTTGCGCGCACTCAGCTTGATCTTGACCCGGGTATCGAGACGGTCACCCAGGCGATCAGCGATCTCATTGAGCTGGCCCTGGCGTCCACCCGGTGCCGGCTTCGGAGCGACCGGTTCCTGCGGTGTCGACATCGCAGCTGCAGCCTCAGCAGCGCGCACAGACAGGTCTTCGTTCACGATCTTGTCGGCCAGCTTGAGCATGCCTTCCCGGTCGGACACCGAGAGAATCGCACGGGCGTGACCGGCACTCAAAACACCGGCGGCAACGCGCAGTTGAACTGATTCCGGAAGCTTGAGCAGGCGCAAAGTATTGGTAATTTGTGGCCGTGACCGGCCAATTTTCGACGCCAGCTGGTCTTGGGTGATCCCAAAGTCAGACAACAGCTGCTGGTACGCCGACGCTTCTTCGAGCGGGTTGAGCTGGGCGCGGTGCAGGTTCTCGAGCAGCGCGTCACGCAGCATATCGACGTCGGCCGTGTCCCGCACAACCGCAGGAATGCTGTCCAGCCCGACCTCACGGGTCGCACGCAGACGACGCTCACCCATGACCAGTTCGTACTTACCGACCCGATCCGGGTGCGGACGCACGACGATCGGCTGAAGCACGCCGATCTCACGGATGCTGTGCACCAGCTCAGCGAGGTCGGCCTCGTTGAACATGGTGCGGGGCTGCTGCGCGTTCGGAATGATGTCGGCGGGGTTCAGGTGCGCCAGGCGGGCCCCCGGCACGGCCAACAACTCGTCGGGGTAGTCAACCTCCCGCTTCTTCACGCGCGGGGCATCAGCCGGGCCGGACTGTGGAAAGAATACGTCGACCGGACGCGCAGGCTTTGCGTCGTCCTGCATCGGAATCAGTGCGCCTATTCCACGGCCGAGGCCAGTCCGTTTCGCCATTAGCGCTGTGATCCTGTCTGTGGTGCGCCCCGACGGGCGATCTCTGCCGCTGCTTCGAGGTAGGAGAGCGATCCTGCTGAGTTCAAATCGTAGCTGATGACGCTCTGTCCGTAGCTCGGCGCCTCAGAAACGCGCACAGAACGCGGAATCAGGGTCTTCAGAACCTGTTTGGGGAAGTGATCACGCACATCCTGCGCCACTTGGTTCGCCAAGTTGGTGCGGCTGTCGTACATCGTGAGCAGAATCGTCGAGACCGAGAGGTCGGGGTTCAGGTGCTTCTCGATCAGCTCGATGTTCTTGAGCAGCTGGCTCAGCCCTTCGAGCGCGTAGTACTCGCACTGAATCGGGATCAGTACTTCACGAGCAGCGACGAAAGCGTTGATCGTGAGCAGACCGAGTGACGGCGGGCAGTCGATGAAGACGTAGTCGAACGGTTCCTCAAGGCCCTGCATGTAGAGGTCAAGAGCGCGGCGAAGGCGCTGCTCGCGGGCAACGAGAGAGACAAGCTCAATCTCGGCTCCGGCCAGGTGAATCGTGGCCGGCACACAGTAGAGGGCGCCGAATTCGGGGCTCTTCTGGACGGCATCGCCGAGGGGAAGATCATTGACGATGACGTCGTAGACACTGGCCGTGTCAGCGCGGTGGTCGACACCCAGCGCGGTGGAGGCATTGCCCTGCGGGTCCAGGTCGATCACCAGAACGCGAGCGCCCTGGCGGGCGAGAGCCGCAGCGATGTTCACGGCCGTCGTGGTCTTACCGACGCCGCCCTTCTGGTTCGAGATCGTCAGAACCCGCGTCTTTTCGGGCTTCGGCAGGCGTTCGGATGCGATGGCCTGCCGACGACGCGTCAGATCAGCAATCTCACGGGCCAGGGGAGTGGCCCCATCAAATACCGAAGCGCTGCTACTGCTGTGCTGGTCTTCACCAGGATGTTTCACGTGAAACCTTTGCGTTGTGACGGTCGATTGGCCACCCGAAAAAGCATTCGGATGGCACTCCAGCCGGGGCAGGCGGAGGAATCCGGGGACTAATCTACTGTAGCCCTAATGACTCGCGTGACATCCTGCAGCACGCCCTCGCCGAGCGTAATTACCTCGACATCGGTCAACCGATACTTGCGAATCGCCTTGGCAGCGGCTTCAACCTCAGCCTGCGCACCGGCGCCCTTCATCAGCACGAGCTCTCCGCCCGGACGAAGCAGGGGAGCGGTCAGCGGGATGAGGGTGCGGAATGCGCTCACCGCACGCGCGGTCACCTGGTCGAACGGCTGCGTCAAACGCACATCTTCGGCCCGGGCCCGATTGACTTTCACGTTGGGGAGGGCAAGAGCGGCGACCTGATCATTGAGCCAGGCGACCCGGCGCTCCATCGGCTCGATGAGCACGAACGAGACGTCGGGGCGCGCAATCGCCAGAACAAGCCCGGGCAAACCGGCGCCCGAACCGACGTCGCCGACAAGACCCGGACGAAGCAGCGGCGCGACAATCGCGCAGTTCAGGATGTGCCGGCTCCAGAGTCGGGGGAGTTCCAGCGGTCCGATCAGCCCGAGTTCCTCGCCCTGGTCGGCGAGATTCTGGGTGAAGGCGCGGGCGACCGGCAACTGCTCACCGAAAAGTACGGCCGCAGCGGCGGGTTCAGCCTCAAGAAGATCGGTCATCGTTTCACGTGAAACTAGGACGCGGTGATGACGGTGTGACGGTCGCGGCCTTCGCCCTGCGACTCGGACACATAGCCACGCGCGGAGACGATGTCGTGAACCAGCTTGCGCTCGTAGGACGACATGGCCGGAAGGTCGGCCGCGGAGGCTCCGGCCTCAATGCGCTCGATCGCGTGAGCGACGAGGCTCTGCAGTTCGGCTTCGCGCGCATCGCGTGATCCGCCGATGTCGAGGATGAGGCGGGAGAACGAGCCGGTCTGGTTCTGCACGGCGAGACGGGTCAGCTCCTGCAAGGCAGTCACGGTCTCCGGCTTGGAGAGCAGACGCAGGTTCGCGGCCTCCGTCGCATTCACTGACAGGTAGGCACGGCCGTTGCGGGCATCAATGTCGATGTCGCCATCGAGGTCGCAGATGTCGAGGAACTCCTCGATGTAGTCGGCGGCGATGTCGCCCTCACGCTCAAGCTGGTCGAGGGTGGGTGCTTCGCTGCTAGTCGCAACGGCGGCGTCATCGTGAGCCGGCGCCGTCTCTACAGCGGCGGCATCCGTGTCAATCAGGTCAAGGTTCTCAGTCACGGGGATCTTCGCCTTCTACTTCTTCGGCCCGGTTTGTTTCTTCGCACGAGTCTTGCCCACCGGCTGCTGACGCTGCGCCGGCTTCTTGGGCTCCTCGACCACGATCACATCGCCGTCTTTGGCGATGAGCTTGCCCTTGCGAGCGAGACGTTCTTCGCGGGCCTTTGCTGCTTCGCTGCCGGGAGTGGGCATGTTACGGATGACGAGGAACTGCTGGGCCATGGTCCAGATGTTCGAGGTGAGCCAGTAGAACATGACGCCGAGCGGGAATGCGACACCGGAGAAGGCGAAGACGAGGGGGAGCAAGTAGAGCATGATGCGCTGCTGCTTGAACATGGGGCTCGCCTTGGTCTCCGGCGACATGTTCTTGGAGACGATCTGCAGCTGGGTGATGAACTGCGAGGCGGTCATCAGGATGACCATCGTTGCCGCGATCCACATGACCTCGGCGTTGAACGGCATCCCTGCGGTCATCAACGTCCACTGCGAGGCGAAGGAATCCTTCAACGGGGCGCCGAAGAGCTCCGCGTTCGCGAAACTGTTCGACAGTTCCACGTTCAACGGACCGACGCCGCCCTTGCCGTGCTGGGCGTCGTTCAACACCGAGAACAGGGCGAAGAAGATCGGCATCTGCAAAAGCAGGGGGAGGCACGAGCTCAGCGGGTTGGTTCCCGTGCGCTTGTAGAGTTCCATGGTCTCGCGGGACATTGCCTCGCGCGAGAACTGGTCTTTCTTGCCCTTGTACTTGTCTTGGATCTTCTTGAGTTGCGGGGCAACCTCAAGCATCTTGCGCTGGCTCTTGATCTGCCGAACGAAGATCGGAATCAGGGCGGCACGAACCACCAGGACCAGACCGACGATGGACAGCACCCAGGTGATACCGGCGTTGTAGTCCATTCCGATGGCGGTGAACAGCCAGTGGAAGGCAACGAGAAGAGCCTCAACCGCCCACTTCAGCGGCCAGAGAATCGTTCCAATGATGTCCATACTTCGGGTCAGCCCTTTCCATGGCTTGGTGCGACGACAAAACCAAATCGCGTCACTTCATAGCGACGCGTGCGTTTCAACGGAACGTCATCGATTCCGCCTTCCGCCCACGGATGACACCGGGCCAGCCGACGAGCAGCCAACGCCGAACCGACCACCAACCCGTGTTCCTGCACTGCGCCTAAAGCGTAGGCCGAACACGACGGATAGTACCGGCAGACATCGCCGTAAAGCGGAGAGATCACAGCTCGGTAGACGCGAAGAAGCACCACTCCCGCATTGCGGGGGAGGAGCCAGAGCGTCGACAGGATTCTGTTCATCTCTCGTGCGTCACCACTTACCGAGAATTGCCCTTGTGCAATGCGGCCGAAAGTTCGGTGTGCAAAGCGGACCACGTCGCCGCGTTCGCCGACGGCAGCGCCCGGATGACGACATCCGTTCCCGGGCGCACCGCCGACAACAATTCGTAGCTCGCAGCTTTCAAACGCCGGCGAATGAGGTTGCGATTCACTGCATTACCCACATTCTTCGCGACGATGAAGCCAAACCGCGGAGGAGTGGCGTCAGGATTCGTGCGAATGTAGGTCACCAAATGGGGACCAACAACGCGTGAACCCCGGCGAACGACTGCTTTGTAGTCGCTCCCACTCGTGATCCGATTGGTCTGCGCGAGCACCGGAGTGCTTAGGCGGAGAGTTCGGTGCGACCCTTGCGACGGCGAGCACCGAGGATTGCACGGCCGGCGCGGGTACGCATGCGCAGACGGAAGCCGTGCACCTTGGCGCGGCGGCGGTTGTTCGGCTGGAAGGTTCTCTTGCTCATAATTCGTTCTCCACGTCTTGAATTTCCGCATGCCAAACACCGGCCGGGAAAGAAAATTGGGCAGCCCACGGGCTGAGGTCAACTGATTAAAACTACGGCCTGGCGTAGTAATGGTCAAACCCGGGAGGTTCAAACGCGGAATTCTCCACAATAATCGCTGCAACCCTCGCAGTGACACGCCGAGAAAACTAGGGTGAGCTTGATCCAGAACCACGGAATTGACTACCGTGATCACGAGTTATCCACAGGTTTTTGTACGGAACCTGTGAGTTGTACCGGATTTACCCACAGGCAGTGGATAACTTTGTGAATACTTTGACTGAGCCTCAGCAGAGCGGCCAATTTCGGCACAACGGGCTCGACCCGCGCTCACGGGCGGCAGAAAAAAATACAGATTGTGGAGAACCATGGCAGACGGGGAACAACCGATCGCGGATACGTGGCAGGCAGTCCTGACCACTTTGGAGTCCGACGACACCATCACCCCGATGTTGTACGGATTCTTGAACCTGGTCGAACCCAAGGGAATCGCCGCCGGAACCTTCTATCTGGAGGTTCCCAACGAATTCACGGCAAGCATGCTCAACCAACGGATGCGTGTTCCGCTTCTTGCTGCAATGGGGCAGCTCGACGAAACCACCGCCGTTTCGACGTTCTATGTGGTCGTGAACCCGGAACTCGAGCAGGAATCACTGCGCCCGGTTCACGAAGAGATTCCGATTCCCGACGTTGAAACGCCGGCGACTCCGCAGTCCGTTTTCGAAAGCGCTCCGCAGGAACGCCCCCACGACACCCGACTGAACGCCAAGTACAGTTTCGACAACTTCGTCATCGGGCAGTCCAACCGATTCGCCCATGCCGCGGCCGTCGCCGTGGCTGAAGCTCCGGCCAAGGCCTACAACCCGCTGTTCATCTATGGGTCGTCTGGCCTCGGCAAGACTCACCTTCTGCACGCCATCGGGCACTACGCGATGAGCCTGTACCCCGGAATCCGGGTTCGGTACGTCAGTTCTGAAGAGTTCACCAACGACTTCATCAACTCGATCGCCAACAACCGGGGTTCGCTCTTCCAGTCTCGCTACCGCAACATCGACATCTTGATGATCGACGACATCCAGTTCTTGCAGGGCAAGGCGGAAACGCAGGAGGCGTTCTTCCACACCTTCAACACCCTGCACGACCACAACAAGCAGGTGGTCATCACCAGCGACCTGCCGCCGAAGGCACTGACCGGGTTCGAAGACCGGATGCGTTCGCGGTTCGAGTGGGGCCTCATCACGGATGTCCAGGCACCCGACCTCGAGACCCGCATCGCGATTCTGCGCAAGAAGGCGCAGAGCGAGAAGCTGCAGGTTCCCCACGACATCCTCGAATTCATGGCGACCAAGGTCTCCTCGAACATTCGTGAGCTTGAGGGAACCCTGATCCGGGTGACCGCCTTCGCCAGCCTGAACCGCACCGTGGTCGACATGGATCTGGTTCAGACCGTGCTGAAGGACCTCATCACGCTCGACGAAGACAACGTCATCGCGCCGGTCGACATCATCACCAACACCGCCGACTACTTCAAGCTCACGGTCGACGACCTCTACGGCTCATCCCGCTCCCAGGCGGTCGCGACAGCCCGTCAGATCGCCATGTACCTCTGCCGGGAACTGACGAACCTCTCTCTCCCGAAAATCGGACAGCTCTTCGGCAACCGGGATCACACCACCGTGATGTACGCGAACAAGAAGATCAGCGAATTGATGAAAGAGCGTCGCTCGATCTACAACCAGGTGACCGAGCTGACCAACCGGATCAAGCAGAACCACCGCTACAAGTGATCTAACCCTTCGGGTTAAGAAAATTTTTTTCTTTACACACCTGTGGATAACTCTGTGGAAAGTTAATGAACAACTGGGCTGCAACTGTTGAAACTCGACGGGCGCATGTGAAAACTCACAATTCTTGTCATTCGGTCTCGATAGTGAGTTACACAAAATCCCACAGGCTCCCCACAACTCACAAGGTTGTAGTTCCCAATGGCTGATTGACGAATGACAAGTTATCCACAGTTTCCACACCGGTTAAGACCATTAACAATTAATTTAAGATTTCTGTCATTCGACAACCTTGACCGGCCGAAGGGCCGGGTCGCCGGGCAGAACTCGAAGACGACTAGCATTGAGGCCAGCATCAACCGCCTCCCATCGACAGGAGTGAATTCGTGAGATTTCAAGCCAATCGGGATGTCTTCAGCGAAGCTGTGTCTTTCGCTGTCAAGCTCCTCCCTCAACGCACGACCCTGCCCATCCTGAGCGGTGTGCTGATTGAGGCGACCGAAAACGGCTTGATCTTGTCGTCATTCGACTACGAAGTTTCAGCTCAGACTGAGATCGCAGCGGATGTTGAAGAAACCGGAAAGGTGCTCGTCTCCGGCCGGCTTTTGGCGGAAATCGCCAGCCGAATGCCGAACGCACCCGTGCGTTTCTCGACAGACGACACCCGAATCACTGTCAAATGTGGTTCAGCGAGCTTCACCCTGCTGTCGATGCCGGTCGAGGAATACCCGAGCATCCCGCAGGTCAACACGGAATCCGGTTTGGTTCCCGCCGAGGAATTTGCTGCAGCCATCGCGCAGGTTGCCGTCGCGGCTTCCCGTGATGACGTCACGCCTGTGATCACCGGCGTGCAGCTCGAGGTCTCTGAAAACAGCCTCGGGCTTGTCGCCACCGACCGCTACCGTGTCGCCGTGCGCGAAATCAATTGGGATTCGGGCAGCAACAGCAACGCCGAGACCATCACCGCGCTCGTTCCTGCCCGCACATTGCAAGAAGTCGGCAAGACCTTCGGCCACAGCGGAACGATCTCGGTCGCGATCACAAATACTGATGATCGCGAGCTCATCGCCTTCACCGCTGACAAAAAGACAGTGACTTCTTTGCTGATCAAGGGCAATTTTCCGCCTGTACGTCGGTTGTTCCCCGAGACGGTCGACAACTACGCGGTGATGAACACCGCTGACCTCATCGAGGCCACCCGTCGCGTGCAGCTCGTGCTCGAACGTGAGGCTGCACTCCGGTTCACCTTCACGTCTGAAGGCCTGACACTTGAGGCGATCGGTTCGGAACAAGCCCAGGCTTCCGAAGCAATCGACGCCATCCTGACCGGAACTGACACGGTTGTCTCGCTCAAGCCGCAGTTCCTGCTCGACGGTTTGGGTGCGGTGCATTCCGAATACGTGCGCATCTCGTTCACCAAGACCGAGAACCCGAACAAGCCGGGGCCGGTTCTCATCACCAGCCAGACCTCGCGCGAAGAGCCAGGAGCAGACAGCTACAAGTACCTCTTGCAGCCCAACCTGCTGCTGCGCTAACCGTTTCACCTCGTTTCACACCTCATTTCTCCGAAAGGATCACCACATGCATATCGGCATCATTGGTCTCGGAAAAATGGGTGCGAACATGCGGGATCGCCTGCGTAACGCCGGAATCGAGGTCACCGGTTTCGACCAGAACCCCGACCTGACCGACGTCGCATCGACTGCCGAGCTGGTGGCAGTGCTGCCGGCGCCGCGCCTGGTCTGGGTGATGGTTCCCTCGGGAGCGATCACCGATTCAGTGATCGAAGATCTTTCCCAGAAGCTCGAAGCCGGTGACCTCGTCATCGATGGCGGCAACTCGCGATTCACTGAGGACTTCAAGCACGCAGCGCTGCTGGAAACGAAGGGCATCAACTTCGTCGATGCCGGGGTTTCGGGCGGAATCTGGGGACTGGCCAACGGATATGGCCTGATGGTGGGCGGAAAAGCCGATCAGGTCGAGCGGGCAATGCCGGTTTTCGACGCGCTGCGGCCGGAAGGCCCGCGCGAAGAGGGTTTCGTGCACGCCGGCGAAGTTGGCGCAGGCCACTACGCGAAGATGGTGCACAACGGCATCGAATATGCGTTGATGCAGGCCTATGCGGAGGGCTACGAGCTCCTCGACAAGCGCAGCGACCTCGTCACCGATGTCCCCGGAATCTTCAAGGCGTGGCAGCGCGGCACCGTGGTGCGCTCCTGGTTGCTCGAACTGCTCGTGCGTGCGCTTGAACAAGATCCCGAGTTCGAAGACATCGAAGGTTTCGTCGAAGATTCCGGCGAAGGCCGGTGGACGATCGAGGAAGCTCTCGCCAACGCCGTTCCGGTACCGACGATCAGCGCCTCGATCTTTGCGCGCTTTGTCTCACGCCAGGACGACTCGCCGGCGATGAAAGCCGTGGCAGCCTTGCGCAATCAGTTCGGTGGCCACACTGTGAAAAAGGCAGACTGACCAGGAGTGCGTGTCACCCACCTGTCTCTGACCGACTTTCGCAATTACCGCCAAGCCGATGTGCCGTTCGCTCCGGGCTCGAACCTCATCGTCGGGCGCAACGGCCAGGGAAAAACCAATCTCGTTGAGGCCCTCGGCTACCTGAGCACGCTCGGTTCGCACCGGGTCTCCAACGACAAAGCGATGATCAGGGCCGGCCTGGATGCGGCGATCATCCGCGCGACGCTGGAGTACAACGGTCGCGAGATTCTGGCTGAAGTGCAGCTGAACCGCACCGGAGCGAATCGCGGCCAGGTGAACCGGTCGGTCATTCGGATGCGTGACCTCCCCCGCTACTTCTCCAGCGTGCTTTTCGCACCCGAAGATCTTGCTCTCGTGCGAGGCGACCCGTCGGTGCGCCGTCGTTTTCTCGACCAGCTCTTGATCCTGCGCACCCCGCGCCTGGCCGGTGTTTTGGCTGACTACGACCGGGTTCTGAAGCAACGAAACACCCTGTTGAAGTCGGCGCGCGCATCGGGTGCGCGCGGCACTCAGCTGAACACCCTCGACTTGTGGGACGAACGGCTCGTTGCGCTCGGCAGCGAGATCATCGATGAGCGGGCCGAACTGGTGCGGCTGCTCGGCGATCCGTTGAAAACGGCCTATCACGCGGTGGCCGGCGAAGATCACGGTCCGGCATTGGTCTCGTCACTGAGCATTTTGGGTGGGACGGATGACGATGTCGAGTCCGGTGCTGCGGGGGCCTCGACAACCTCGAGTGCCGGGATCACCATCGCCGCGCCCGTCGCCGGCTCAAGCACCGCCGATGTCTTTCGCACCGCACTGGTCGAACTGCGCCGCAAAGAACTCGAGCGTGGATTGACGTTGGCCGGCCCACACCGGGACGACCTGGTCTTCATGCTGAATGCTTTGCCGGCGAAAGGGTATGCAAGCCACGGCGAATCCTGGTCGTTCGCGCTGGCTTTGAAACTCGCCTCAGCCGAGTTGCTGCGCCGGGATTCGGCCAGTGGCGATCCGGTACTCATTCTCGACGACGTGTTCGCCGAGCTCGATCAGTCCCGTCGACGCCGGTTGGCCGACGCCGTTGTGGGGTTCGAGCAGGTGCTGATCACCGCAGCCGTGCTGGAAGACGTGCCAGAATCCTTGGCCGCGCATACGGTGCATATCGAAGCGGGGGAGGTCGTCAATGGCTGAGCCAAGCGAGGCATCCCGTGTCTATTCGCGGTTCAAAGACGTGTTCGGCGACCCTTACGCGCGGCGTTCGTCGGGCAGAAAACGCACGAAGGACACGGCAGGGTCGAGTGTTCCATTCGGCGTCGGCCGCGACCCGCGGGGCCTCGGCGACACGATCAACTCGCTGACTGTGCAATTGGGGTGGAACTCGTCACTTGCCCAATCAGAACTGTTGGAATCTTGGGCGGAGCTCGCCGGAGAAGAGACGGCCAAACATTCGCGTCCGGCTGGCATCGACGAGGGAATCCTCACCGTGCATTGTGAGTCGACGGCCTGGGCGACTCAGCTGCGCTTAATGCGTGTCGAAATCATGACTCATATCGCCACCCGCTACCCGGATGCCGGCATCCAGTCAATCCGCTTTCAGGGACCCAACGCCCCTTCCTGGAAAAAGGGCCCCAGATCAATTCCAGGGCGGGGTCCGCGCGATACCTACGGGTAGCTAAACAAATTCGGTCAACCTCGCCAACAAAACGCGTCAGATCAGCGATTCGGCCCGGCGGACTCGCCCGGTTTGGTAGACTGAAGAGTCGCCAGAGCGACAGAGCGGAGTCCATCTTCAGATGACAGTAGAACCTCAGACCGAGCCGGCACACGAATACGGCGCAGACGAAATCCAGGTTCTCGAAGGACTTGAAGCCGTACGCAAACGACCCGGAATGTACATCGGTTCTACCGGTCCCCGCGGGCTCCATCACTTGGTGTATGAGATCGTCGACAACTCTGTCGACGAGGCGTTGGCCGGGTATTGCGACACCATCGACATCCGGATCTTGGCGGATGGCGCCGTGCGCGTCGCCGACAACGGTCGCGGTATCCCCGTCGACATTCACAAATCAGAAGGCCGTTCGACGGTCGAAGTTGTTCTGACCGTGCTTCACGCCGGCGGAAAATTCGGCGGCGGCGGTTATGCCGTCTCCGGTGGCCTGCACGGCGTCGGCAGCTCGGTGGTCAACGCCCTGTCCAGTCGCCTCGAGGTCGAGGTGCGTCGTCAAGGACACGTCTGGCGCCAGAGCTTCACCCACGGTGTGCCGAACGCGCCGCTCGAAAAGGGCGAAGAGTCGAGCGAGACCGGCACGACCATCACGTTCTGGCCGAGCGCCGAGACGTTCGAAACCATCGATTTCGACTACGAGACGCTGCGCGCCCGTTTTCAGCAGATGGCGTTCTTGAACAAGGGATTGCGCCTCACTCTGACCGACGAGCGCCCCGAGCAGCTCGACGTCGAGGGCAAGCCGCTCACCAACTCGTTCATGTACGAGCAGGGCCTCGTCGACTACGTCGAGTACCTGAACCGCGCTCGCAAGTCAGACCTCGTCAACGAAGAGATCATCTCGTTCGAGATGGAAGACACCGAGCGCAAGATCGCCCTCGAGGTCGCCATGCAGTGGACGACCGCCTACACCGAGAGCGTTCACACCTACGCGAACACCATCAACACCCACGAGGGTGGAACCCACGAAGAGGGTTTCCGTGCTGCGCTCACCACGCTGGTGAACAAGTACGCCAGGGAGAAGGGCATCCTGAAAGAAAAGGATGACAACCTCTCGGGCGATGACGTGCGCGAAGGCCTGACCGCCGTCGTGTCGATCAAGCTCGCCGAACCGCAGTTCGAGGGTCAGACGAAGACCAAGCTCGGCAACACCGAAGCGAAGGCGTTCGTTCAGCGCGTCGCCGGCGACCAGCTGGCCGACTGGTTCGGTCGCAACCCGGTGGCCGCCAAGGAGATCATCCGCAAGGCACTCCAGGCTGCCACGGCTCGCATGGCTGCCCGCAAGGCGCGTGAAACCGCGCGTCGCAAGGGTCTGCTTGAGGGCGGCGGTATGCCCGGCAAGCTCAAGGACTGCCAGAGCAAAGACCCGTCGGTCTCCGAAATCTTCATCGTCGAGGGTGACTCGGCCGGCGGTTCCGCCGTGCAGGGTCGTAACCCTGAGACCCAGGCCATCCTGCCGCTGCGCGGCAAGATCCTGAACGTCGAGAAGGCCCGTCTCGACCGCGCACTCGGCAATGCCGAGGTGCAGGCGATGATCACCGCGTTCGGTGCCGGTATCGGCGAGGACTTCAACCCGGAAAAGGTGCGGTACCACAAGATCGTGTTGATGGCGGATGCCGACGTCGACGGTCAGCACATCACCACCCTGTTGCTCACGTTGCTGTTCCGCTACATGCGCCCGCTGATCGACCTCGGCTACGTTTACCTGGCGCAGCCGCCGCTGTACCGGTTGAAGTGGTCGAATGCCCCGCACCAGTACGTTTACTCCGACAAGGAGCGCGACGCGATGCTCGCCGATGGCGCTGTCGCCGGCAAGCGCATCCCCAAGGACAACGGAATCCAGCGCTACAAGGGTCTCGGTGAGATGGACTACAAGGAGCTGTGGGAAACCACGATGGCTCCCGAAAGCCGCACCCTGCTGCAGGTCACGCTTGACGACGCTGCCGCGGCCGACGAAATCTTCTCGACCCTGATGGGCGAAGACGTAGAGTCTCGCCGAAACTTCATCCAAAAGAACGCGAAGGACGTGCGCTTCCTTGACATCTAACGAGACGCCCGAAAACTCGGGCGACACCATCGATACCGCGGCCAGCGACGCCGCAGCAGCGGCTCACCTCGTGCAGCACGGCAAGATCGACCAGGTCGACCTGCAGCTCGAAATGCAGCGCTCGTACCTCGACTACGCCATGAGCGTCATCGTCGGACGAGCCCTGCCCGACGTGCGTGACGGCCTCAAGCCCGTGCACCGCCGCGTGATCTACGCCATGTTCGACGGTGGCTACCGCCCCGACAAGGCATTCTCGAAGTGTGCCCGCGTCGTCGGCGATGTGATGGGGCAGTTCCACCCGCACGGTGACTCCTCGATCTACGACGCCCTCGTGCGTTTGGTTCAACCGTGGAGCCTGCGCTACCCGCTCGCTCTCGGTCAGGGAAACTTCGGTTCCCCCGGCAACGACGGCGCCGCAGCCCCGCGATACACCGAAACGAAGATGGCCCCCCTGGCCCTCGAGATGGTGCGCGACATCGACGAAGACACCGTCGATTTTCAGGACAACTACGACGGCCGCACCCTCGAGCCGACCGTGCTCCCGGCCCGCTTCCCGAACCTGCTGGTCAACGGCTCCGTCGGCATCGCCGTCGGTATGGCCACGAACATCCCGCCGCACAACCTGCGCGAGGTTGCCGCAGGTGCGCTGTGGTTCTTGGAGAACCCCGAAGCGAACCGTGAGGAGCTTCTCGAGGCCCTGATGCTGCGCATCAAGGGACCCGACTTCCCGACCGGCGCCCAGATTCTCGGCACCAAGGGCATCCACGATGCCTACCGCACGGGTCGTGGCTCGATCACGATGCGCGCTGTCGTCAGCATCGAAGAGCTGCAGGGTCGCACCTGCCTCGTCATCACCGAGCTGCCGTACCAGGTCAACCCCGACAACCTGGCGATCAAGATCGCCGATCTGGTCAAGGACGGCAAGGTCGCCGGCATTGCCGACATCCGTGACGAGACCTCTGGTCGCACGGGTCAGCGCCTCGTCATCGTGCTCAAGCGCGATGCCGTCGCCAAGGTCGTGCTGAACAACCTCTACAAGCACACGCAGCTTCAGGACAACTTCGGCGCCAACATGCTGGCCATTGTCGATGGCATTCCGCGCACGTTGCCGCTGGACGGTTTCATCAGCCACTGGGTGACGCACCAGATCGAGGTCATCGTTCGGCGCACCCAGTTCCGTCTGAACAAGGCTGAAGCGGATGCCCACATCCTGCGCGGTTACCTCAAGGCGCTCGACGCCCTCGACGAGGTCATCGCGTTGATTCGTCGCTCGCCGACGGTTGACGATGCCCGCGAAGGCCTGATGGCCCTGCTGGACGTCGACAAACTGCAGGCGGATGCCATCCTCGCCATGCAGCTGCGTCGTCTGGCCGCTCTCGAGCGTCAGAAAATCATCGACCAGGCGGCCGAGCTCGAGCGTCAGATCGCCGAGTTCAAGGCGATCCTCGCGAGCCCCGAGCGTCAGCGCACGATCGTCAGGGAAGAACTCACCGAGATCACTGACAAGTACGGTGATGACCGCCGTACCGAGATCATGTTCGGTTTCGACGGCGATATGTCGATCGAAGACCTCATTCCTGAAGAGGAAATGGTTGTCACCGTCACGCGCGGCGGCTACATCAAGCGAACGCGCAGCGACAACTACCGCAACCAGCACCGTGGCGGCAAGGGCGTCAAGGGTGCGCAGTTGCGCGCCGATGACGTGGTCGAGCACTTCTTCGTCACCACCACCCACCACTGGCTGCTGTTCTTCACGAACACCGGCCGTGTCTACCGCGCCAAGGCATACGAAGTGCAGGAGGCCGGCCGCGATGCCAAGGGCCAGCACGTCGCCAACCTGCTCGCGCTGCAGCCGGGTGAAGAGATCGCACAGATTCTCGACATCCGTGACTACGAAGTCGCCCAGTACCTCACCCTGGCGACTCGTGAAGGCCTGATCAAGAAGACGTCACTGAGCGAATACGACACGAACCGGTCCGGCGGCATCATCGCGATCAAGCTGCGCGAGGGAGACGAGCTCGTTTCGGCGCTGCTGGTCGAACAGGATTCCGACTTGCTGCTCGTCTCCCGCAAGGGCATGTCGATTCGGTTCACCGCGTCGGATGAGGCGCTGCGGCCGATGGGACGGTCGACGTCTGGTGTGATCGGCATGCACTTCCGTGGCGAAGACAACTTGCTCGACGCCTCCGTCGTCTCCGAAGACGGATTCGTTTTCGTTGTGACTGAGGGTGGCTACGCCAAGCGCACCTCGGCCGACCAGTACCGCCTGCAAAATCGTGGCGGCTTGGGCATCAAGGTCGCGAAGCTGAGCGAGGATCGGGGCGACCTGGTCGGCTCACTGATCGTCGACGAAGAGGACGAAGTCCTTGTGGTTCTTGCCAGCGGCAAGGTGGTACGCTCTGACGTCGCTGAAGTGCCCGCAAAGGGCCGCGACACAATGGGCGTGGTCTTCGCAAAGTTTGCGGATACTGACAGGATCATCGCCATCGCAAAAAACACCGAACGCAATCTGGTGCCCGAAGATGTCGACGGCGCTGCAGAGGGTGATTCGGAGAAAGTTGAGACCGTAGATGAGTAGCGTCGCAGAGAAACTTGCCAAGAAGTCAACTCGTTCGAAACCGACTAAGCAGGTTCGCCTGAAGTTGGTCTACATCGACTTTTGGTCGAGCGTCAAGTTGTCGTTCCTGGTAGCTATCTGCCTGGCTGTGGTGACAATTGTCGCTACGTTCTTGATCTTCACCGTGCTGAACCAGACCGGTCTGTTCGACAAGGCAAACGCCCTGTACACGGACATCGCCGGCAGCTCGGCGGATCTGAAGGACTTCTTGTCGATCGGCAACGTGATGGGTTTTGCCGTCGTTGTTGCGGTTCTGAACACTGTCGTGATCACCGCACTCGGTGCGATCTTCGCTGTTTTGTACAATCTGAGCGTCAAAATCACCGGTGGATTGCTCGTGGGATTCACCAACAATTAGCTCGATTGGGATAATCGCGCAGATTCCGATAGTCTCGAATCTGCCCGATTGGGGGATATAGCTCAGGCGGTTAGAGCGCTTCGCTGATAACGAAGAGGTCCCAGGTTCAAGTCCTGGTATCCCCACAAATGGTCACTTCCGGGTGATCATTCGGGGCCATAGCTCAATTGGTAGAGCGCCTGCTTTGCAAGCAGGAGGTCCGGGGTTCGATTCCCCGTGGCTCCACAAATGAAGAAGACCCCCACCCCCGCTTTTGGGGTGGGGGTCTTCTTCATTTAATCGTGCGCTGCGAATCGAACGCGAGGCGGTGCGACGCAGGAGCCCCGCGGAGGGGCTCCCCGTGGCGGCGACCGATCTCTTGACTCGGGCCCCGGCGAGCGAAGCGAGCTCGGGGCCCGTGTACCGGCTTCTAAGCGGGTTTCCCGCTTCCCGCACCCCGATCCCTCCTCCAGCCCCGCAAATCGGCTCACGGGGTCACTTCGACAGGCTCAGTACATCGCTCGACAAGCTCGACCAACGCCATACCGAGGTCGTGAGCGAAGCGAGTTCGCCGCCGTCTCCCAGCCCAGAGCCACCCACACAAACAAAAAGGCCCACATCTTTCGATGTGGGCCTTTCATTTAGCACGAGAACAGGCGCTCTACGCCTCCGCATTCCCCTTCAGTGCCTCAAACTCGTCATCCGCGACCCAGAGCTCGTCATCAGCCCGGAAGGTCTGCCAGACGGCGTATGCCACGCCGACAGCGGCGGCAATACCAATTCCGAGAGCAATGTAGGTTCCAGCGCCCGGGCCCTTCTTCTCGACAACGACCGGCTTCTGAAAGCTCAGACGGTTGAGGGCGGCGCGCACGCGGGCATCCCGGGCGATGTCGCCGACCGACATGACGCTGCCGATGGTGTTGCCGATCGCGTTGCCGAGACCGGGGATCACTTCGTCGGTCACGCGACGACGCACGTCTCCGGCGAGGTGCTGCGTGGCCTGCACGCGGGGCTGTACGTACTGCTCGTATCCTTCGCGAACGCGAGGAACAACTTCTTCACGGGTGAGCACACCGGCCTGGCGCCCGGCTTCCCTGGCCACGGCGTTGGCGTGGTCCATCACCTCTTGCTGGTGGCTCCACAGTTCGTCGGCGCTCTTGCGCAGGCGAGTGAGTTCCTTGCGGCGCTTGCGTGACAGGCTCATCTGGACCCTCCATCGGTGTCATCTGGCGAACAGACACCATCTTGCCACTGAATCGCCTGAATGCGCTCTGAGTATCTGCAGTGCATCTCGGCGGGCGCATTCTGGGATCGCCGTCGCTGAGAGCTGCTGTGCAAGAATTGTTGCTATGTCTAAGCACACTGCTGTCGCCACTCTCAACACGTCACTCGGACCGATCAAGGTCAATCTCTACGGAAACCACGCTCCGAAGACTGTGAAGAACTTCGTAGGACTCGCCACCGGCGAGATCGAGTGGAAGCACCCCGGTACGGGTGAAACCTCGAAGACGCCGCTCTACGACGGTACGATCTTCCACCGCATCATCAAAGACTTCATGATCCAGGCCGGCGACCCGCTGGGCCAGGGCATCGGTGGCCCCGGCTACCAGTTCGACGACGAGATCAGCCCCGACCTCGACTTCACCCAGCCGTACGTGCTCGCCATGGCGAACGCGGGCATCCAGGGTGGCCGTGGCACCAACGGCTCGCAGTTCTTCATCACCGTCGTTCCGACGACCTGGCTGCAGGGCAAGCACTCGATCTTCGGCGCCGTCGAAGACGAGGCCTCCCGCGCGATCGTCGACAAGCTGGCCACTGTGCCGACCGACGGACGTGACCGCCCGCTCGAAGACGTTGTCATCGAGAGCATCACCGTCGAGCAGGTCTAAGGACTCTCTTTCATGTCGGGGATGCCGCGAGTGGCTGCAAATTACTGCTATCGGCACCCCGACAGGCAGAGCTTCGTGCTCTGCCAGCGCTGTGGGCGCACCATCTGCGGTGAATGTCAGACGCAGGGCGCCGTCGGCGTGATCTGCCCTGAATGTATGCGTGAGCAGCGCGCCAACGCCCCGCGCACCAAGCCGGCGTTGTTGACCCGGCTGAACCGGATGACCGGTGACGGCACCCCGGTGGTCACCTATTCGATCATCGGCGTAACGGTCTTCGTCTATCTGCTGCAATTGATACCCGCTTTGGGGGTTACCAGCGCCCTGCAGTATGCCGGCCTGTATTCGTACCCCCAGTTCTTTGAACCGTGGCGCATGCTCACCAGCGTGTTCGTGCACGCGACGGGCGGGTTCCCGTTCCACATTCTGCTCAACATGTACACGCTGTGGATATTCGGGTCGCTGCTCGAGCGGATGCTCGGACGCTGGCGCTTTCTCGTCGTCTACCTGCTCAGCGGGCTGGCCGGTTCGCTCGGTGTGCTGTTTCTCGCGGATCCGACGATCGCGGTGGTCGGCGCATCCGGAGCCATCTTCGGTGTGATGGGCGCATTCCTCGTCATTCACCAGCGCCTGGGCGCGAACATGACGCAGCTGATCGTGCTCATCGGACTCAACCTGGTGATCGGGTTCTTCCCCGGATTCAGCATCGCGTGGCAGGCGCACCTCGGCGGACTGATCGGCGGTGCCCTGGTCGGCCTGATCTTCGTGCAGACCCGCAAGCGAAACCAGCAGACCCTTCAGGTCGTGCTGTTGGTCGCCCTGACCCTGGTCATGATTCTGCTCAGCCTGAGCAAGTTCATCACAGCCTGAGCACGTTCAGCCTGAGCCTGTTCGTCTGAGCCCGTGCAAGTACGTTGGGCCCCGTGAGCCCTGGCTCAGTGGTCTAACCGGCCAAGCAAGTTATCCACAGGACTTTCCACATGGGGATAATTACACCGTTGTAACTATCCGGTAGATGGCCTGTGACCGGGCAATTAACGCCAGCGCGTGGTCATCAGGAAGCCGATGAAGGCGATCCCGAAGCCGACCAGGATGTTCCAGGAGGCGAGGGCAGGAATCGGCAACTGGCCCTGGCTGACGTAGAAGACGATGATCCAGACCAGGCCAAGAAGCATGAACCCGAACATCACTGGCTTGAACCACACCGGGTTGGGTGCTTGTTCGCCGGAGCGGGTAGTTTCGTCGCGCGCGGGCTTGGTGCGGGGATTCGTACGGGCCATGCGAGAGATTCTACCGTCATCGACCTGATGACCCGGTGCTCCCGCCCGGCGAAAGCCCGGGCCTGCCCCGATTAGGATTGTCAGCATGACCGACGACGCCGAGTTCCGCGGAGAAATTCGCGTTCCCGACGCTCGGCATCGGGGAAGAAGGAAGCGAACGCGCCGTCCTGTGACGGTCGTCGGCGTTCTCGGCGAACTGCTGATCACCGCCGGTGCCATCGTTCTTCTCTTTCTCGGTTGGCAGCTGTGGTGGAACGACATGATGATGTCGAACTCACAGTCACAGGCATCCACCGACATCAGCCGAGAGTGGATCGAGAAAGCCACGAAAGACCCGGCGGCGATCCCGCCGGTCCCCGCCGACTACGGCGACCCGATCGTTGCGAAGGCCCCGGCAGAAACCGAAGCGCTCGGGGTGCTCTACGTGCCGCGCTTTGGCGCCGACTACCACCGCACGATTGCCGAAGGCATCAAGACCAATGTGTTGAACAGCCCGCGTACGGGGATCGGACACTACCCGGGTACGCAGATGCCGGGCGAGGTAGGAAATTTCGCGATTGCAGCGCACCGCAGCGCAAATGGCGGCGGAATGCATTTGATCAATGAGTTCCAGCTCGGCGACGCCATCTACGTGCAGACTGCCGACGGTTACTACACCTACCGATTCCGCGACCTTCAGTATGTTCCCCCGACGGCGGCCACCGTCATTGCCAGCGTTCCGGGCCGGCCCGAGCTGGCCCCGGTCGACCGGATCATCACGTTGACGAGTTGCAACCCGCTGCTGTCAACGGCCGAGCGCATCATTGCGTACGGCGTCTTTGAGTCGTGGCAGCCTTTGACCGCCGGACCGCCGGCCGAACTTGCTCCCCTCATCGACGCACAGGCACAGGGCTAGGAGGCCGACATGTACGCAACAATCTGGCGGTTTCTGCCCGGCCCCGTGTGGCTGCGCATCCTCTTCGTCCTGATCTTGATCGGTGCCGCACTCTTTGCCCTCGCCACTTGGGTATTCCCCTGGGTGGAAATGATCACCACGAATCAGGAAGTGACGGTCGGAGCCCCATGACACGCATCCTTGTCATCGACAACTACGACAGCTTTGTGTACACCCTCAACGGGTACCTGATGGAGCTCGGAGCCGAAACCGATGTCGTGCGCAACGACGACTTCGCTGACGCCGACGTGCCCGCACGCATCGCAGAGTACGACGGTGTTCTGGTTTCTCCCGGCCCGGGAAAGCCTGCCGACGCCGGGATGTCCATCGCCGCTGTGAAAGCGGCCTATGCCTCCGGCCTGCCGCTGTTCGGCGTGTGCCTGGGCCACCAGGCGATCGCCGAAGCATTTGGGGCCACCGTCACCAACGCCGAAGAACTCATGCACGGCAAGACCTCTGTGATCACCCACGACGACAGCCCGTTCTATGACGGGGTGCCGCAGCCGTTCACCGCGACGCGCTATCACTCGCTCGCCGTCGTTGATTCGACGGTTCCCGACGAACTCATCGTCACCTCCCGCACGCAGGGCGGAGTGATCATGGGCTTGCGTCATGCGACCGCACCGATTCTCGGCGTGCAGTTCCACCCTGAGTCTGTGTTGACCGAGGGCGGCTACCTGATGCTCGGCAACTGGCTGGCACTGGCCGGACTGCCCGAGGCACGCGAGACCGCGAAGGGCCTGAACCCGCTGCTGCGGCTCGGCTAGCCAATGATCGGGCCTGTCGAGATCACACGGCCCGGTCTCGAGATTGGCCTACCGGGTTCGACAGGCTCGATCAACAGAAAAGCTAGCCGGCGCAGTAGGTGAGTGTGACCTCTGACTTCTGGGGAACCTGTCCGGGTGCCAGCGACTGCTGGGTGACCGGGGAGCCCGGCTTCTCCGAGCAGTCATAATCGGGTTCGGGAACCGGAACCAGGAGCATGGTAGCGCCGCGCAGCAGGTCTGTCGCAGCGCTCAGGGACTGGCCCCGCAAATCATCCAGGGTGACCATGCCGTTGGAAACGAAGAAGTTCACGGTCGTGCCGAGGGGTTGCTCGCTCGCGCCGGCCGGATCGGTGCTCAGCACCAGATCCGCCGCGACGGTCGGGGAATCCTGGGATGTCACGGTGCCGGGGGTGAACTCGGCGGCGGTGATTGCGGCCTGCGCGGCCTCAATCGGTTGATTGAGGACATCCGGCACTGCGGCCATCTCCGCACCCGTTGAAACATAAACGGTGATGACTTCTTTGGGCACGACGATGGTGCCGGACGGCGGGTCGGTGCGAATGACCTGATCGACAGGGACCGTCGCGCTCGATTCCTCAGCCTTCAGCGAGGTCAGATCCAAGTCGAGCAGAGCGCCTTGTGCCTGTTCGTAGGTCTGACCGGCCAGGCTCGGAACCTTGCGGGAGTTGTCGGGAATCTCAGTCGACGGCGACAAGCTGAACACCCAGAACATGACCGCGACGACGATGACGACGACGCTGACGATTCCGGCCCAGATCCAGATCACCGGGGGACGACGCTGCGTACGCACCATCGTCTGATCCTCGGATAGCTGCTTCAGGGCCAGTTCAGAGCTGGACACCGCACCGGTCGGGGTGCCGAACAAACCGGCTGCCGAGTCGTCGACAGGGCGGTGAACCGGAATCTGGCCGGAACCGGCTACCTCGACGTCGTTGCGAAACTCAACCGCGCTTTGGTACCGGGAGAATCGATCCTTGGCGAGGGCATGAAGCACCACCGCGTCGAGCGCCGGAGACACCTTCGGGTTGATCGAACTGGGTTTGACCGGGGCTTCGCTGACGTGCTGGTAGGCCACGGCGACCGGGGTCTCGCCGCGAAACGGCGGTCGTCCCGCAAGCATCTCGAAGAGCACAACACCGGTGGAGTAGAGGTCGGTGCGTGCGTCGACTGACTCGCCTTTTGCCTGCTCCGGTGAGAAATAGGAGGCGGTACCGAGAATTGCAGTGGTCTGCGCGACGGTCGTCGAGGAATCGGAGATGGCCCGGGCGATCCCGAAATCCATCACCTTCACCTGACCGGTGCGGGTGATCATGATGTTGCCGGGCTTGATGTCGCGGTGAACGACGCCCGCGCGGTGCGAATACTCGAGGGCAGTCAGAACACCCTCGATGATGCGCACTGCCTCAGCGCTGTCGAGCGGACCCTCGCTGATGATGTCTTTGAGAAGTCGGCCGTCGACGAACTCCATGATGATGAACGGCAGCTGGGTCTCGTGACCGTTTGCCTCTGTCACCGTTTCTTCGCCGGCGTCGAACACCCGCACAATCGTGGGGTGAGCCATGCGGGCTGCAGCCTGAGCTTCTTGCCGAAACCGCGTACGAAAAGCGGGGTCGACGGCGAGTGAGGGCTTGAGCAGTTTGATTGCGACCGCGCGGCCGAGGCGTGAGTCTGTGCCAATGTGCACATCAGACATCCCGCCACGACCGATGAGCGCACCGATCCGGTATCGACCCGCCAGAAGACGGCCTTCCTCAATCAATACGCCACTCCCGGCTCGATCCCAACTGTGATCATGTCTGCTCTACCCATTGGGTGTTGTCGTGGGAACGGATGGAATGACGGTAACCGTCGTAGCCGGTGACCACTCTGTTGCAACCGGGCCGCAGAAGTAGCGGTAGCTGACGTTGAACTTCTCGGTTCCGGCAGTGACGCTCACATTGGTGTCCTGAGTCGGGTTCGTCGACGTGATTGTCGCTCCGCCATCGACCCGGGCCTCATAGCCGGAAAGCGTCTGACCCGACGGGCAGGATGCTGCACTCCAGGTCACCGATACGCTCGCGCCGGCTGCGACCGTGCTAGGCGTCGCGCTGGGGCCGGACGTGGGGTTGTCCGGCGTGGCGACCGGGCCGTAGACGGTAACGGTGATCGTCTGCTTGAACGGGATCGGACCGGTCGGGTTCACCTTGTAGACAGTGTCAACCTTGTCGCTGCTGGGTGCGGCGTCGCCGGTGACCACATTTGCACCGAGATCCATGGCCACGAGCTTCGCACTCGCGTCGGCGCTCGTCAGACCGACGAATTCCGACTGCGTCACGTTGACCGTGGTCGGCGCCGGCGGCGTTGTTGCCGTTGGCGACGGCTTCGTGGTCTGCTTGGGAGGCGTGACCGGCGGCGCCGAGCTCGACGGCGGCGCCGTGGGGCTGTTCTGGCTGACCAGCGAGATGACGATTCCACCGAGCACGAGCACGAGCAGGGCGATCAGTACGATCAGCGGCCAGGTCCAGGGGCTGCGCTTCTTCTTCTCTTCTTCCTCGGCGGCCGCCGCAGCAGCAGCTGCAGGGGTGCCCGGGATGGCGAGCGGAAGTACCGTGGTCGCGTCGTCGTTTCCGACACCCGGCATCAGCATGGTGGCCGCGTCGGTCGGGGCGTTGCCACCGAGCACGGCCGGTACGGATGCCGCCGCTGCAGCGACGTCGCCGCGGCGAAGAGCCGTGGCAGCGCGCGCCAGGTGCGCGGCGGAGGCCGGACGTTCGGCAGGGTCTTTCGCGAGGCAGGCGAAGACAAGGTTGCGCACGGGCTCCGAAACGGTCACCGGGAGTTCAGGCGCGGTCTCGTTGATCTGCGCCATCGCGATCGCGACCTGCGATTCGCCGGTGAATGGGCGTCGCCCGGCCAGGCATTCGTAGGCGACGATTCCGAGTGAGTAGATGTCGGTTGTCGGCGAAGCGGGTCGCCCGCTGGCCTGCTCTGGCGAGAGGTACTGCACAGTACCCATCACCTGACCGGTTGCCGTCAGCGGCACCTGGTCGGCGATACGAGCAATGCCGAAGTCGGTGATCTTGACGCGGCCGTCTGGCGTGATCAGCAGGTTGCCCGGCTTGATATCGCGGTGCACGAGACCTGCGGCGTGGGCAGCGTGAAGCGCGGCAGCCGTCTGGGCGACGATGTCGAGCACCTTGTCGGTGGGCAACACGTGTTCGCGCTCGAGCACGGTGGAGAGTGCCTCACCGGGCACGAGCTCCATCACCAAGAAGGCGCTGCCGTCTTCTTCTCCGTAGTCGAAGACGTTGGCGATGCCTTCGTGGTTGACCAATGCCGCATGACGAGCCTCGGCGCGGAAGCGCTCAAGGAACCCGGGGTCGCCGAGATACTCGTCCTTCAGGATCTTGATGGCGACGGAACGGCCGATGACGAGGTCAGTGGCCTTCCACACCTCGCCCATGCCGCCGATGGCAATCCGTGACGCCAGCTCGTAACGCCCCCCGAAGGTGAGCCCTGTTGTCGGTCTCATTTATTCAGCACCGCCTCTAGTACCTTCTGTGCAATTGGCGCGGCAACAAGATTGCCGTACCCCGTTTGGCCGAGCCCACCGCCGTCCTCGACGAGAACGGTGATCGCGTACTTTGGATCGTTTGCGGGGGCAAAACCGGTGAACCACAGCGTGTACGGATCAGTCTCGCCGTTCTCTGCCGTTCCGGTCTTTCCCGCCACTTCAACCCCGTCTATTCTTGCATTGCTCGCCGCTCCATCATTGACGCCATTGATCATCATCTGAGTCATGGTTGCGGCGGTCTCCGGGCTGATCGCTTGCCCCATGGATTCGGGGTTGAACGTCTCACGCGGGCTGAGGTCGGGGGAGAGGATCTCATCCACAAGATTGGGCTTCAGGAGCATCCCATTGTTGGCGATCGCCGACGAGACCATCGCCATCTGAAGCGCCGTCGACTGCACGTCGCCCTGTCCGAATGCGGACAATGCGAGCTGCGCGTCGTCGAGCCCGCGTGGGTACACGCTCTGGGAGACGGTGAGCGGGATCTCGTAGTCGGTGTTGAAGCCGAATTTCTCGGCCTGCTCCCGGATGGCGGTCTCGCCGAGTTCGAGTCCGAGCTCGGCCATCGGGATGTTGCAGGAGAGTCGCAAGGCCGTGGCGATGGTCGTGGTTTCGCCCGGGCCACAGGTGCCGCCGCCCGAGTTGATGACCACTGAAGTGGATCCGGGAAGCGTGAAGGTGCCCGGATTGGGGAAGGTGCTCTCCGGGGTGTATTTGCCGGACTCGAGCGCCGCGGCAACGACGACAAGCTTGAACACGGATCCGGGCGGGTTTAGCTCGTTGATGGCACGGTTGATCAACGGCGCGGCGGGATCGTCGATCAGCGCCGCGTAGCGCGCGTTGACGAGGTCGGTGTCGTGAACGGCCAATTCGTTCGGGTCAAAGCTCGGCTTGGAGATCATGGCCAGCACGCGCCCGGTCTTCGGCTCGGTGACGACGACTGAGCCCGTGTAATCGCCGAACGCATCCCAGGCCGCCTGTTGCACGACCGGGTCGATCGTGGTTTCGACTGCGGCGCCCTTCGGCGTCGCTCCGGTCACGATCGCACTGAGCTGGTCGAAGAATTGCGAGTTCGAGGTGCCGCTGAGCTCACGGTTGAGGGCGGCTTCCAAGCCGGTCGGCGCACCGTTCACCGGGAAGAATCCGGTCACCGGCGCATAGAGCGGACCGTTGCTGTAGGTGCGCTGGAACTTGAAATCGTCGTCGACCGGCACTGACTGCGCGATGGGCTCGCCGTCAACGAGGATCGGACCTCGTTCGACACCGTAGCTGTTCAGCAGGGTGCGGGTGTTGCGGGAATCCGCGGCCAGGTTCTCGGCCTGAACAGCCTGAATGATCGTGGTCGACGTGAGCAGGGTGAGAAACATCAGCAGCACGACGATGCTGACTCGCTTCAATTCGCGATTCATTTAGACCACCAGCCTGGGTTGGTTGCGTACCGTGTCGGAGAGACGCAGCAGCAGCGCGGCGATGATCCAGTTGGCGACCAGCGAGGATCCGCCGGCCGCGAGAAAAGGTGTGGTGAGTCCGGTCAGCGGGATGACGCGGGTGACGCCGCCGATCACGATGAAGCATTGCAGCGCGATGGTGAAGGCGAGACCGACGCTGAGCAGCTTGCCGAAGTCATCCTGGCCGGCAAAGCCGATGCGGAATCCGCGGGCGACGAAGAGCATGTAGAGCGCGAGGATCGCGAAGATTCCGGCGAGGCCGAGCTCCTCGCCGAGGCTGGCGATGATGTAGTCGCTCTGCGGCACCGGGGTGATGTCGGGGCGCCCCTGGCCGAGGCCGGTTCCGATCAGGCCGCCGTTTGCGAGTCCGAAGATGCCCTGCACCAACTGGTAACTGCCGCCGTCTGCCGAGTAAACCCCGGGGTTGAACGCGTCGAGCCAGTTGGTGAACCGGCCGTTGACGTAGTCGAGGGTTTGGCTGGCGATCACGGCGCCGCCGAGGAACAGGCTCATGCCGAGCACGACCCAGCTCAAACGCCCGGTGGCCACGTAGAGCATGACCAGGAACATGCCGAAGTACAAGAGTGCGGTGCCGAGGTCGCGCTGAAAGACGATGACGGACATCGACAGCGCCCAGACGACAAGGATCGGACCGAGGTCGCGCAGGCGCGGGAACTGCATCCCGAGGAACCGTTTGCCGACCATGGCGAGACTGTCGCGGTTTTGCACGAGGTAGCCGGCAAAGAAGACGGCCAAAGCAATCTTGGCGATTTCACCGGGCTGGAAGGTGGCGAAGTCGCCGATTCCGATCCAGACTCTGGCGCCGTTCACCTCGTGCCCGAGACCGGGAACCAGCGGCAGAAGAAGCAGAACCACGGCCACAAGACCGGCAATGTAGGTGTACCGGAACAAAACCCGGTGGTTGCGGATCACGAGCATCACGGCGATCGCGCAGAGGATGGCGAGGGCGCTCCAGACGATCTGGCGTACGGAGGCGCTCGCCCAGCCCTCTTCATTGTTTGCGATGTCGATGCGGTAGATCATCGCAATGCCGAGGCCGTTCAGAACCGTGACGATCGGCAAGATGAAGGGGTCGGCATCCCTGGCCGTGAATCGCATGACGACATGCAGGGTCAGCACCAGCACCGACAGGCCGGCACCGAGCAGCACCAGCTGGGTGTCAATGTGGCCGAGGGCGCCGAGCTGAACCAGCACGATGGCGATGGCGTTGATCGCGCAGGCGATCAGCAGCAGAAACAGCTCAAGATTGCGCAGTTTCTGCGGCAGGTGCAGGCGTTTGATGGCACCGGTTTTCGGACCCGTCGCCCGCGGCGACGAATCCATGACGATCGGTTGCTTAGGGGGTGTTGGCATTGTGAAGCCGTTCGACGATGAGTTGCGCGTCCTCCAACGAGGGGGCGCTGATGGTCTGCTCGACCTGTTGCCTGTCGTACATGCGCAGGCTGGACACGGGAAGGTCAGTTTCTTCGTAGACGTGCGAGAGCTTGATCGGGCCGAGGTCTTGCTGCACGCCCTGGAAGATTGCGACGTTGCTGCCCTCCACACCGATGAAGAACCGGGTTTGCGTCCACTGGTAGCCGAGCACCGCTGCTCCGCTAATCGCCAGTACGAGCAGGATGACGCCAGTCAGCCAGGTGTAGCGGCGTCGGCGGGCACGACGGGCGTCTTCTTCGATGAGCTCGGAGAGGTAGTCCTGGGAGTCCGGCTCGAAGTGAGACTCGCGCACCGGGTGCAGGCGCAGGCCGGGCAGACGGAGCGGGCGGTTGCGGGTGGGTTCTTCACCGAACGCGAGTGGGGCGGCGGCCGAACCGACGACGACGGGCTCTGCGGTGCGCAGCGGGCCCTCACCAATGTCGACGACGACAATTGTGACGTTGTCGGGAGCACCGGCATCCAGGCTCTCTTTGACCAGGCGGGTCGCAACCGACAGGGGACTCGCGCCGCTGAGCAGGGCGTTGGCGATGGCGGCGGGGGAGACCACACCGCTCAAGCCATCGGAACAGATCAACCAACGGTCGCCGGGCAAGGTCGTGAGAATTGACGTGTCGACTTCTGGCGACGACTCGACGTCACCGAGCACGCGCATGAGCACAGATCGGCGCGGGTGCACCATCGCTTCTTGTTCAGTGATGCGACCGCTGTCGACGAGTCGCTGCACGAAGGTGTGGTCGATAGTGATCTGGCTGAGCTCACCGTCACGCAGCAGGTAGATGCGTGAGTCGCCGATATGCGCGATGGCGACCTGGTCGTCCAACACGACCATGGCGCTGACAGTGGTGCCCATGCCGGTGAGTTCGGCATGCTCGAAGACGGTCTCGGCCAATTGTGAATTGGCGGCGATGAGCGCGGCCTGCAGCGCGAACTCGGCATCCTGAGCCGTCGCGTAGTCAATGTCAGCCTGCATGACACGCTTCGTGGCGATCGCTGAGGCGACATCACCGCCGGCGTGGCCGCCCATGCCGTCGGCCACTACAAAGAGGGACCGGCCAGCGTAACCCGAGTCCTGGTTGTTGGATCGAACCTTGCCAACATGGGAGACGGCGGCGCTGTGACTCACTGTCGCCATGCACTTACCGCCGAAGCTCGAACGTTGTCGCGCCGATCTTGACGGGAGCGTTCAGTGGAACGGGCGTCGGAACGACGACCCGCGCGCCGGAGAGGAACGTGCCGTTGGTGGAATCGAGATCTTGGATCATCCATTCCCCGTTCCAGAGCATCAGGCGCGCATGGTGGGTCGAGGTGTAGTCGTCGCGAATCACCAGGCTGGAATCGGTGGAGCGACCAATCGTGATCGACTCAGCGGTGAGCGGAAACTCGGTGCCGACCTTCGGGCCGGAGGTGATGACCAGACGGCTCGCGTTCTGGGTCGTGGCCTTGACCGAATGGCCTGACGACGACGGGGTCGGTGCGTACACCGGTTCGGTGAGCGCGGCGCCGGAGGGCGTCGGGGCCAGCACCGGCGGCAGGGGGGCGGATGCCGCGACCGGGGCGGGCGAAAAGAGCGGTTCGACGGGCTGTGCGGCGGCCGGGGCTGCAGCAGCAGCATCCGGAGTCATCTTGCGCACTCGGCGCCCGAAGAGGTCGCTGCGCAGGGCATAGACGATGCCGAAGATGAACAGCCACAGCACCAGCAAGAAGCCCAGTTGCAAGACAAGAAGCGTCAGTTCGCTCACGCTCATGTGGCGGGCCCCCAGAATCCGCCCATGTCGTGGCGTTCGGTGGGGTCTTCGACCCGGCGGTCAGCAAACTGGTCGACGGAGGAGGCCTGCGCGAGAACGCGGAAGACGATGCTGGTGCGGCCGATCGTGACGATCGACTCCGGTTCGAGGATTGCCTGCTTGACCGGGGATCCATTCAGCTGTGAGCCGTTGGTGGAACCGAGGTCGCGCACCTGGGCGCGGCTGCCGTCCCAGAGGATCTCGACGTGACGACGGGAGGTGCCCGAATCGTCGACGGTGATGTCGGCGTCGCTTCCGCGCCCGATCACGGTGCGTGACTTGACGAGCGGGTAGCGCTTGCCGTTGATGTCGAGCACGGGGGTCCACGAGACGCCGCCCTGCACGGTGCTGGAATCGACCTGCACCATTCCCTCGGCGAGACCGCGGTCTTCGGCCAGAGAGATGGAGAGGCCGCCGGCGAATTGATAGCGCTGGGATGCGGCGTGCTGCTGCACCAACTGCATGAGTTCGTCGACCAATGCCGGGCCGAGCCCAGTCATCCGTTGAAAGTCGGCCGGCGCCATGCGCACGGTGAAGCGGTTGGGTGCGAGGATGCGGTCGCGTGAAACGACCGCAGCTTTGGTGTCGAGCTCGCGTCGCAGCGCTGAGGTGATCTCCACCGGCTGCAAGCCCGACTTAAAGGTCTTGGCGAAAGCGCCATTGACGGCGCGTTCCAAGCCTTTTTCAAAGTTATCCAGTATGCCCACAGGTCTCCCGATCCGGTCCGTTTGGCTATGAGCATGTTACTTGTCTCGGGTGTTAACTCGCCGGTAGGGCGGCGAGCACACGAAATGTCATCCTACGGGGGTATGGCATCGCGGCGCTGACCGAGGGGTGTGTGGGCGCTGAGAGTGGGCCTCTCGCGCCGCGCGGGTCGGACGCCGCGACGCGGGTTGAGTTCGACCCGCGCGCTGGCGTTCGACCCGCGCCGCGGCATCCGGAGGAGCGTGAACGACCCGCGAATTCGTGCCCGGCGCACCCGCGACACTCCAGGGGGATCACTCGAATGGCGAAGGGGTAGCCGGAAGTGTTAGCATTTCCAGGTTCGCGCGAGTGGCGGAATTGGCAGACGCGCTGGCTTCAGGTGCCAGTGTTCGAAAGGACGTGGGGGTTCAAGTCCCCCCTCGCGCACGCGAATGAAAAATGAGCTGGAGCCAACCAGACTCACACGAAAGGCCCCCGAGAAATCGGGGGCCTTTTGCGTTAACTCGCGCCGGGTCGATCCGCGGTGCCCGCGACAGCCGGTGGCGGCCCGGCTGTTGGCACCAACTCCGGCTCCGTGGGCCCCTGGTCCAGTCGGAAGGGCGGATACTGATCGGTCATCAGCGAGGTATAGACGATGACCCGATAAACCCAGCGGTTGATTCCAATCACCAGATCGAACAACGGCCGGGGGTAGAACCCGGTGAAGAGCAGGATGACCGCTGCAACGAAGACGAGCAACCCGAGTAAGGAGAAGCCGACAGTTTTGCCTGCATATGAGTCCCACTCGGAGGCCTGGAACCACAACCAGGTGCCGCCCGTGAAGATCGAGAGGACCAGCAGCTGTGGGATCACCAGCAGCCACCACTTGACGAGCACCAATCCGTGCGACAGGCGCTCCGGATACGCCACGTCGAAGTCGGCTGGATAGTCGGTGCTGGCCAGGCTGAATGGCGGGTACCGATCGGTTCCGAGCGCCGAGTAGGTATAGAACGCCACACGCCAACTCCATCGCAGAACACCGACGTTGAAGTTGAACAGAGCCGACGGGTATCGACCGGTAAAGAGGATGGCGAACCCGGCGATGACAGTACAGACGAAGAACGCGAACCAGAGGAAGAACAGCACGATGAAGTGCGGGATGGCCAGAAGCCATTTGAACAGCCAGATCCAGCGCGAAGGATCGTCGAGACGAGCGGTCAACCGGGCGGGATAGACGGCCCTGCCGAGCACCGGTTCGGGCCGCTGACCGTTCGAACCTGCCGCGATCGCCCCCGCCACGACCAATGCCACGCCGAGGAGGAACACCACCAGCCCGCCCACCAGTAGGGCGATCGCAATGAATCCAAAGAGATCGGAGTGGAATCCGACCCGCATGTCGACAGACACATTCGGTGTCGCGTCGGCGTTCATCACGACGAGCGTCCAATTTCCGCTCCGCAGCTCGGTCACAATCTGCTGGGTTCCCGCGCCTTCTGCCGACGCCACCCAGAAGTCCTGGTCGCCAGGAAGCGCCGGGGTGAATGTGCCGGGTATGTCGCGGTAGTGAACCCGGGAGGGCGAGAGCGAGACACTCGTCACGAGCGTGCGATGAACATTCGCGAAGTAGCGGTTGACATCGTCCACGTTGGCGATGCCGACGAAAATCTCTTGCGTCGGGTCGGCGGCGGTCGCCGCGATCCTGATGCTGCCGAGGTCGAAGGGCAGGCGGTCGGCCGTGGCGTGGTCGCCCGCGATGTCGACGGGCAGCGAAGTGAGCGCGTAGGAATCTGCCGAGAATGTCGCGGAGGGCGAATTGAGATAGCCACTGTTTCTCTGCTGCAGCCCAACGGCGCCGAAGAGACCCGCTCCGATCATCACCCCCAGCCCGAGCAATGCGATGAGACTGCCGACAATCAGCAGCACCACCGCCCCTGTGCGTGCACGGCGCACCGGCTCGGGGCTCGGCTGACTAGTGGGGGTGGGTGGCGATTCAGTCATGGGGGCACCTGCGACTCTCGTTGCCTTCATCATGACCCAACGGCCGAGAGTCGACCAGGGTCAGTGGTGCACCCACGACGTGAGCACTCGCGAGGCGAGAATCCTAGGCGAGCGCGAGAAAGAGCTTCTCTAGTTCATCGACGGTCAGTGCGGTGCCGGTGTCGGCAGCGTCGGCGCCCGGGTCGTCGGGTGCCAGGCAGTGCCGCATCGCCGAGGAGACGATCGTGAAACCGGCCCGGTCCAGTGCCTTCGAGACGGCGGCCAGCTGCAGCACCACGTCGCGGCACTCTGAACCCGACTCGACGGCGGCAATGACCCCGGCCAACTGGCCCTGAGCTCGCTTGAGCCGGTTCAACACCTTGCGCTGCTGCTCGGCAGCCATGTCGCCGGCACGTGCTCGCGACTCAGCTGTGGTCTCACTGGGCTGCATAGTCCGGTTCCTTCTCGTCGGTCACGGCCACGATCGGGGCGGCCGCCGTGTTGTCTGCGGGTTGGGTCGAGTAGGCTCCCGCCTCCCAGGTCTTGAATCCGCCGTCGAGGTTCTGCACGTCTTTGCCGAGCTGAGCGAGTAGCCGGGCCGCGGTGTGCCCACGCTGCCCGACCTGGCAGTGCACGATGAGCGGCGCATCCGGCAGCTCTCCCACCCGGTCGCGGATCTCGTCCAACGGCAGGTTGATCGCGCCCGGAATGCCGCCACGATCGAACTCGCCGGCCGAGCGCACGTCAACGAGGATCGCTCCTGCAGACCGAGCCTCGGCAAGCTCATGCCACTGGATGTTGCGGGTCGCGCCGGTCGCCAGGTTGTCGGCCACGTAGCCGGCCAAGTTCACCGCATCTTTCGCCGAGCCGTACTGAGGCGCATAGGCGAGTTCGAGCCGAGAGAGGGCGGACGCCGTCAGACCGCCGGCCATGGCCGTGGCGATCACATCGATGCGCTTGTCGACGCCGTCGAGTCCCACGATCTGCGCGCCGAGAATCAGGTCGGTTTCGGCGTCGATCAGCAGCTTCACCGCCATCTGCTCGGCGCCGGGGTAGTAGCCGGCGTGCGAAAGCGGATGGGTGTGCACGACGCGGTGAGGTCGGCCGGCGTCCAGCAGACGTCGTTCACTCCACCCGGTCAGGGCGACCGTGAGGTCGAAGACCCCGACGATGGCCGTGCCGAAGGCCGGTGTGCTCGGTAGCTCTGAAACGCCGCAGATCGCATCCGCCGCGCTTCGCCCGTGGCGATTCGCCAGGCCGGCCAGGGTGACGAGGGTGGCGACGCCGCCGATGGCGTCGACTTTCTCCGCCGCGTCGCCGACCGCATAGATAGAGGGATCGTTGGTGCGCTGAAAAGCATCGACGGCGATCCCTCCCGCCGCACCGATGGTGAGACCCGCGGCCGCGGCAAGTCGCGTGTCAGGGCGCACCCCGCTCGCGTCGACCACCAGGGTTGCCGCGATCTCGCTGCCGTCGTCGAGACGCACCCCATGCGGAGTCAGCCGGGTCACAGTGGTTCGGGTGCGCACGTCGACGCCCTGCGCGGTGAGGGTGTCGAGAACCGGAGCTGCCATTTCGGGGTCGAGGGGCGAGAGCGGATGCGCCCCCCGGTGCACGAGGGTGACATTCAGCCCACGCCGCACCAGGTTTTCGACCGCCTCCAACCCGATGAAGCCGCCGCCGATGACCACGACTCGGGCCCCGGGCCCGGCGACAGACAGCTCGGCCGTGATGAAGTCAACGTCATCGATTGTGCGGAGGGTGCGCACCGGGATTCCGGTGCCGGAGATGTCGTCGCGCGTCTGTGCGCCGCCGGCCAGGATGAGCGAGTCGTATTCTTCGGTGTGCTCGAATCCGGTCGTGAGATCGAGAACCACGACACGGCGGTTCTCCCGGTCGATCGAGCGCACGTCGTGATTGGTCTTCACGTCGAGCCGGAAGCGGTCGAACAGGGATTTCGGCGTCTGCAGCAGGAGGCTGTCACGGTTTTCGATCGCACCGCCGACGTAATAGGGCAGCCCGCAGTTGGCGAATGAGACATGCTCGCCGCGCTCAAAGACGACGATCTCGGCCGACTCGTCGAGACGCCGCAACCGCGTTGCCGCCGACATGCCTCCGGCGACGCCGCCGACGATGACGACCTTCATAGCGCGCGCCGTCATTTCGAACCGGCGAAGAGACGGGCGAGAAATCCGCCACGGGCGGGGGCCTCATCGGCGTGGCCCGCACAGCGGTCGGATTTCTTCACGCCACGCATCACCTCATCAACGTGCTGACCGCAGCCCGCCCAACTCGTCTTCTGGCAGGTCTTGCAGGTCACAGCACGGCACATTGAGGTTCTCCTTCAGGGGTGTTGGCTAGTTCACCATACCCCGGGGGGTATACCGAAGCCTGCAAGGATGCCGTGGACCGGATGCCCCCCAATCGGGAAGATCAGCCCTACGGAGGGTGTGGATCCGACATGCGTCCCGTAGCCTCGCACGATGGGGAATGGAAAACGAAGCTTCGCGGGTGGGTTCGGAGCGTTTGTGGGTTTGATCGGGATGAGCGCCGTCGCCGGCCTCTTGGTGACCGTTGCGGTCACTCCGGCTCTGACGGTGTCGGGCTTGGCGGCGAGTAGCTCCATCAGTCTTTTCGAGAATCTGCCGAGCTACCTCAATATCGGTGAACTCGCCGAAGGGTCAAACATCTATGCAACGGCCGCCGATGGATCAACCGTCAAACTGGCCACCTTCTACGAGCAGAACCGCGAAGAAGTGCCCTGGGAGAGCATCTCCCAGTTCGCCAAGGATGCGGCGGTGGCCGGCGAGGACCCCCGCTTCTACTCTCACGGCGGCATCGATGTGCAAGGAACAGCCCGGGCAACCGTCAAGCTCCTCCTCAAACTGGACGGTGGTGGCGGCGGTTCGTCGCTGACGCAGCAGTACGTGAAGAACGTGCTCGTGCAGAACGCAGTGATGAGCGCTAAGACAGAGGAAGAACGCACCGAAGCCATCGAATCCGCCATCAGGCAAGAGCCTGACCGCAAGCTCAAAGAGATGCGCCTGGCCATCGGGCTCGAGAAGAAGTTCACGAAGAACGAGATCCTCACCGGCTACCTCAATATCGCCTTCTTCGGCGGAACGGTGTACGGCATCGAGGCAGCCAGCAAGTACTATTTCGGCGGGATCRGCGCGAAGGATCTCTCGTTGGAGCAGGCGGCGAGCTTGATCGCCATCGTGAACTATCCCGAGGACTTTCGGTTGGATCACCCGGACAGCGAAACCAACGGGGCCGCCAACGGTTACGCCAGAAACAAGGATCGACGCGACTACATCCTCGACCGGATGCTGCTCCACAAGAAGATCACGCCGGTGCAGTACGACGCGGCGGTGGCAGTGCCGGTCGCCCCCGTGATCACACCGCCGACATCCGGATGTCAGACGGCGGGCGGATCCGGTTACTTCTGCGACTATGTCTATTGGACGATCCGCAACGGAGACGCCTTGGGTGCGACCGTTGAAGAGCGCGTTGAGCGACTGCGCCGCGGTGGACTCGACATCTACACCACCTTGGACCTGGGATTGCAGGTCGCCTCGGAGGCAGCCGTCAACGAGAACGTTCCGACCGTCGACCCCCGATTCGACGTGGGGTCGACGGCGGTCACCGTGCAACCCGAGACCGGGCGCATCCTGGCCATGGCGCAGAACAAGACATTCAGCAACGACCCGGACGTGCTAGCTGCCAACGGGCCGGGCTGGACATCCATCAACTACAACACCGACATCGACTACGGCGGATCGAGCGGCTTTCAGCCCGGCTCCACCTACAAGGTCTTCACTCTGGGGGAGTGGGTGAACGCCGGACACTCGCTGCGGGAGACTTTCGATGGTCGCAAGCGCACCTTCACTCGGTTCACCAACAGCTGCGATGGAAACTGGAGCGGGTCGTTTCCGCCGCGCAATGACGACGGCCGCATCGCCAACAACGCCGTCGACGCGACGAGGTGGTCGGTGAACTCCAGCTATGTGGCGATGGCCCAGCAGCTCGACCTGTGCAAGATCAAGCAGCTCGCTGAATCGTTCGGTGTGCACCGAGCGAACGGCGATCCGCTTCAGATGTTCCCCTCCGATGTGTTGGGCACTCAGGAGCTCGCGCCGCTGACAATGGCCAGCGCCTTCGGCGGCATCGCAAACAATGGGATCACCTGCTCGCCGATCGCCATCGACCGCATCGTCGATCGAAACGGTGCAGAAATCGCCCCGCCGAAGTCCGATTGCAAGCAGTCGGTTCCCGCCAACGTGGCGGCCGCAATGGCCTATGCCATGAAACAGACATTTACCGGGGATGGAACAGCCGTCGAATCGAACACGGGAACCGGCGTGCCGCACATTGGCAAGACCGGAACAACCGATGGCGCGAAGGACACCTGGATGATCGGTGCCAGCACGAAGGCGGCGACGGCAGTGTGGGTCGGCAACGTCACGGGTGATGCCAACCTGCGCGACATGAGGTTCGAGAGCGGTAGAGCCGCGACCGCGCGGCACCGAATTTGGCCGCGGATCATGACCGTGGCCGATAACGCCTGGGGCGGTGACGCTTTTCAAGAACCCGACTCGTCGGCATTCCGCGTCATTCAAGCCGATGTTCCGGATGTGCGAGGCAAATCACCGACCGAAGCGCGCAGCATCCTGGAAAAGGCCAGCTTCACTGTTGTCGACGGGGCTCCGCAGAACTCCGACGTTCAGGCAGGTCTGATCGCGGGCTCCAACCCGTCGGGGTCGGCGCCGCACGGGGCTTCAATCGAGATCTTTGTGAGCCTCGGACCAGTACCTGTCGCGCCGCCGGCTCCTCCAGCTCCTCCGGTTCCTCCGGCCACCACGCCGTAGAAACCAGGTGCGTCCGGGGGCGCGGTCGATCTTTCTGAGAGTTTTCACTGGTGCGGCGACCGGTGGTGAGTGAGTAAGGTTAGGCTTGCCTTCACGCACCTCATCAAGGGATCCAATGAAACGCCTTCGCCCCACGCTTGTCACGCTCGCTGTCGCATCACTCGCTCTGACGGGTTGCTCCGCACCCTCGCCGGCGCCGTCCACCGCGGGATCCGGTGCACCGGAATCACTCGCCGGTAGCTCGATCACCGTCTACAACGCTCAGCACGAAGAGCTCACCCAGGCCTGGGCGGATGCGTTCACCAAGGAGAGCGGCGTCAAGGTCGTTCTCCGCAACGGCTCAGATTCCGAGCTCGGCAACCAGATCATCCAGGAAGGCGCCGCATCGCCCGCCGACGTGTTCTTGACCGAGAACTCCCCGGCCATGTCGCTCGTCGACAACGCCAAGCTGTTTGCCCCGGTCGACGAAGACACGCTCGCTCAGGTGCCGGACGCCTACAAGCCCTCGACCGGAACCTGGACCGGGATCGCCGCGCGTTCCACCGTCTTGGTCTACAACCCGAGCCTGCTGCCGGAAACTGAGCTGCCGACCTCGCTGCTCGACCTGCAGGAGCCGGAGTGGAAGGGCAAGTGGGCCGCCTCGCCGAGTGGCGCCGACTTCCAGGCCATCGTCTCCGCGCTTCTTGAGGAGAAGGGCACCGCCGCCACCGAGACCTGGCTCGCCGGGATGAAGGAGAACTTCTCCGAGTACAAGGGCAACAGCACAGTCATGAAGGCGGTCAACGCCGGTGAAGTGCCGGCCGGCGTCATCTACCACTACTACTGGTTCGGTGACCAGGCGGGAACCGGCGAAAACAGCAACAACACGAAGCTGCACTACTTCAAGAACGAGGACCCGGGTGCATTCGTCAGCGTCTCGGGCGGTGGCGTGCTGAAGACGAGCAAGAACAAAGCCGCAGCACAGGCCTTCCTGAAATTCATCACAGGCAAGGCCGGCCAGGGCATCCTGCAGACCGGCACCAGCTTCGAGTACCCCGTCGGCAGCGGTGTCGCAGCCAACCCGGCTCTGCCGGCTCTCGATACCCTCGAAGCACCGGTGATCGACCCGTCGACCCTGAACAGCACCGAGGTCACCACCCTGATGACGGCGGCCGGTCTCATCTAAATAGGCTTCACCTCACCGAACCACTTCTCGATGGACCCCACGCAATGATCGCTCTCTCGGCCCAGAACCGGTCGCTTCGGTGACCGTTCCGGGCACGCGGAGGGGCAGGGCCACCGGCCCACGCCCCTCCGCCCTTCTCGTCGTCGTCACCGTCGCAATTGCGGTGATCACACTGGTTCCGGTCGGTTTTGTCATCGTTACGATGCTGAACACCGGGTGGGATGTGCTCGGCCCGTTGATCTTCCGGCCGAAGGTCGGCGAGCTGCTCGTCAACACTGTTCTGCTTGTCGTGATCGGGGTTCCGCTGTGTGTCGCCCTCGGCGTCGGCGAGGCGTGGCTGGTGGAACGCACCACTCTGCCGGGCCGTCGCGTCTGGGCGATCTTGTTCGCTGCACCCCTGGCCATTCCGGCCTTCGTCAGCAGCTATGCCTGGGTGAGTCTCATCCCTTCGATCGGCGGGCTCAGCGGGGGTCTGCTGATCGCTGTCTTGTCGTACTCGCCGTTGGTCTTTCTGCCGGCCGTTGCGACGCTGCGCCGGCTCGACCCGGCGCTGGAAGACTCGGCCCAGTCGCTCGGGATGACCGCACCGAGAGTGTTCACTCGCGTCGTGCTGCCGCAGCTGCGCCTGGCGATCTGGGGCGGCGGACTCGTCGTCGCCCTGCACCTGCTCGCCGAGTACGGTGCGTTCGCTCTGATCCGCTTCGACACGTTCACAACGGCCATCATCGTGCAGTACCAGTCGACGTTCGCCGGCCCGGCGGCCAGCGCCCTCGGCATCGTGCTCACTCTGCTCTGCCTGCTCGTGCTCACCGTCGAATCCACTACGCGGGGACGGGCCCGCTACGCGCGTATCGGTTCGGGCGCCTCGAGTCCGGCCGAACGTCAGCGTCTCGGTCGCTCGTTGATTCCGGCGTTCGCGGCGGCTTCCGTCGTCACTCTTCTCGCGGTCGGTGTTCCGCTCGGCAGCATCGCGCGCTGGCTGAGCGTCGGCGACCCCTGGGCACAGCCCGAGATTCTGCAAGCGATCACGCAGACCGTTCTGCTCGCCATCGGCGGTGCGCTGCTGACCATCGTCGTGGCGATGCCGCTGGCCTGGCTGAGCATCAGACATCCGAGCCGCATCAGCAAGGTCGTTGAGGGCTCGACCTATCTGGCGAGCAGTCTGCCGGGCATCATCATTGCCCTGGCCCTCGTGACCGTCACGATCCGGCTGGTGCCGGCGCTCTACCAGACGGCGTTCACCGTGCTCGTGGCCTATCTGATCATGTTTCTGCCCCGTGCCCTGGTGTCGCTTCGCGCCGGACTGGGACAGGCGCCGATCCTGCTCGAAGAGGCAGCGCAGTCGCTCGGCAACTCGCCACTGCGTGCCCGCGCTCGAGTCACTCTGCCGCTTCTTGTGCCGTCGATCCTGGGAGGAGCGGCCCTCGTCGCTCTCGGTGTGGCTAACGAACTCACCGCCACCCTGCTGCTTGCGCCGAACGGCACCCGTACGCTGGCTATGCAATTCTGGTCGGCAAGCTCTTCGGTCAACTACTCCGACGCTGCCCCGTATGCTCTATTGCTCGTGATCATCTCGATCCCGACCGTCGCTCTCATGTCACTCCAGTCACGGAATCGAACCACTCAATGACCACACTCCGCGTGCAGGATGTCTCGATCGCGCTGGGGGGAAGCCCGGTTCTCTCCGGCGTCTCCCTGACCATTCCGACGGGGACTCGAACCGCGCTGGTCGGCGCCTCTGGAAGCGGCAAGACGACTCTGCTGCGACTCATCGCCGGGTTCGCCCGCCCGGACAGCGGAACCATCGCGCTCGACGACACCGTGGTGTCCGGACCCCACACTTTTCTGCCGGCACACCGCCGCGGGGTCGGCTACGTGGCACAGGATGGCGCGCTGTTTCCACATCTCACCGTGGAACAGAACATCCGCTTCGGTCTGCCGCGCCGGGAACGTGGTTCGCGTGGTCCGCGGGCGGCGGAGTCGATGGCCCGGATCAGAGAGGTCGCCGAGCTCGTGGCGTTGCCCGCGGATCTGCTGCGCCGCTATCCGCATGAGATCTCGGGCGGGCAGCAGCAGCGGGTTTCTGTCGCGCGAGCGCTGGCCCCTGCGCCCAAGATGATCGTGCTCGACGAGCCGTTCAGTGCGCTGGACACGGGGCTGCGTGAGCAATCGCGGGTGGCAGTGATTGCGGCGCTCGAGGCCAGCGACGCGACGGCGGTGCTGGTCACTCACGATCAGGACGAAGCGCTGATGTTCGGCCAGCAGATCGGCATTCTTGCCGGCGGGCGGCTGGAACAGCACGGTTCTCCACTGTCGGTGTTCGACAACCCGAGCTCGGCCGAGGTCGCCAGTTTTCTGGGGGACGCCGTGTTCGTGGCGGGTCATCTGCAGGGAAACTCGGCCGAGACGGCCTTCGGTAGGGTCGCGTTGCGCCATCAGAATACGGCCCAGGGTGTCGGCCCCGGCAGCTCGATCAGAGTGTTGCTGCGGGCGGAACAATTGACGATCGGACAGGATGCGGCGGCCCCGGCGAACGGACAGATCAGTGCTCTCTCGCCGCGCGGAACCCGTCTGCAGGTTGAGATTGAGGCGATCGGGTCGGCCGAGCGGGTCGTTGTTACGGTTGCCGCTGCTGAATCGGGCTACCGAGTGGGCGATGCGGTGACCGTGCTGATCCAGGGCAGTGGGGTATCGTACTAGCTTCGGCTGCGTTCTGCTGCCCTCTGCGGCAGAACGAATGAGGGGGCGACTAACCTTCTGGCCCGCCAGAGATTTCTGGACGAAGCCGGAGCCGCAGCATCCGATAAATCACACCGACCAGGAGCACAGCCAGTCCGACGGCAGAGCTCGCGAGTGGCAGTGTGACCACGAGAATTCCGCAGGCGACCGCGCCGAGCACCTGCAGCGCCCGGGGGTAGCGGCGTTGCTCCGTGGGCTGGCTGAAGGCAGCGAGGTTCGCGACGAAATAGTAGAGCAGCACGCCGAACGAGGAGAACCCGATCGCGCCGCGTAGGTCGACGGTCAACACGAGAATCACGACGACGCCGGCGAGCACGACCTCTGCCCGGTACGGAACTGTGAACCGCGGATGCACCGCTGCCAACCAGCGGGGCACGTCGCCTTCTCTGGCCATAGCAAGGGTCGTTCGCCCGATGCCGGCGATCAGTGCGAGCAGGGCTCCGAGCGACGCGGCCGCCGCGCCGAATCGCACGAGGGGTGCGGCCCAGTCCCAGCCGGCCGCTGCGACGGTGTCGAACAGCGGGGTCGCGGAACCGGCGACGCCTGAGGCGCCGAGCGTGCCGAGGATGACCACGGCGATGACGCCGTAGACGATGACTGCCAGCGTCAATGCGAGCAGAATCGCGCGCGGGATGGTGCGTGCCGGGTCCCTGACCTCCTCGCCCATTGTCGCGATGCGGGCGTATCCGGCGAAGGCAAAGAACAGCAGCCCCGCCGATTGCAGGATGCCGTACCAGCCGTGCGCGAGCCATGAGGACGGCTCGAGCGAACCGGTCTCCGGCAGTCCGGTGCTGGATCCCGCCGCGACGACGACGGCCAGACTCAGAAGAACGATCACCACGATCACCCGGGTCAGTAGTGCGGTGCGCGTGACTCCGCGGTAGTTGACGGCGGCCAGGCCTACGACGGCTGCGACTGCGACCGGGCGTTCCCAGCCTGCGGGCGCCGCGTAGGCTGCGAAGGTGAGGGCCATCGCCGCGCAACTCGCTGTCTTGCCGATCACGAAACTCCAGCCGGCCAGAAATCCCCACCACGGGCCGAGGCGCTCGCGCCCGTAGAGATAGGTGCCGCCGGACGAGGGATAGACGGCGGCCAGCTGAGCGGATGCGGTGGCGTTGCAGAACGCGACGAGCGCCGCGACGACGAGACCCACCAGCATCCCGGAGCCTGCGACCTGTGCGGCGGGGGTGAAGGCAGCGAATACTCCGGCACCGATCATCGAGCCGAGCCCAATGAATGTGGCGTCGGCGACCCCCAGGCGTCGGGCCAGACGGGGATGTTCAGTCGTCACTGTTGAACTCCGCGGAGTGGGTGGTGTGGCCTCGCGTGCATGGTTCTATCGTTGCCGATCTGACGCAGCTCGCTGACGCACCACGCAGTCCGATCTGAAAGCGGAGATCGGTGGAATCGGCTCATCCTTCGTGGTTGAGTAGCGCTATGACTTCCGAAATGAGACACGATTCCAACTCTGAGCCGATTTCCAACGCGGCGAATCGTGACGCAGTGAATCTCGAGGCGTCGCATCCGGACGAGCCGCATCGGCAGGGGCTGGCTCAACGGCTGAACTGGCTGCGGGCCGGCGTGCTTGGCGCCAATGACGGCATCGTCTCGGTAGCGGCGGTTGTCGTCGGTGTGGCGGGGGCAACGCCGGCCTCCGGTGCGATTCTCACTGCGGGTGCAGCCGCGCTGGTCGGTGGCGCGATCTCGATGGCACTCGGGGAATATGTCTCGGTGAGCAGTCAGAGCGACAGCGAGAAGGCGCTCATAGCCAAGGAACGGCGCGAGCTCGAAGAGATGCCGGAGCAGGAGCTGAAGGAACTCGCCGGGATCTACCAAGCGAAAGGGCTTTCGCCGGAGACTGCTCAGCAAGTGGCCGTGGAACTCACCGCTCACGATGCGCTGGCGGCTCACCTGTCGGCTGAGTTGCACCTTGACGCCACCGATGTCGTGAGTCCGTGGCATGCGGCGTTCGCGTCGGCGCTCTCGTTCACCATCGGCGGAATCTTGCCATTTCTGGCAATTCTGCTCACCCCTGAGGCTTGGCGGATACCCTTCACCTTCGTCGTTGTCTTGCTCGCCCTCGCCGTGACCGGCGCCGTGGCCGCGCAGATTGGCGGAAGTTCGCGCATACGCGCCGTGGTGCGTGTCGTGCTCGGTGGAGCGATCGCCCTGGTGGCGACCTTCCTCGTCGGCATGTTGCTGGGAACGACGGGCGTCGTTTAGGCGTCGAGGCGGCTGCGCACGGTCGAGGGGACCGCAGACTTCTCGGGGTTGAGGGCGCGCTCCTCCACAGAACATACGTTAGAAAAGTTATCCACCGATCCTGAGAAATGCTCGTATTCCAGTTCCCAATTTGAGAGAATTGAGGCATGGAATCAGAGCCTGTTTCCCTCATCATCACCCCGACCACCGACACTCCGGTGGCCGCGGTCATGGCGCAGGTTCAGGCGCTTCTGGTCGACGTGATGGCCGAACTTCAGACCCATTTACTGTCCGACGATGACGTTCTCGGCAGTTTGAGTGCAATGGAGGGCATCGGCCGCCTAGTTGATGCCGGCCGGGTCATGCTGGCCGCCGATGTCGACGCGCGCTCCGACACCCGGACCCAGAACGAGTCTCTGGCGCGCACGCGCGGCTGCGCCACCGGCACCGACCTGATCACGATGGTCACCCGGGTGTCCGCCCGGGAGGCGAAACGACGGGTCAGGCTCGGTGCGAAGACCCGGATCACCCAGGTGGTCGGCGCGACCCTGCCACCCCGCTACCCGGTCGTCGCCGACGCCCTGACCAACGGGACGATCGGGGTCGACGCGGCCGAACAGATCGTCACCGGCCTCTCCGACTTGCCCAGTTTCCTGGCCCCCACGGACGTCGACGCGGCCGAGCGGGGTTTGGTCGCCTCGGCGACCGGCACGGTCACGGCCGAGAACGAGGGCCTGCCGAATGCCGGGTTCGCGTTCCCGGCGGACCTGATCCGCGGGCAGGTGCTGCAGTGGAAGGCGCTCCTCGACCCCGACGGCACCGCCCCAGCCGAGGGGACGGTGATGGCGGCCCGCAGCACTTTCGGCTTCGGCCAATTCCGCGACGGGCTGTATCCCTTGCGCGGCGGGGTCACTCCGGAGCTCCGCGGGGTGATGAACGGGATCTTCGACACCTACTTGAGCGCTCATTCGCAGCCGGTTCCGGCCGAGCCGGGCCGGTTCCCGACCGCCGAGGAACAAGCCACGCACGAGGCTGAGGAGCAGGCCCGGATCGACGCCGGCGAGGTCATCCCCGGCGCCGACCAGTTGGAGGCCCTCGATCCCCGCACCGGCGGCGAGAAACGCGCCGACATCCTTCGCGGCGTCTTCGCCGCCGCCGCCCGCGACAAGAACACCCCGACGATGGGCGGGGCGGCACCCCTGGTGATGGTGCACGTGAACGCGAAAGACCTGCTCGACGGCACCGGGGTCGGTTGGGCCGACGGCGTCGAGGCGCCCCTGTCGATCAGTACCGTGCAACGCCTGGTCTGCGCCGGCGGGATGCAGAAGATCGTCTTCGCCGCCAACGGCGAAGTCCTCCAGCTCGACATGACCACGCGGTTCTTCACCCGGGTGCAACGCCGGGCGATCCTCGCCCGCGACGGCGGCTGCGTCATCCCCGGCTGCCTCTCCCCACCCAACTGGGCGGAAATGCACCACGTCATTCCCTGGTATCGCGGCGGCCCAACCAATGTCAACAACGGTGTCGCCCTCTGCTGGTACCACCACCACACGATCGACACCTCCGGCTGGCTGATCCAACTCGTCGACGGCGCCGTGCACGTCAAGGCACCACCCTGGATGGGACTCGGCGGAGACTGGCTCCCCGCCAACCAACACCGCGCCCACACCGCCCTCGGCCGGTAGCGGTCCCGGGACTGGCCCACCGGGTCTCGACAGGCTCGACCACCGCGATGACCGCGTTCCCGAGAGCGGCTCACGAGGCCTCGAGACACGGCCGACTCCGTCGGCTGCTCCTCGACCACCGAGACCGCGACGGCGCTAAAAGTTATCCACACTGTGCAAACTGCTGTTAATAACTACACTTCTGTAATTCGAATTACAAGAAATCTGAAACGGCAAACCTAGGAACTGGTGTTCTGACCAACGAGCTGCCGTCCGGGAGAATACTGGCCGTCAGCTGGGAAGCATCAAATGTGCCGGTTCTTGTGTGGTCTGCCTCGTACTCTGAAGTGTGATTGAGCAACAGATCGATCCTCCGCGGCGTCGGCGACCGTCGCGCGCGCGTCTCGCGCTGCGCTGGAGTGCGATCATCGTCGTGATCGCCGTACTCGTGACCGGCGGCTACGTCGTCTACAACTACCAGCGGTTCACCGCGGGCATCAGCCACATCGATGCGATCACGCATTCGAACGCGCCGGCGACAGATGCCGATGGAACTGATCAGAACATCCTGCTGGTCGGCGACGACCACCGTCCGGCCAATGCGACGGCCGAGCAGCTGGCTCAACTCGGCACCGAAGACGATGGCGGTGCAACGAACACCGACACCATGATGGTGCTGCACATACCGGCCGACGGAAGTACAGCGACGCTGATCTCGTTCCCGCGAGACTCGTGGGTCGACATCCCGGGCTACGGAATGAACAAACTCAACGCTGCTTTTGCCTATGGCAGTCAAGACGGGGGAGACGCCGCCGGGGCGCAGTTGCTCATCCAGACCATTCAGAACATGTCTGGGCTAACGATCGACCATTTCGTGCGGGTCTCGATGCTCGGCTTCTACAACATCGTTGAGGCACTCGGCCCGGTGCAGGTCTGCCTCAATGAGGCAGTGAACGACCCGTACTCCACCCTGAATCTGCCGGCCGGCGTTTCAACGCTGAATGCGCAGCAGGCCCTCGCCTTCGTTCGTCAGCGCAAGGGTTTGACGAACGGTGACCTGGATCGACAGGTCCGGCAGCAGTACTTCCTGACGACCGAGGCCCGGCAGATGCTCTCGGCCGGAACTTTGCTGAATCCAGTCAAGCTTCAGAACGTGCTTGATGCCGTCAGCTCGTCAATCGAAACCGACCCCGGGCTCGACATCCTCGGCCTCGCCGTTCAGCTGCGCGGGTTGAATGCCAACAAAATCACCACGGCGACGATCCCAATCACTGGAACGCCGACCATTGACGTCGACGGCGACGAGGTGGATATCGTCGAGGTCGACACGGCCGCGATGCCCGGCTTCATCGCCCGCGTGATTGGTCCGCCATCCGCCTACGCGAATGCGAAGGCCGCGCCGGTCGACGCGGTGACCGTGACGGTGCTGAACGGCGGCGAAACCGATGGTGCTGCTGCAGCGGCGACATCCACACTGAGCGGGCTCGGCTTCGGCACCGGGACCGCTGGGTCGGCCGACAACCGTGTGACCACGACGATTGAGTACCCGAAGGGGATGGAGGCTCAGGCGAAAGCACTCGCGGCATTCGTGCCCGGAGCGATTGTTGACCTCTCCACAACGGTCAGTGGGGTCACCCTCATCCTTGGAACGGACGGTTTGACCGTGACGCCGCCCAGTACAGGCACCGATGAAGGTGGGTCATCGGGGAGCGATTCGTCTTCTGCGGCCGAGCCGCCGGCATCCGCCCAGGACTCGCCGGCACACAACTTCGCCGCCGGTTCCTGCATCAACTGAGGCACTCATCGCACCTGAGGAATTCAACAATTGAGACCCCTCATCATTAGGACCTCTCATCATTCGGGCACCGGCACGCTGATACCTTGAGGATAATGAAGACCCACCTGACCGACGATGCCCTCGAATTCGTGACCGATCGGCACCTGGCCACCCTCTCGACCCTCGCCGCCGACGGAACCATCCATGTGGTGCCGGTCGGTTTCACCTACCTCGACGGCACGATCCGCATCATCACTTCGCGGGGAACCGCCAAGGTGCGGAATGTCGCGCGGAGCGGGCGGGCTTCGATCGGTCAGATCGACGGCGGCCGCTGGATTTCGTTCGAGGGGCCGGCCCGGGTTCTTGAGGATCCGGAGTCTGTCGCGCAGGGCGAGCAGCTCTATGGTGTGCGCTACCGCACCCCGCGTCCGAACCCGGAGCGTGTCGTTATCGCCATCGAGGTGGCGAAGGTGATGGGGTCGGCGGGGATGCGGGAGCACGCGACGGTCTAGATCGGCACCGGGTCTCGGGACTCAACCGGTTCGACCACCGATTCATGCGTTGGCAGGGCAGCGGGTTCCCGCTCGGTTTGAATGCGCACCAGTACAACTCCGGTCAGGATGAGGGCGCCCCCGAGGAATTGGATGGGGGCCGGAAGTTGGCCGAGCAACACCCACGCGATCACGGCTGCAAAGAGCACCTCGGTCAGCCCGACGAATGAGGCGAGCCGGCTGCCCAGCCGTGCGCTTCCGGCGATGCCGAGCAGGTAACCGGCGACGGTGGACATCCCGAGGATCACGGCGGCCGGCACGAGCCACGACACGGAGGAACCCAGCAGGTCGACTTCGCCAAACGTGAAGTGGAAGGGAGCGACCCCGGTAATGGCGAGAAGGCCGAGTCCGACCGAGGCGACCACCATCGAGCTGGCGGCCAACACGATCGGCGGAAGGTCGGCATCCGCTCGCGCTGAAATCACGAAGTAGATGCAGGCGCCGAGCGAGGCGAGGAGTGCCCAAGCGACGCCGACGGCGCTGGGGGCGGCGCCGGCCAAGTTCAAAACCAGCACGAGGCCGGTGAGGGCGACGGCCGAGCCGGCGATGGTGAACCAGCCCGGGTGGCGGCGCGTGCGGGCCCAGAAGAACAAGACCAGAAAGACCGGTGCCAGATACTCGATGAGAATCGCGACGCCGACCGACATGTGCTCGATGGCGTTGTAGAACGCCAGCTGAGAGCCGAGCACAGCGAAGATTCCATAGGCGAGGATGAGGCCGGCGTTCTGGCGCAGGATTCCCCAGCGGCCGCGCAGGGTGAGAATCGCCGGGATGGCGAGCACAACGGCCGCGCCCGCCGTGCGCCAGAGAACGGCAGCGGTGGGCGACCAGCCGGCGTCGAGGAGCGGGGCGACGAAGGGTCCGCTCATGCCGAAGGATGCCGCGGCCAAGAATGCGATGGCCAGGCCCGAGCCGAGCCGCTTGTTCGTCAGTGGGATGGTCATGGCTGGCTCCTTTCGGGAGGGCGTTCGGAGAGATTTTGGGTGAGCATGGGAGGTATTTGGCCGAGCGACTCGGGATTACCGCTGATGGAAAGCAAGGGAAAATTCAGCACGTCATGAGTCAAATGCGTTATACTCATGACACTAATTCAAACCATGTCAGGAGTCAATGTGTTGTTTGCATATGACGTCGAATCAACCTTGATTTCGACGGCCGCACTCGTGAACACGCTGCCCGAGCTCTCGGACTCTGGGCGTGATGAACTGTCGACACCGGCGGAGCTCGATGATTTCATTCGGGCCAATCAATACACCGGTTCGCGAACCCATGACGAGGCCGAGTTGGCCGGCGTGCGGGCCATTCGCGAACCCCTGCGCGAGCTCTGGACGATCGCCGACGAAGAGAAGGTCGTCAACCGGGTGAACGGAATGCTGACTGAGGCTCGCGCCCTCCCTCAGATCGTGCGGCATGACGACCTGGGCTGGCACCTGCATGCCACCAGCAGCGAAAGCCCACTGGCCGATCGCATCCTCGTTGAGGCGGCCATGGGGTGGGTCGACGTGATTCGCAACGGTGAGCGCGAACGGATGCGCATCTGCGCGGCCGACGACTGCCAAGCTGTTCTCGTCGACTTCTCTCGCAACCGCTCGAAGCGCTATTGCGATGTCGGAAATTGCGGAAACCGGGCGAACGTGGCGGCCTATCGGGCGCGTCGATCCACCTCAGAATAGCCCTGGAGCAACTGGAGCTGCGCCCCTCGGCAGGCGTGAAGAGTGGGTTTAGCATGAGGAAATGTCGACTCAGGCTCAGGATTACACCGACGTTCTCACCCGCGCACGCGCTCACGCGCTGACCTGGCTCGAATCGGTCGGCACACGTCACGTGGGCCCACGACTGCGCGCGGACGACCTGCAGGACGGGTTCGCCGCACCGCTTCCCGACGCGCCGACTGACCCGGTTGTGGTCATCGACGAGCTGGCCCGACTGGCCGAACCGGGGCTGATGGCCATGCAATCCGGCCGCTTCTTCGGCTGGGTGATCGGCGGCACACTGCCCGCCGCCCTCGCCGCCGATTGGCTGGTCAGTGCCTGGGACCAGAATGCGGCCATGCGATTTTCGACCCCGGCGACCGCTGCGGCCGAAGAGGCCGCCGGTGGCTGGTTGCTCGACCTGCTCGGTCTCCCGCCGGGCGCCGACGTCGGATTCACAACCGGAGCGACGATGGCGAACTTCGTCGGCCTCGCCGCGGCGCGGTACGACGTGTTGAACCGTGCCGGCTGGGATCTGGCGGAGAACGGGCTGTTCGGGGCACCGCGCATCCGTGTGTTCGTCGGCGCCGAGCGGCACGAGGTGATCGATCTGACCCTGCGCTATCTCGGCCTTGGTGCCCCCATCGTCGTCGATGTCGATGAGCAGGGTCGGATGCGCACCGACGCTTTGGCGGCAGCGATGGATGCGACGGGGGAGCCGGGGAGCCCCGCGATCGTCTGCCTGCAGGCCGGTAACCTGCACTCCGGTGCCTTCGACCCGATGCGGGACGCGGTCACCGTGGCCCACGATCGCGGCGCCTGGGCTCACGTCGACGGCGCATTCGGGCTCTGGGCTGCAGCCAGCCCGCGCTACCGCGAGCTGATCGAGGGGGTCGACCTGGCTGATTCCTGGGCGACCGACGCCCACAAGACGCTCAACGTTCCCTATGACTGCGGCCTGGCGATCGTGGCGCGGCCCGAGCCGATGCGCACCACATTCGGCGTGCACACCCACTACCTCATGACCGATCACCTCGGTGTCGGCGACCCCTTTGAGAAGACGCCCGAGCTCTCCCGTCGCGCCCGCGGTGTGCCGGTGTGGGCAGCACTTCGGTCACTCGGCCGCTCCGGAACCATCGACCTGGTCGACGGACTGGCGAGTCACGCGCGTGCCCTGGCCGACGGCCTCGCCCGGATTCCCGGCGCCGAAGTGCTGAATGACGTGGTTTTCACCCAGGTCAGTGTGAGCTTCGGCAGCGATGAGCGCACCCGCCGCGTGACCGAGCTGCTGCTGGCCGACGGCACGACCTGGATGTCGGGCAGCCGCTGGCGCGACCGCGATGTATTGCGGATCTCGGTGAGCAACTGGTCGACGGATGCGGCGGACGTCGAACAGTCGTTGGCCGCCGTCGAGCGCGCAGTCGCTGCGGCCTGACCGCTAGGGCCGAGCATGTGCCGACGCTGACGCACCCACCCGCCGGGCGATCTCAATAAGCTCGGTGGCGGCCCCGGTTGGCGGGGTCGCGGCATTCCAGACGGCGTGCATTGTGCGACTCAGGTTGAGCCCCTCGACCACGATCTCGACGAGATCGCCCGCGTCGAGCCAGGGGCGTACCGCAAGTTCGCTGAGAACCGCCGGCCCGGCACCGGCCGTCACACTCACCCTCACGGCGGCGTTGCTGCTCAGCTCGAGCGTCGGCGGCACCGGCGTGAACTCGCGGAGCGCCTCGTCGAGAGTGGTGCGTGTTCCCGAACCCGGCTCCCTCACCACCAGTGCCGTTGCGGCGAGATCGCCCACGGTGACCGCTCGCTCGCGGGTCGCCCACGGGTGGTCAGGGGCTACGACCACGACAAGCCGGTCACACGCAACGGTCACTCTGCCGAGACCGGGCCGCACACGCGGAGACTCGACAAAACCGAGGTCGCAGGAGCCGGCCGCGACCAGATCGAAAACCTCGGTCGAGTTCTGCACCCGGAGCGCGACATCCAGTTCCGGCCGATTGCGCCGGAGCTCCGCCAGCCAAGCGGGAACAAGGTACTCGGCGACCGTCATGCTCGCGGCAATGTCGAGCTGTGCGCTCTGCCCGGCCCGCAGTGCATCGGTCGCCGCCGCGAGTTCTCGCGCCGAGTCGAGCACCCCCCTGGCCCAATCGACGACGATCTCGCCCTCGGCAGTGAGTCGCGACCCACGCGGGCGACGCTCCAGCAGGCTCAGCCCCAGCGAATGTTCGAAGCGAGCGATCGAACGGCTGGCGTTCGGTTGGGCAATCTCGACGGCGCGCGCCGCCGCGCCCAGACTGCCGTGTTCCGACACGGCGACGAGCAACTCCAGCACGGCGAGATCAGGCCATCGAGACATATCCAAATGATATGCCTCCATGCGTTTTTGCCGTCTACTGACCCGCGACGCCGACTGAAAGCATTCGTGTATGACACGCAATGCCTCAACCACCGCTCTGATTTCGTCGGACGAAGGCGCGGGTCGATTCGCCACGGCGAGACGGATACTGCCGGGTCTCGTGATCTCGGCCGTTGCGGTCGGTGCCGCCCTCGCGGTCAACACGGTGGTGCCAACGGTCAGCCCGTTGTTGATCGCAATCGTGCTCGGCGTCGTGCTGCGCAACACCGTGCACATGCCGAATGCAGTCGAGCCAGGTCTGGCATTCGCCGCCAAGAAACTACTGCGCGCCGGGATCGTCCTGCTGGGGCTGGATCTGGTGCTCGGGGACATCCTGAGTCTCGGCCCGGCTCTGATCGTGGTGGTGATCGCCATCGTCACCATCGGCATCCTGATCACCCTGCTCGTCGGCAAATGGCTGGGCATCAGTGCCACCCAGCGACTTCTGATCGCCTGCGGATTCTCCATCTGCGGCGCCGCAGCGGTGGCCGCCGTCGATGGCGTGATCGAGACCGAGGACGAACAAGAAGTGGTCACGGCTGTTGCGCTCGTGGTGATCTTCGGCACGCTGATGATCCCACTCATTCCGCTGGCCAGTGAGGTTCTCGGATTGACCGCGGAACAGAGCGGAATGTGGGCGGGAGGCTCGATCCACGAGGTCGCCCAGGTCGTCGCGGTCGGCGGAACGTTGGGTGGTGCAGCCCTCGGCGTCGCTGTCGTCGTCAAGTTGGCCCGCGTGCTGATGCTCGCCCCAGTGATGGCGGCGATCAGCCTGCAGCGCCGTCGTGCGCTGAAGGGGCGGCCAGACACCGGGAAGCTCCCGCCCATCATTCCGCTCTTCGTCGTGGGATTTATGCTGATGGTTCTGTTGCGGTCGAGCGGAATCATGCCGGACCAGGTCATTGCCGGGGCCAAGATTGTGCAGACGGCGCTGCTGACGGCGGCGATGTTCGCGCTCGGAACCGGAGTGCGATTCGCCACCTTCAGCAAGGTCGGTCCGAAGCCGTTCGTGCTTGCCGCGGTGTCGACTCTCGTTGTCGCGGCTGTCGCGCTCGGCGGCACGCTGCTGGTGAGCCTCGCCGCCGGTCCCTCGTCGTAGGCTGAATCTGACGCGCCATGATCAGGAGGCTGAAATGACCGAGACAGTGCTGGCCGGGACGACGGTCGCAGAGCTGATGGCCGAGCTTGCCGCACTCGAGGACCCACGGGCCCGTGAGGTCAACGCCAGGCACGGCGACGACCACGGGGTCAACCTCGGCAAAATGCGCGCGATCGCCAAACGACTGAAGACGCAGCAGGACCTGGCTCTCGAACTGTGGGACACCGGAGACACCGCCGCGCGCCTGTTGGCCCTCCTGATCTGCCGTCCGAAGGAGTTTGACCGTGACAAACTCGACGCGATGCTTCGCGAGACACGCACTCCCAAAGTGCAGGACTGGCTCGTGAACTACGTGGTCAAGAAGAGTCCGCACGCCGAAGAGCTGCGCCTGGTCTGGTTCGCGGATGCAGACCCTGTGGTCGCCAGCGCCGGCTGGGCGCTGACCTCGGAACGCGTCGTGAAGAACCCGGAAGGCCTCGACCTCCCGGCACTGCTCGACATCATCGAGGCCGAGATGAAAGATGCGCCAGAGCGCCTGCAATGGGCGATGAACCACTGCCTGGCCCAGATCGGGATCGAGTTCCCCGAGTATCGCGCCCGCGCTCTCGACATCGGTGAGCGCCTCGAAGTGTTGAAGGACTACCCGACCCCACCGAACTGCACCTCGCCCTACGCGCCCATCTGGATCACCGAGATGGTGAGTCGTCAGCAGGCGAAGTAAGAGCACGAAGAAGCGCCGAGCTTGACCATTGCGGTCGAGTTTCCCTGGTGTATCGGGGAAACTCGACCGCAGGTGTCAAGCTCGGCGCCGGGTGAAGCTGGGCTGGGCTAGGCCGGTGTCGCCGCGTCAGCGAAACGCGGGGTGTCGGCTTCCCATTCCGGGCGCGGAATGGAGTCGAGCAGCAGCTGCGTGTATGCGTGCTGCGGGTTCTCGAGCAGGTCGATCGTCTGACCATGCTCGACGATCTCGCCGCGGCGCATGACCATGGTCGTCTCACAGACCTTGCGCACGACGGCAAGGTCGTGGCTCACGAACAGCAGCGTGAGGCCGCGTTCGCGACGGATCTCATCGACGACCTCGAGCACCTGCGCCTGCACCGACACGTCGAGAGCACTCGTCGCCTCGTCGAGCACGAGCACGTCGGGACCGACGGCGAGGGCGCGCGCGATGGCGACACGCTGCCGCTGCCCGCCGGACAACGTGCGCGGGCGTGCGTTCGCGTGCTTTTCACCGAGGCCGACCTGATCGAACAGGGAGAGCACCTTGGCGCGGGACTCCGCATGGCTGAGTTTGGTGTGCAAACGCAGCGCGTCCTCGACCGCGGCACCGGCGAGGATGCGCGGGTCGAGTGAGAGGTACGGGTCCTGGAACACGATCTGCACGGTGCGAGCGCGTTCCAAACGTTCGGCCTTCGTGCGAGCCGGCGCCGCGCGGGAGACGCCGGCGACGAGGATGTCACCTTCGTCAGCCTGCTCGAGCCCGACAATCATCCGGGCCAGCGTTGACTTGCCAGAGCCGGACTCGCCGACCACAGCAAGAGCATCGCCGCGCGGAACCGACAGCGACACGTTGTTGACAGCGATCAGCGGTTCATTGCCCTTGACGTAGTACGTCTTGGACAGCGACTTGCCTTCCAGCATGATCGCCGGCTGCGCCGGAGAACCGACCGAGGTTGCGGCAGCGGCTGCTTCGGTGTGAGCTTCCGCTCTCCGCACGGATGCGGCCGACTGGGCCGCGCTGATCACCGAAACGGCGCGGGTGAACACGCTCGGGGTGGCCGCGACGAGCTGCTGCGTGTACGCGGCCTGCGGATTGGTGAAGACCTCTTTCACGCCGCCCTTTTCGACGACGACGCCGCCGTTGAGCACATAGATCCGGTCGCAGAGCGCGGAGGCGAGGTTGAGGTCGTGCGTGATGAACAGCATCCCCATTCCGCGCTCGGCCTGCTGTTCGGACAGCACGCCGATGATCTCGGCCTGCGTCGTCACATCCAGCGCCGTCGTCGGCTCATCGCAGATCAGCAGGCGCGGTGAGGTCGACAGGGCGCCGGCGATCATCACGCGCTGCAGCATGCCACCGGAGAGTTCGTGCGGAAACTGGTTCAGGTGTGCCTCGGGCCGGGGGAGCCCGACCGAGCGCAGCAGTTCCAGCGCCCGCTGGTAGGCATCGGCCTTGGACCAGCCGTTGCAGAGAATCAGCGATTCGGTGAGGTAGTCGCCGATGCGCCGCAACGGGTTGATCCCCGAGCGCGGGTCCTGGAAGACCATCGATGCGGTCCCGCGGCGGAGCGCCAACACCTGTGATGAGGTGGCAGTGAGCACATCGGTGCCGTCGAGAACGACGGACCCGCTGGTCTCGGCCCGGCCCGGCAGCAGGCCGAGCACGGCCCGGGCGGTCAGGGATTTGCCCGACCCGGATTCGCCGACCAGGCCGACGGTTTCGCCTTCCTCGACCGACAACGAGATCGCGTCCAGCAGTCGCGCCTTCGACCCAGTGGTGAGGTCGAGGGTGAAATCGGAGATATTCAAGAGGCTCATGATGGGATCTGCCCTCCGATTCGGTCGGAGAATTCTTCTCCGATGATGTTGACGGCGATGACCACCAGAACGACGGCGATCGCGGGAACGAGAGCGGGAAGAACCTGCCCGCTCATCAGGGCCCCGCGGCTCTCGTTGATCATGGCACCCCAGTCGGCGGTCGGTGCTTGCACACCCAGGCCGATGAATGACAGGGCGGCCAGGTCGGCCAAAACATAACCGAAGTTCAACGTGGACTGGGCGCCAACGGTCGGCATCACGTTCGGCAGCACCCTCCGGGTCGCGATCCAGCCGCCGGAGAAGCCTTGCACCCGGTACGCGGCCACGTAGGGGCGGGTGCGTTCGGTGATGATCAACGACCGCACCAGGCGGGCCACGAACGGCGCGTAGGCGATGCTCATCGCGATCACCGGGGCGACGAGACCCTTACCGAACAACGCCACGGCGAGGATCGCCAGCAGCAGTGCCGGGAACGCGAACAGCAGGTCGAACACGCGTGCGAGCACCGCATCGAGCCAGCCGCCGCGCCACGCGGCGATCAGGCCGAGCAGGATGCCGATGATCGTCGACAGCACGACCACGAGCAGCGGGCCGAGCAGCGACGACCGGGCGCCGAACATCATCCGGCTGAGGGTGTCCCGGCCGAGGGCGTCGGTACCAAGCCAGTGCGCGCTCGTCGGACCCGACAACACGTTGGCAAGGTCAACGAAGTCCGGGTCGTACGGCGCGAGGAGCGGTGCGAAGACGGCGGAGATCACCATCACCGCCACGACGATCAGGCTGGCCAGGAACAGGGCATTGGTGCGGGGAAGCCAGAGCGACTTCCGCACCGACTTCGCCAGTGCCGGCGCGCTCATCGGGCTGCCGCCCCTGCTGCAACGCGCGGGTCGATCAGCGGCGCGAGCAAGTCGACGACGGTGTTCACGAGCACGAAGATGATCACGATCAGCAGGACGATCGCCTGCACGACCGGGAAGTCGAGCCGGTCGACGGACTGCACCAGCAGCGACCCGATTCCGGCCAGGCCGAACGCCTGCTCCACGATCGAGCTGGCGACGAGCAGACCGGCCACCAGCACACCGCTGACGGTCAAGATCGGTCCGATCGCGTTCCGCAAAACGTGGCGGAGGACCACGCGCGAACGGGTCAGTCCTCGGCTTGTTGCAACTTCCACATGCTCCCTTTCGAGCTGGTCAAGCATGGACGACCGGGTGACGCGGGCTACCAGGGCGACGAAGGCGATCGCCAGGGCCAGCGACGGCAGGAACAGGTGATAGATCCCGTCGAGGAACCCTTCCCCGCTGCCGAACGACGGGAACCAGCCCAGCTGCACCGCGAACACGGCGATCAACACGATCGCGCCGACGAACGACGGAATCGCACCAAGGCCGGTCATTGAGATCAGGATCGCTCGGTCGGTCGTCTTGCCGCGATTCAACGCGGCGATGATCCCGGCCGCGAGACCGAAGATCGCGATCATCGTGCCGGCCATCACCACCAGGCCCAGGGTGACGGGCAGGCGGTCGGCGAGCACCACGGATACGTCCTGACGGAACTGCAAGGACCGGCCCAGGTCACCCTGGAACAGGTTGGCGACCCAGTTCACGTACTGCTGCCACATCGGCAGATCCAGCCCGAACTGCGCCGTGACCTCGGCCACGGCTTCCGGGCTGGGTTTGCGGCCACGCAGCAGGAACGCCACCGGATCCCCCGGAACGAGGGCACGGGAGAAGAACACCAGCAGTGACGCGGCAAACACCGTCAACAACAGAGTTCCGAGCTTCTTCGCGACAAGCTTCACGACGTTCATAGACCTACCTCACTTTCGGTCGACCGGTCAGCGCGTGAGTCACAGTTAGCTTGCGCCAATTGTCGCCGCCCAGGGGTAATAGAGGTAGTTGATGGACGGAGCAACACCAGTGATGTTCTTACCGAGCCAGAGCACGGTCGGTGCGTCGTAGAGCGGCAACCAGGGCAGCTGCTCGTTGACGATGACCTGGGCCTTGGCAGCCTCAGCGGCACGGGCAGCGGGGTCAGAAATGGTGACAGCGTTGTTGATGATCTGATCGAACTCGGGGTCAGACCAGTTGCCGTAGTTACTGAACTCGTCAGTGCGCAGAATGGACAGGCTCTCGAGCGGGTCGGCGGTCGACTGGTACCAGAGCGTGTAGAACAGGTCGACACCTTCACGCGCTGACGGGTCGGAGAACATTGTCGTCCACTTGTTCGGAGTGATCGTCTGGATGGTGGGCTTCAGTCCGATCGCCGTCGCGGCGGCGGCGGTGGCCTGGGCAATCACATCGAACGCAGCAGTGATCGGCGAGGTCGCAATGACGATCTCCTTGCCGGTGGCTCCTGCTTCTTCAACCAGCTTCTTTGCGGCATCCAGGTCATACGGATACTTCTTCAGATCGCCGAATGCGGTCTGAAGGGTGGCCTCGTCGGCATCGTTCCAGACTGACTCCGTGGTGATCGCATTGGTGACGGTGCCGTACCCCTGCTCGGCGGCCTTCAGCAGACCGTCACGGTCGATCGCCATGGTCAGCGCCTGGCGAACTCGCACATCGCCGAGCGTGCCCTTGAGGTTACTCACGATCATGCTGGCCACTGCGGTGTTGGTGCCGAAGTAGATCTTGCCTGCGGACGATGCCTTCAGCTGGTCGATTCCGTTGGACGGAACCATCCAGCCACCATCGACCTCGCCGGCCTTGAACGCGTTGATGCGGGCGTTCGGGTCGTTCTGGAAGACGAACTTGACTTCCTTCGACTTGGCCATGAGATCTTTGTCCCAGTAGCCGTCGTAGCGCTCGAGCGTGATGCTCTCGCCGCTCTTCCAGCTTCCGAACGAGAAGGGTCCGGTGCAGTTGACGCCGCCGGTCGAGTTGCCATAATCGGCGCCGGTCTCGGCGAGCGTTGCCGCCGATTCGATGACTCCGGGAGCGCCGGACATTCCCTGGTTGAACTGGGAGTCGGGAACCGTCGTGGTGACGGTGACCTGCAGATCGCCGGTCTTTTCGATGGAGGCAACGTTCTGGTACACGGTGTACCACGACGAACCGACCGCGGGGTCGAGGTGGCGGCTCATCGAGGCGACGGCGTCGTCGGCGGTCAGAACGGTTCCGTCGTGGAAGGTGACGCCGGGGCGCAGGTTGTAGACCCAGGTCGTCGGTGTCGGGTTCTCGTAGGACACAGCAAGACCGGGAGAGATGGTGAGGTCGGCGTTCCAGCGCAGCAATGATTCGCAGACGTTGGCGAGAACCTGGTTGTCGGGGTAGTCGAACGCGTAGGCATAGTCGAGCGAGTTCGGCTCCGCGTGGGTCGACCAGGTGAAGGAGTCGAGTTCGCCTGTGGGCGCCGGGGTGAGTGCCGTCAGTTCGAAACTGGGTGAACCAGCGCCTGAATCGGCTTTCGGCGCGGAACAGGCGCTGAGCGACAGCGCCGCAACGGCGACAACTGCCGACGCCGCAAGCAAGCGGCGCGAGGTGCGACGCGCGCGGGGAGATGGTGCAGGGGTAAACATAAATGTCTCCGGGGATCGGTGAGTATTAGTTGCTGCGGGGATAGACCTGGGCGCCGCGCACCCAGGTTGACGTGACGGTCGAGGTGTAGATCTCACTCGGGTCAAGCTCGAACGGGTTCGGTTCGAGTACGACGAGGTTGGCCAGGAAGCCGGGAATGATGGCCCCGGTGTCGTGGTCGCGGCGGTTCACGTAGGCGGATCCCGCGGTGTACGCGGTAAGCGAGGTGGCGAGATCAAGCTTCTGAATCGGCTCACCCAGCGGCTTGTCGGTGGAGTCGGGGGAGACTCGGGTGACGGCAATGTGGATGGCGTCGATCGGGCTCGCGCTCGAGACCGGCCAGTCGCTGCCCGCGGCGAGACGAGCGCCGTTGGCGTGCAGCTCACCGAACGGGTAGTGGTGCTCTTCCGAATCGTCGGGAAGGAAGGGCAGCGTCAACTCGTCGAGCTGCGTTTCGTGGCAGCCCCAGAGCGACTGGATGTTTGCGGTTGCGTTGAGCGGCGCGAATCGGGCGGTGTCAGCCGAGTCAACGACCTGGAGGTGCGCCAGGTGGTGACGATTGACGCTCGGACCGTTTTCGGCCTGTGCCGCATCAAGCGCGTCGAGAGCTTCGCGCACTGCGCGGTCGCCCAGTGCGTGGAAGTGCACCTGGAAGCCGGCCGCATCCAAAGCGGTGACGTACTCCTTCAAGAGTTCGGGGTCGATGAACGAGAGACCCGAGTTGTCGGTGGCGTGTCCGTGAGCGTCGCGGTAGGGCACGTTCATGGCAGCGGTCTGGTTCTCGGCGACGCCGTCGACCATCATCTTGACCGTGCTGAGATCGAGCTCCTTGCCGGGGTAGCGAGCGGCGATTGCGTCGCGACGTGCGATCATCCGCGGCAGCTGTTCGAGACCGGCGCTGCGCTCCCACCACTGGGAGCCGACGACGTGAGCCAGCAGTGTTCCTTCATCAGCGGCGCGCTCGTAGATGGTGAGCGAATCGGCCATTCCGAGACCGGTGCCGACGAGGGCATCTTGCCAGCCGGTGACTCCGAGGGCGAAGAGTTCTTCCTGGGCGCGGAGGAGGCCTTTGTAGGCCAGATCGTCTGTGGTTTCGGGGCGCACGTGGTTGAAGAGTTCCGACGCGCCTTCCTGCAGGGCGCCGGCGGGGGTGCCATCGCTCTCGCGCTCGATCCGGCCGTCGGCAGGGTCGGCGGTGGCGGCGGTGATGCCGGCGATTTCGAAGGCCTTGGTGTTGGCCCACGAGCTGTGGTGGTCACGGCTGGAGAGAAGAACGGGGCGGTCGGAGACGACAGCGTCGATCAGTCCTCGCGTGGGATTTCCGCCCGGGAAGTGGTCCATCGACCAGCCGGCGCCCTGAATCCATTCGATGTCGGGGTTCGCAGCAGCATATTCGGCGATGCGGGCGACAGCTTCTTCCGCGTTTTCGGTGCCGGTCAGGTCGCACTGCAGCAGTTCGACGCCGCCGGAGACGGGGTGGATGTGGGCATCCTGAAAACCGGGAACGAGAAGTCCGCCGTTCAGGTCGATGACGTGGGTTGATTCGTCGGTGAGTGCCGCAGCCTCTGCCTCGGGAATGACGGCGCTGATCACGCCGTCGGTGACCGCGACGGCCAACTGCTCTGGCGCGTCGGAACGGGCGGTAAAGATCCACCCGCCGGTGTAAATCAGGTCTGCGGGTACAGCCACGGAAACTCCTCGTGTTCGAACGGCGTCGTTGTCGACCGGTTTCAGGAGACTAGCTGGCGCAAAGCCGTCGTGTCAACACTGTTCACAACACTGTTCACAACCTGAAACTTGTCTGAAACACAGTTCACCGGTCGGCCCGACAGGCGGCCGACCGGTGAACAAGTGCGATGCGGTTAGCTGGCGCCGATGGTGGCCGCCCAGGGGTAGTACATGAAGTTGATCGACGGAGCGACACCGCTGATGTTCTTGCCGAGCCAGAGCATGGTCGGTTGTTCGTAGAGCGGCAGCCAGGGCACCTGCTCGTTGACGATGGCCTGCGCCTTCGCGCTCTTCTTCGCTCGCTCGTTCGGGTCCATGATTCCCACGGCCTCGTTGACGACCTGGTCGAACTCGGGGTCGGACCAGTTGCCGTAGTTGCTGAACTCGCCGGTGCGCAGGATGCCGAACATCTCGAGCGGGTCAGACGACGACAGGTACCAGTTCGTGAGGAACAGGTCGATTCCCTCGCGTGCCGTCGGGTCGGAGAACAACGTCGTGTACTTGTTCGGCGAGATCGTCTCGATCTTCGGCTTCAGGCCGATCGAGGTTGCCGCAGCGGCGGTGGCCTGGGCGATCACGTCGAAGTTGGCCGTGATCGGTGACGTTGCGATGACAACCTCTTGACCAGTGGCCCCGGCTTCGTCGACAAGCTTCTTGGCCGCTGCCACGTCGTAGGGGTACGACTTGAGATCGTCAAAGGCCGAGTCGACCGTGGCCTGATCGGCGCCTTGCCAGACCGACTTGGTGGTGATCGCATTGGTCACCGTGGCGTAGCCTTGCTCGGCTGCCTTCACGAGTCCCTGACGGTCGATGGCCATGGTGAGCGCCTGGCGCACTTTCGCGTCTTTGAGCGCACCGGTGAGGTTGCTCACGATCATGCTGTACACCGCACTGTTCGTGCCGAAATAGACCTTGCCGTTTCCGGACGAGTTCAACTGTTCGACGGCGTTGGAGGGAACCATCCAGCCACCGTCAATCTCGCCGGCCTTCCACGCGTTGATGCGGGCGTTCGGGTCGTTCATGAAGACGAACTCGACCTTTTTCGACTTGGCGATGAGGTCTTTGTCCCAGTAGTCGTCGAAGCGCTCGAGCGTGATTCCTTCACCCGACTTCCAGCCAGCGAAGGAGAAGGGGCCGGTGCAGTTGACGCCACCGGTCGAGTTGCCGTAGTCAGCGCCATCCTTGGCCAGGGTTGCCGCCGACTCGATCACACCCGGCGCCCCGGACAACGACTGATTGAACTGGCTGTCGGGAATGGTGGTGGTGACGGTGACCTGTAGGTCGCCGGTCTTGTCGATCGAGGCAACGTTTTGGTAGGAGGTGGCCCAGAACGAACCGACTGCGGGGTCGAGGTGGCGGCGCATCGACGCGACCGCGTCGTCTGCGGTCATGGTGGTGCCGTCGTGAAACTTCACATCGGGGCGGAGGTTGTAGACCCACGTCGTCGGCGTCGGATTCTCGACCGATTCGGCGAGACCGGGCGACGTGCTGAGATCGGGGTTCCACCGGGTGAGCGAGTCGCAGATGTTCGACAGGATCTGGTTGTCGGCATAGTCGAACGCGTAGGCGTAGTCGAGCGAGTAGGGCTCGGCATAGGTCGACCAGGTGAACGAGTCGATCTCGCCGGACGGCGCCGGGGTGGTCGCGCTCAGTTCGAAGTTCGGTTTGCCATTGTCTGCCGAGTCGGCCTTCGGTGCGGTGCACGCACTGAGCGCAAGCGCAGCGGTGACAACGAGTGCCGACGTTGCAAGGATTCGGCGGGACGTGGATCTGCGGGACGGCGGTGCCAAGTTGAGCATAATGATCTCTCCGGGGTTCGGTGGGGCACTAATTGCTGCGGGCATAAACCTGGGTGCCGCGCACCCAGGTCGAGGTGACGCATGCTGTGTAGATTTCGCTCGGATCGAGCTCGAACGGGTTGGGTTCGAGCACAACCAGATTGGCCACGTAGCCGGGAACGATGGCCCCGGTGTCGTGGTCGCGGTGGTTCACGAAGGCGGTTCCCGCCGTGTACGCGGTGAGGGACGTCGCCAGATCAAGTTTCTGAGTCGGCGGACCGAGCGGTTCATTGGTCGAGCCAGGTTTGGCCCGGTTGACCGCGATGTGGATGGCGTCGATCGGGTTGGCGCTCGAGACCGGCCAGTCGCTGCCTGCTGCGAGCCGGGCGCCGTGGGAACGAAGTTCACCGAACGGGTAGTGGTGCTCTTCGGAATCGTCGGGAAGGAACGGCAGGGTGAGCTCGTCCATCTGCGCCTCGTGAACAGCCCAGAGCGACTGGATGTTTGCCACGGCGTCGAGCGGGGCGAAGCGGGCGGTCTCTGCGGCAGCAACGACCTGCAGATGAGCCAGGTGGTGACGGTTGTCACTCGGGCCATTGGCCGCGCGGGCGGCCTCGACGGCGTCGAGTGCTTCGCGCACCGCACGGTCACCGAGCGCGTGGAAGTGCACCTGGAAGCCGGCGGCATCCAGGGCCGTGACGTACTGCTTGAGCAATTCGGGGTCGATGAACGACAGGCCGGAATTGTCGGTGTCGTGGCCGTGCGAGTCGCGGTAGGGAGCATTCATGGCCGCGGTCTGGTTCTCGGCGACGCCGTCGACCATGATCTTGACGGTGCTGAAGTCGAGTTCCTTGCCCGGGAATCGGGCAGCGACGGCGTCGCGGCGCTCGATCTTCTCGTGCACCTGCTCAATGCCGGCACTGCGGTCCCACCACTGTGCGCCCACGACGTGGGCGAGCAGGGTGCCGTCGTTGATGGCGCGTTCGTAGATGGGCATCGAATCGGGCATCCCGAACGCAGTGCCGACCGCGGCATCCTGCCAGCCGGTGATGCCGAGCGCGAAGAGCTCGGACTGGGTGCGCAGCAGCCCCTGGTAGCCCTGTTCTGCATTGACCTCGGGGCGAACTGCGTCAAAGAGTGCGGAGGCGCCTTCCTGCAGGGCGCCGGCTGGCGTTCCATCTGCCTCTCGCTCAACCCGGCCATCGGCGGGGTCGGGGGTGGCGGCGGTGATGCCGGCGAGTTCGAATGCCTTCGTGTTGGCCCACGTGCTGTGGTGATCGCGACTGGCCACCAGCACGGGGCGGTCGGAAACGACCGCATCGATCAGGCCTCGGGTTGGGTTACCGCCCGGGAAATGATCCATTGACCAACCGCCGCCGAGAATCCACTCGACGTCGGGGTTCGCCTGGGCGTACGCGGCGATTCGCGCGACCGCTTCTTCGGCGTTTTCGGAGCCGGACAGATCGCACTGCAGTAGCTCGACGCCGCCGAAGACCGGGTGGATGTGAGCATCTTGGAATCCGGGAACGAGAAGTCCACCTTTCAGGTCGATGACCTGGGTGGTCGGTCCGGTGAGCGCCGTGGTCTCGCTCTCGGGCACGACGGCAGTGATTACGCCGTCGGTGACGGCCACGGCCATCCGCTCTGGTGCGTTCGAATGGGCGGTGAAGATCCAGCCGCCCGTGTAAATCAGATCTGCAAGTACTGCCACGACACACTCCTCGCGCTCGATGCGGCACCGTTGCCGACCAGATTTCAGGAGACTAGCGGGAGCGTAACTTGGGTGTCAACAGTGTTTACAACACTGTTCACAATCGTGATCTTTTGGTTACTGGTGCGGAGCGTTCGGGGAGGTCGTGGGTTCTCCTCGGCGTCGTATTTAGTGTGAACGGTGTTTACAACACTGTTCACAATCGTGATCTTGTGGGACACTGCGTGACAAGCTGTACTGCGGGGACTGCTGCAACCCACGAGTCGACAGTCTCCGTAAGGATCGATTGACTGATTCACAGGAAGAAAGCCGAGGGGTCGATGAAAACTGTCGAGGACAATGGTCGGGCAACGACAAAGGAACGGGCGCGCCTCGACGCGGAATCGATCATCGAAGCGGGGCTTCGAATTGCGTCCCAGCCGGGAATGGCCACCGTGTCAGTGCGAGATCTCGGCGCAATGCTCGATGCGGCGCCGACCGCGATCTACCGCCATTTCCGGAGCAAGGAGGGTTTGATGCAGGCCCTCCTCGATCGCTTGATCGCGATGTGCCTCGCGCGAGTGACCGCGCCGCGTGAACAGTGGCGAGAGCGACTCACTCAACTGAGCACGGCAACACTCGACGTGTTTGTGATGTATCCGGCGGTGGGCCTGGAGGCGATCGTCTTCAGCACAGAGGGTCCCGCAGAGCTGGACACCGTTGAGCTCATGCTCGACGCGTATGCGCAAACCGGCCTCGAGGGCGACGAGCTCGTGCGGCACTACGGGGCGCTCTCCACGTACGTGCTCTCTTACGCTTCAGGCATCGCGCGTGCGCACAGCCTCTCGAGCACGATTCAGCCCGAACAATCCACGCCCTGGTGGGGACGCACCCTCCCCGTGACGGCGGCCTCGCACCCGCAGATATCGGCCTTGCGCGAGGAGCTCACTGCTCTGACGGACAGGGAAATCTACTTTATGGGTATCAATGAGCTGATGGATGCCGCTGAACGCGCAGGTGCCCGGGCGCGCGAACGGGCCGCTGCCGGGCAGGCCTGAGCACCCCAGTTGCTCGTGCGGGGCCGCCCGGCTCACCATCGGATCGACGTGAGAAGCGTCTTTCCGTTCCAGACCACGGTCGTGGAATCGAGTTCGAGGCGCACGCTTGATTGCTCGAACTTGGCACGCGATACGCAGGCCTTCTGAGTGGATGAGGCGTGGACTGTTTCCGCAGCGTGACGGCCGATCAAACAGAATCCCTTCGACGGAGTTCTGGCGACCCAGATTCGCCAGTCGCTCGCCGTGGTTCCGGCGAACCGACTGGATTCCAAGTCCACTCGCTCGTCCTCGAAGATGATGAAACCGTTGAACACGTCGACTTCGGTTTGGGCCCGGGCGAACCAGGTGTCGGCAGCGGTCACGTTGCCCGGAAATCGGGTGAGCGTCAGCAGGTCGGATGGTGCGCTCAGTATCGCGGCATCCGTGGGCGCCGAGGTGCTGACCGGGTTCTCGAAGCCGATGGCTGAAGCCAGCCCGACGCCGATTCCGATGACGATGCCCGCCGCCAGGGTTGCGATGAGCAGAACTCGTGGGGGAAACGACACGCGTGAAGCCGGGGGAGAAGGTGCAGAGGATGCCTGATTGGACGCCTCCGCGCCTGACATCTCCGATGCGTCAGGCGTCTCGACATCGATTGGCTCTGAACGGGTAGGTTCCGGCGGCCCGCCTTCGGTGAGCACGTCTTTCATCCGGTTGAGGGCCGCATAGACATCGGCACTGCGACGGTGCTCTGCTGCGCTGATGGCAGCGAGGCGTTCGGTGGCGAGGTCGCGCTCGGTGCCCGCGGTCAACGCGGTGGGGCGTCCGTAGGCGAGGTCTCGAAGATGCCGAAGCTCCGCCGCCTCTGCCCCGGCGATGTCGGATGCTGCGTCAGAGTTGGACTCGGTGTTGGCGTCGGAGGCCACTGCCGCATCGACTCGTGCCTCTGTAGCGACGACTTCGGTCAATGCGACAAGCGCGTCGCCATCCCCGCGATAGCTCGCAAGGTAGACCCGTCGCACCCCCGGGTCTGTTCCGATCAGCGCGAGGGCTGATGCAGCAGACCAGGGGTGCGGGAGGTTCATTGTTGCTCGCTGACCTCACGACGGGTGCGAGCGAGCAGAGCGCGAATCTGCTCCCACCGGTCAGGGGGAACGGCGCCGGGAAGCAACAGCAACCACAGCTCCTCCACCCGCTGATAGATATCCTCGCGGTGGGTGAGAACCTCGGAGACCATCTGCACGCCGGTGAAGGCGGGGATGATGAAATGCGCCATCATCGACGGGCTGACGTCAGCCGTGAGGTCGCCCAGGGCGGCGGCATCGGCAAGATACCCCTCGATCCAGCCAATCCAATCGAGATACGGCCCAACCACAGGGGTCTGAAAGCTTGATCCTTCGAGGGTCAACCGGATTCCGGCTCGCACGATCGGGTTCTCCCGAAGCTGCCGGGCGACCAGAAACGAGGCAGTCACGGCAGCGGCGATGCCGGTCGTGCCCGACTCGCGGAGGGCGACGCCGATGGTGTGGGCCAGCGCGTGTTGCGCGTCGATCACGGCGCGAGCGATCGCCTCTTTCGAGTCGAAATGAAAGTAGAGGGCGCCCTTGGTGACACCCGATGCCGCGGCAATGTCGGCCAGCGACGCGAGGCCGTAGCCCTGCGACTGGAACACCGTTGCCGCACCCGTGACGATGGATTCTCGGGTGTCGGTGGCACGCTTTTGTTGCGCCATCACGCTCCTCGACTTCAGACTCACGTTCAGCTTAATCGCCGATGCTGTGTCGATGGTCACGCTGCGCGATCGTGGCCGGTCCGGCCGGTACGGCCAGTGAAGTTCCACCGCCCACGATCGCGCTAGTCCGCCCCACTTGTGTCCCCGTCGTCAAAAGATACCAGACGGTATTTTTGTCAGACTGGCAAGTGGCTGAGCAAATGGTCGTCAGTCGGTGGGCCTTCGCGCGAGTGACGATTGCGCAATCATGAACACTTTCCTGACGGGGGGTCTTTCTGTTAAGAAACTTTCCTGATACATTCTCGGCAACGACAACGCGAGGATGCGATTGATGTCAACGAAGACAATTCAAGGAACCCCGGCATGGCTGCGTGCGACGAACGATCGCACCGCGCTGTCGCTGCTACTCACACACGGGCCTTTGACCCGCAACCGAATCGGTGAGCTCTCCGGACTCTCGAAGCCCACCGCCTCGCAGATGGTGCAGCGATTGAATGAGGCCGGCCTCATTCACGCGGTCGGCGAGGTCTCGGCGGGGCGCGGACCCAACGCGGCGAGCTACGGCGTGCGGGTCGACCGGGTGCTTGGCATCGCCGTCGATATCAGTGCCACGGTGATCGCGGCAACACTCGTCGATGCCAGCGGATCCGTGCACCCGATCGTCGAAATCCCGGTACAGCGCCAAGCCAAGGGGCGGTCGGCAGTCTCGGATGTGCGCACCGCGATCGACGCGGCCTGTGCCGCGAACGGTGCAGACCGTGCGGCCGTGCAGTTCGTGTGCGTGGGCGTTCAGGCCGCGATCGACCCCCGCACTGACGAGCTCAGCTTCACCGATACGCTTCCTGGCTGGCCGCGAATCGGAGTGCGCAAGCTTCTTGAGGACTCCCTCGGCATCGCGGTGACCATCGAGAACGACGTCAATCTCGCCGCCCTGGCCGAGCGCCGAGGCGGTGCGGTGGCCGACGCGAGCGGGTTCGCGCTGCTCTGGATGGGACCCGGCCTCGGTTTGGCCGTCGATCTCGGAGGCACCCTGCACCGCGGCGCCGGCGGGGGCGCCGGCGAGATTGGCTACCTTCCTGTTCCGAAAGCGGCGGCCCAGTTCGATCCGGATGCCGACGACCTCCAAGATCTGATCGGCGGCCCCGCGGTCGTGCGTCTCGCCCGGGACCACGGCCTTCGTGGTCGTGGCTTCTCCTCGCTGATCAAACAGTTCGGCGTCGAACAGGTGGGCAAGGGCGCCGCGCCGGGCCCGCGCGAACACCTGATCGCGGAGCTGGCACCCCGTATCGCCCTCGGCGTGATCCCTGTTCTCGCCGTGCTCGACCCCGAAGTCGTCGTTCTCGGCGGCCCCACCGGCATCGCCGGCGGCGACCAGCTTGCCGAGCGCGTGCAGGCGCATCTGCGACGCACTTCGCGCTGGGCGCCCGTCGTCGTTGCGTCCACCGTCGCCGCTTATCCCGTGCTCACCGGTGCCCGTGCGGTGCTGGTCGCCGAGGTGCGGGAACGCCTGCTGCGTGACGTCGAACGCATCGCAACCCCCTAACTCCATCCACAACCACCCCGGTCATGCCGCGAACCCCGCGATGTAGCGGATTTTCTTTCTTGGTCATGACGCAGAGAAATAGAGGCAGGAAGAAATGAACAAGCGATCAGCCCGGCTCCACCTTCCAGTCATTGCCCTCGCCGCCGCATCTGCCCTCATCTTGAGTGGATGCACATCCGGAGGCTCAGGAAGCGATTTTGCGACAGAGACCCCGACGGACCTCTCCGGCACCGTGTCGTTCTGGCATTTCTTTTCAGACCGTGAGGCCGACGTCATCCAGTCGGTCGTCGATGATTTCGAGAAAGCCAACCCCCAGGTGAAAGTGACGGTTCACCCTGGCCAAGACGACGAGAAACTGCGCAAGGCGATTTCCACGGGCAGCACCGTCGACCTCGGCCTTTCCTACTCCACCGACATCGTCGGAAACTTCTGTTCGACCGGTGCTTTCCGCGACCTCACCGACGTGATCAAGCGCGACAACGTGGACATGAGCCAGTTCACCGACACCGTGAAGAGCTATACCGAGTTCGACGGAACCCGTTGCAGCATGCCCGTGCTGGCGGATGTCTACGGCCTCTACTACAACAAGGATCTGCTGAGTGCGGCCGGCTTCACCGAACCGCCGAAGACCCTGAGCGAGCTCGAGACGATGGCCGACGCGCTCACCACCTACAACGCAGACGGGTCGATCAAGACCCTCGGCTTCAACCCGACAATGGGTTGGTACGAGAACGCTCCGGCGCATTACGGCCCAGCGGCCGGTGCCGAATGGTTGAACGCCGACGGCAGCTCGGCCATCGGAACTGATCCCGGCTGGCCAGACCTGATCAATTGGCAGACGGCGTATGTGCAGAAGATCGGCTGGGACAAGCTCAACACGTTCACGTCGGGTCTCGGCCAGGAGTTCTCGGCCGACAACGCATTTCAGACTGGTCAGGTCGCGATGAACATGGACGGCGAGTACCGCACCGCGTTTATCGACGATCAGGCGCCAGAGCTCAACTACGGCACCGCCCCGTTCCCGACCGCCGATGCTCACACCGAACTCTATGGCGGCGGCTACATCACCGGAAATATCGCCGGAATCTCGAAGGGTTCAAAGAATCCGGAACTCGCCTGGGCGCTCATGAAATACCTCACCACCGACACCGCAGCGGTGGTCAAGCTGTCGAACGGGCTGAAGAACGTGCCGACCACCCACGCGGCGCTCACCTCGAGTGACCTCGAAGTCTCGCCGCAATTCCAGACATTCCTCGATATCTCAGAGAATCAGCACACGACGACCACGCCGCCGAGCCCAGTGGGGGCCGGCTATCAGCAGTCCTTCCAGGACTGGTGGAACATCTATCAGACCGACCCGTCAGCCGATCTGACCGCATCGCTGCAAGAAATCGACAAGCAGATCAACGACTCAATCGCGCTTGTGAGCGGTCCGTAACATGACCGCGACCACCGAGACCGTGCCGGGCGTTCTCGGGGTGCAGACGGTGACCGCCGTTCGCACCCCGAGGTACCGCCTGCGTCGCAAGCTGGTCACGCTCGCGCTGCTCACTCCGGCGTTGCTCGGGCTGCTGATCTTCTTTGTCTACCCGCTGGTCGCATCCGTCTACTACTCATTCACTCGCTACGATCTCGTCTCGCCGCCGGAATGGATCGGTCTGCGCAACTACGAGTACCTCTTCACCAAAGACCCGAAGGTCGTCATCTCGGCGATCAACACACTCTGGTTCGTGACGATCATGGTGCCGGTGAAAATCATCTTCGCCCTGATGATTGCCGGATTGCTGGCCAGGGCTCGAAAGGCGACAGGGGTCTGGCGCACCCTGTTCTACCTTCCGGCGCTGGTTCCCCCGGTCGCATCGGTCGTCGCGTTCGTCTTTCTGTTCAACCCGGGCACCGGGCCGGTGAATCAGATACTGCGCTTCTTCGGCATTCAGGGGCCGCTCTGGTTCAACGACCCGGCATGGTCGAAGCCATCGCTTCTGTTGCTGGCCATCTGGGTGATGGGCGACATCATGATCATCTTTCTCGCTGCGCTGCTGGATGTCCCGCGCGAGCAGTATGAGGCGGCCTCGCTCGATGGGGCCAACGGTCTCCAGCAGTTGCGCTACGTGACATTTCCGAACATCACCCCGGTGCTCTTGTTCGCCCTGGTCACCGGAATCATCGCCGCGCTGCAATATTTCACTGAGGCAGCGGTCGCGTCGGGGGTGGCCTCGGGCAAGGCCGTGGTCGGTGAGGGAACCGGCAACAACCTCGGCTATCCGGGTAACTCCTTGCTGACGTACACCGAGTGGCTCTATGTGCGCGGGTTCAGTCAATATCAACTCGGCTACGCGTCGGCCCTGGCCGTGCTGCTGTTTGTCGTATCGGCGGTGATTCTGGTGCTGTTGCTGCGCCGATTCAAGGCCTTCACCCCGGAGGGAGCTGCCTGATGAAGACTCGACGCGGCCTCTACTGGGTCAGTGAGCATGCTCTGCTCATCACCCTTGCTGTGCTCTTTATCGCCCCGATCGTCTTTGTGGTGCTCACCTCGCTGATGTCGAGTGAGCAAACCCTGACCGCTTCGCTCTGGCCGAACCCGGTGCAGTGGAGCAACTACCTGAACGTATTCACCCAGGTGCCGTTGATGCGCTGGTTCGCGAACTCGGCGCTTTACGCAACGTTGGCGACGGCATTCATGCTCGTCGCGAGCGTGCCGGCCGCGTATGCGCTGGCGAAGATCAAATTCCGAGGCTCAAACCTGCTCTTCACCGCGATCATCGTCGCCATGCTGCTCCCGCCGCAGGTGACGGCGATTCCGGTGTACGTGATGTGGTCAGGCGCCGGCCTGACCGGAACCCTGTGGCCGCTGATCCTGCCGAACCTGCTCGGAGACGCCTTTTCGATCTTCCTGCTGCGTCAGTTCTTCCTGACGATTCCGAAGGAATACGCGGATGCCGCACGGGTCGACGGATGCTCAGAGATTCAGGTGCTCACCCGCGTGGTCATCCCGATGGCCAAGCCGGGAATCGCTGCAACGGCCATCTTCATGTTCTTCCACTCCTGGAACGACTACTTCGGCCCACTGCTCTACACCTCTGAAAATTCGGACTGGTGGCCGGTCGCCTATGGGCTCGCATCGTTCCGAGGCATCCACGGCACCGACTGGGGTCTGACCATGGCGATGACGGTGCTCGTGATGGTGCCGGTCGTCATCATCTTCTTCTTCGCTCAGCGCGTCTTCGTCGAGGGCATCACAATGACCGGCGTGAAGGGATAACCATGAAACTCGCTGTTGTCGGTGGCGGATCCACCTACACACCCGAACTGATCGACGGCTTCGCAAGATTGTCGGAAACGCTCGCCGTTGAAGAGTTGTGGCTGATCGACACCAACCCCGATCGGCTCGCCCTCGTGGCTGGGATGTCTCAGCGCATGTTTCAGGCGGCCGGCCACCCCGGTCGCATCATGGCGACGACCGACCTGGTTGCCGGTGTCTCGGATGCCGATGCCGTGCTGATTCAGTTGCGGGTCGGCGGTCAAACTGCGCGTCACGGCGATGAGACTTTTCCGCACGCCGAATGCTGCATCGGGCAGGAGACCACCGGCCCCGGTGGCTTGGCCAAAGCATTGCGCACGGTTCCGGTGGTTCTGGGCGTCGCCGAGACGGTGCGGAAGCATGCCAAGCCGGATGCGTGGATCATCGACTTCACGAACCCGGTCGGCATCGTGACACGGGCGCTGTTGAACGAGGGCCACCGCGCGGTCGGACTCTGCAATGTGGCCATCGGCTTTCAACGCCGCTTCGCGGCGCTGCTCGGCGTAGACCACCGCTCCGTCAGCCTCGGGCATGTCGGCTTGAACCATCTCACCTGGGAGCGAGAGGTGTGGGTGGATGACCGGGCGAGAGGGCGTCGCGACGTCCTGCCCGAGCTGCTGGGCACGCACCTCGGCGAGCTCGCCGAAGAGATCGAGCTGCCACGATCCGTTATATCCCTTTTGGGGAATGTGCCGTCGTACTACCTGCGCTACTACTACGCGCACGACGAAGTGCTGCGGGAGCAGCTGGCCGGTCCGAGCCGTGCGGAGGCGGTTCATCAGGTGGAAAATGCGCTCCTTGAGATCTATGCCGATTTGAGCATGAACACCAAGCCAGAGCTCTTGGCGCAGCGCGGGGGAGCCTTCTACTCCGAGGCCGCAGTCGATCTGCTGGCGTCGCTCACCTCGAATCGGGGTGATGTTCAGGTGGTCAATCTGCGAAACGGCGGGGCACTGCCGTTCCTGCCCGACGACCATGTGATCGAAGTTCCGGCCACGGTCGGCACCAACGGGGTCACAGCCCTGCCGATCGCGCCGGTGCCCGACGACATCCGTGGGTTGATCTCGGCGGTGGCCGGCTACGAGCGGCTGGCCCTGGACGCCGCAATTCACGGGGGCCGTGACCGAACGCTGCGGGCGATGCTCGCGCATCCGCTCGTGGGGCAATTCGACAAGGCCGAGAAGTTGACCGACCTGCTGCTCGCCGGCAACGGCCAGTTTCTGGCGTGGGCACGGTGATGGCTGTGCCGGTCGGCACCACTGCCCGAAGCGGTGAGCCCGGCGATGGAATGGTGATCGCGGTCGACGGCGGCGGATCGAAGACCGACGTCTGGGCGATCGGGCTCGACGGTACCGTGCTCGCGCGAGCGACCGGTCCGGGTTCGAACCCCCAACTCCTCGGGGTTGAGCGCGTGGTGGAACTGATCGATGAGCTCGTGCAGGAAGTGACCGCTGGCCCCGCCGCGCTCCCTCTTCTGCGCACGAACATCTACTTATCGGGGCTCGACCTTCCGGTCGAGATCGAGCAGTTTCGAGAGGTGGTGGAGCGCCGCGCGTGGGCGCGCGGCGTGACGGGCGAGCCGGTCGTCATCGACAACGACTTGCTCGCGCTGCTGCGGGCCGGAACCTTGGAGTCCGATGCCGTTGCCCTCATCTGCGGGACGGGGATCAACTGCATCGGTGTGCGCTCCGACGGCGAGGTTGCGCGCTTTCTGGCGCTCGGCATGATCTCCGGTGATTGGGGCGGCGGCTGGCATCTGGGTGAGAGCGCCCTCTGGCACGCGGCACGGGCTCTGGACGGGCGGGGGCCGGCAACGGTGTTGAGCTCTCTGATTCCGGCGACGCTCGGCCGCGAATCCCTGCTCGAGGTCGTGGAGGCGTTGCATCTCGGCGCCATCCCGTCGAGCGATCTCGCGCGGCTCTGCCCCGACGTCTTCAGTGCGGCTCGCGCCGGGGATGAGATTGCCGGTGCCCTGGTTGATCGGCTGGCCGAGGAGATCGTTCTGATGGTCTCGGCGGCCCTGACTCGGCTCGATCTATCTGATCGGGACGTTCCGGTCGTACTCGGTGGCGGCGTGCTTGCGGCAGCCGATCGGCGCCTGATGCACGGCGTAGAAACCGGTCTGGCCGAGCGGGCGCCACTGGCGCGCGTTCGCCTCGTGACGGCGCCGCCGATCGTCGGGGCCGCAATTTTGGCCCTCGAGAGTGTCGGACGACACGAGGCCGGGCAACGACTCGCCGCAGAACACGCCGCGGCTGGAGTTATCCACAGTGGTGGATGATCTGTGGAGAACTCTGAGCCCTGTGAATTGCCGCAGATTTCGAGTGAAAATCTGGGGTCTCGGCGAAAACATTCGAACTACACGCGTGTAGTTATCCACACCCATCCGGCCGGTTATCCACTGGTTAACGGGGGTTTTCGTCGTTTCTCACAGTGTTCTCCACAGAGTTATCCACAGGTGGAAAGGTTGTGGGTAACTCGGTGCACAACTCGCAGTGGGCGCGGCGTCATGCCGCGCCGGGCGTGTCGCCCTGTGGAAACGTGACGGCTCGGCCGCACGAAAGCTGGGAAACTCCCGAAGGCGGTTTCAGCGTCGCCGAACACTGAAAATCGCACTCGACCAGCACAGACAACGGTAGGGAGCGGCATTCGAACAGGAATGCGCGGGCCGGCAGTGCGGAATTTACCAGCGGTTCTGTACGTGCTCAGCCCAGCCGACGAGCCCGTCGACACTCACGACAATTGGTTCAACGTCGACGCCGTCCTCGGTGTGTGTGTCGGCGCCGGTATCGGTCACGGTGACGGTGCCGGAATAGTGTCCGAAGCACTGATGGGTGTTCGAAGAAATGACGTAGGCATTGCTCGACGCGACGCGCTCGTAGAACGGCGTGAAGATCACGTTGACGCCATCGCCCCGAATGGCCCAGGGGGCGAGAAAATCGGTGGGGTCGTAGTCCCACTCGAGATCTTCACTGATTTTGTGGAGGCGCCCGTCGACAACGATTGCGTTCTCGGTGGAGCCCGTGCCGTCGGTCCACTTTCCACCCAGCTGCAGACCGATCACGTGGCCGTTGACGACCCCGGAGCCGGCGCCCCAGTTCCAGGTCATCCGGTAGGGCCAGCGGCCGCGCCCATGATCGAGAACCCCCCAGGAGTTCGCGTCGGAAACATCGTGGGTGACACCGTCGACGGTGATGCTGCCGCGCACCTGCAGAGCGACATCCTTCACCGTGTATTGAAACAAGCGGTACGACCAGGGCACGACAACGCCGAGCGCCTCATGCTGTGCGGGGCGCAGGGCGACGAGGTCGACGCTCACCCGGGGACTGACCGCACGGATGCTGGTGCCGCCGTCGACCTCATCGATGTCGATCGTGAGGGTCTTGGTGCGTGCCGTCGCCGGCCCACCGCGGAGCGTGCCGGGAAGCGTCACGGCCCGAGAGAGCGGAGTGATCACGGACTCCTGGATCGGCGTCAGCGTGTTGCGATCGAGAACCCAGAGCTCGTTCACCGAGGCGTAGTCGAGAGCGGAGACGGTGACGCCGATGATGTGCGTCGGGGTGACGATTCCCCAGTATTCCCAGCGCTTGTTGCGCCCCCAGCCGTAGAAGCCCCGGCCGATTCGGTCGGTGTTGTGCCACAGGTGGCGCGACCAACCGATGGCGTGTTTGTTCAGCCGGCCCCCCGGCACGGTGAGGTCGACGGGTGCAATGATTTCGTGTTCGGGCACGGAGGACATCCCTTTACCCTATGCGGGGAGGGGGTACTCGGCCGGGAGGCTGCCCCCCGTGAGGGGCGTGTGGCGCGCTCGGGCGAGCTGGCAGCGGATGCCGCCCGGAAGATAGATTCATTGCAGCCGGCGGCACCGAAGCTGTCGGCGAGTCTTCTACGAAACGAGTTGCCGGTGTTCAATTTCTTCGACGGTCCGCCGCTCGTTCGACCCGCCGCCACTCCGGCCGACGCCGTGCGAATGGCCGCGGAGCTGTTTGGGATCAGCGGCACTGCCGACGAGCTCGGGAGCCAGCAGGATCGCAATTTCCGAATCGACGGGGTCGACGACTCGGGCCGCCCGAGCAGCTACCTGCTCAAAGTCGACAACCCTGCCTTCCACGAAAGCGAGCTGGCCTCCCAGGGGGCGGCCATGCAGCACCTGTCCGATCGGGGATTCCGCGTTCCGATTCCGGTGCCGGGGAAGAACGGGCAGACCCGGCAATGGTGGTCGGCTGAGGAGGGACTGCTTCCGGTGCGGATGTTCTCGTTCTTGCCGGGTGGATCGCTGGTCGATGAGGGACACTTCGACGCGAGCGTGATCGGCGAGTTGGGCCGGATTGCCGCCGTGGTGGCCGACGGCCTGGCAGATTTCAGCGGTGACGGCCTCGATCGAGGGCTGCAATGGGATCTGCGGAACGCCGCGGCCGTCATCGACCACCTGAGCGACCGGATGTCAGACCCGGCGCGTCGGGACCTCGTGCGTCAGGTGTCCGAGCGCGCGGCAGACCGGCTGAACACGGTGGCTCAGGGGCTGCGGGTGCAACCTATCCACGGCGATGTGACCGACGACAACGTGGTCTGCCGGCGTCTGGACAACGGCCGTTTGTTCCCCGACGGCGTGATCGACTTCGGTGATCTCGGATCCGGCTGGTTGGTTGCCGAGCTCGCAGTGACGATGTCGTCCGTTCTCCCTCATGTTCCGGGCAATCCCGCCGCGGTCTTCGAAGCAGTGCGTCGTTTCAACGAGGTGGTTCCGCTTCGCGACGACGAGATCTCGGCGATCTGGCCGCTGGTGGTTCTGCGCGGCGCGGTGCTCGTCGTCAGTGGCGAGGATCAGACCCGGCTTGAAGCCGGCAATACCTATGCCGAAGAGCGCATGCACGCCGAATGGCAGGTTTTCGATATCGCACAGCGCATCGGATTCGACGAAGCGGAGGTGGCGATCCGTCAGCTGCTTGGACGGGACTCCGGTGTGCCCGGTGCCGAGCTTGTGGCCGAAGCATCCATGATCGCGGCGATCGCGGCCGGCGATTTCGTCATGCTCGACTTCTCGGTGACGAGTCGGCAGTTGAACGATGGCCGATGGCTGCAGCCGGGCGTCGAGTGGGAGTTGGCGGCCGAAGCGCTGCGCGAGACCGCCGTCGCCGTCGCTCCCTATGGCCAGCACCGGTTGACTCGGAGTCGCCCGCATCGGGCCATGGAGCCCGACAGCTTTTCCGCCGTCACCGAGCTTTATCTGGGGGGATCGACGCGTATCCATGCACCCCTGTCGGCGGTGGTGATACGGGCGACCGGAGACGATCTCGTGCTGCGCATCGACGACGAGGAACTGGTGCTCACGGGCCTCACGGCGGCGGTCCCGGCCGGCACCGTGGTCGCGGCCGGGCAGCTCATCGGAACTGTGAACCACCTCGACGACCAGGAGCTCGACGAAGGGCGCTCGATCGGGCGCCTCATCGTGCAACGCCGCCGCCGCGGGGTGACGCCACCCCGGTTTGCGACGCCCAGCTGGAGCGAGGCATGGCGCGTGCTGGCCCCCGATCCCGCACCGCTGCTGGGGCTCCCGCCGCTGCCGGTGATGGACGCCCCGACGCAGGAGACGGCCCGTCGCGAGCGAGTCTTCGCCGCCGCGCAGGAGCGCTATTACGAGCATCCGCCGCAGATCGAGCGCGGCTGGCAGCAATTTCTGGTGGCGACCGACGGGCGCTGCCATCTCGATATGGTGAACAATGTCTCGGCAATCGGCCACAGCCATCCGCGGCTCAGCGCAGCCGTCTTCGACCAGATGCAGCTGCTCAACACCAACTCGCGTTTTCTCTACCGGGCCTTGGCCGATCTGAGCGAGAGGCTGGTCGGGTTGGCGCCCGACCCGTCACTCGACACGGTGCTCCTGGTCAACAGCGGCAGCGAAGCGGTAGACCTCGCGCTGCGTCTGGCCCAGATCCACACGGGTCGCCGCTCGGTCGTCGCGCTGCGCGAGGCGTATCACGGGTGGACGATGGCGTCGGATGGTGTCACGACGTCGGCCTACGACAATCCGTTCGCGTTGGCGAACCGGCCCGACTGGGTCGAGGTGGTCGATGCGCCGAACGCCTATCGGGGCCGGCACCGTGGCGCTCAGGCCGGGGCGGCGTATCTCGCCGACTTCACCGAGCAGATGGATGCGCTGGGCGGCTCTAGACGGGACGGTGCTGGGCAGAACGGCGACGGGCCGGGGATCGCGGCGTTCATCTGCGAGCCGATTCTCGGCAATGCTGGGGGAGTGGTGCTGCCGGAGGGCTATCTGGCCGGCGTCTACGCCGACATTCGGGCGCGCGGCGGCCTCTGCATCGCCGACGAGGTGCAGGTCGGCTACGGACGTCTCGGTGACCACTTCTGGGGAGTCCAGCAGCAGGGAGTCGTGCCCGACATCATCTCGGTCGCGAAGGCCATGGGCAACGGTTATCCGCTCGGCGCGGTGATCACCAGGCGGGAGATCGCGGAGTCGCTCGCCCGCGAAGGCAACTTCTTCTCCTCGGCAGGCGGTAGCCCGGTCAGTTCGGTCGCCGGTCTCGCCGTGCTCGACGTGATGCGCGACGAGGGGCTGCAGGAGAACGCCCGGGTGGTCGGCGAACACGTGGTGAGTCGGCTGACGGCGCTCGGCGACAAACACCCGATCATCGGTGCGGTGCACGGGCTGGGGCTCTATCTCGGGGTGGAGCTCGTGCGGGACCGCGTCACACTCGAGCCGGCCGCCGCCGAGACCGCGGCGATCTGCGAACGGATGCGTGAGCTCGGTGTCATCGTGCAGCCGACATCGGAGCGCCAGAACGTGCTCAAGGTGAAGCCACCGCTGTGCCTCACGATCGAGAGCGCTGACTACTTCGTGGACATGCTCGACGAGGTGCTGACGCACGGCTGGTAGGCACAGCCTGGCCGGGGCCAGCCAGGGCGGGGCCAGGCTGGCCGGCGCTAGCCGAGCAGCAGCTTGGCGAGCTGGTCGGTGGAATGCACGACAGCGGTCGCCGCGGCGGCCTCGGCCGGTGAGCCGTAGCCCCACTCCACCAGGATCGCCGGCACGTTGTTCGCGGCGGCGCCCTCGGCGTCATAGCTACGATCGCCGACCATGACCGGTGCGCTCAAATCGGCGCCGGCATCCGCCAAACGCACGAGCGCTTCCTTGACGATGTCGGCCTTGGCGCTGCGCACCTCATCTTCGGAGGCGCCGACGATGACGGTGAAGTACTTCGCCAGGTCGAAGTGGTTCAGAATCTTGACGGCGTTCAACTCTGGCTTGCTGGTGGCCAGTGCGAGCGGGATTCCCGCGGCGTGGATGCGCTCCAGCAGGCCGGCGATGCCCGGGTAGATGGCGGTGTCGAGCGACGCCTCGCCCGAGTAGTGCTCGCGGTAGACGACAAGCGCCTCGTCGGCCTCGGTCGCGGTCATCCCGGCGTACTCGCGGAACGCGGCGAGCAGGGGCGGACCCACATAGGCAAGCAGCTCGGAGACGGGCGGGACTGGGCGTCCCAGAAGTTCAAAAGTGTGTGCGAGGGAGCTGGTGATGGCCGGAGCGGAATCGGTGATGGTTCCGTCGAGGTCGAAGAGGATTGCGCTCCAGGTGCGCGTTAAAGTCGGATTCACTCGCATCATCCTAGGTGGCCAGTCTGGGAAACCGCGTGATTCCGGCGCTCTCTCCTTCCCGCCTACACCTCGCCTCGCGAGTCTGCGGTTGTCGGAGGCTCAGCACGCGTGAGGCTCCGACAACGGCAGTCTCGAGGCCAGGTGACGGGTGATTAATGCGCGAGGCGGGGCACGTAGGCCCAGCACTCCACTTCGAGGTGCGCGCCGAGGGCGAGTCCCGCCGTGCCGAACGCGCTGCGCGAGGGGAGCCGCTCGACGTCGAAATACTCAAGGTAGATCGCGTTGAAGGCTTCCCACCTCGACATGTCGGCCAGCATGATCGTCGCTTTGAAGACATCCGTCATGTCGGCCCCGAGCGAGCGGAGTGTCGCGGCGATGTTCTGCATGGTCTGGTGCGCCTGGGCTTCAAAGCCGTCGGCGAGCATTCCGTCGGCGCGGATACCGAGTTCGCCGGAGAGATAGAGCACGTCACCGACGCGCACGGCCTGGGAGAACGGCCGCCCCGAGCGGGACGGGAAGAACTCGATGCCCGCCGACTCGCTCATGCTGCAACCCGATCGCTCGAACGCTTGAGAAACGTGCCTACGATCTCATTCCACGTGTCGGGATCTTCGAAGTAGGGGGAGTGGCCGCGATCGGCCATCTCGATGACCTCGGACCGCGGAAGGAACGCGGCGGCCTCGCGGATGCGTTCCGGCGTCATCAGGTCGTCGAGCTCTCCGGCGATCAGCAGGGCGGGAATCTCGAGACCGGCGAGGGCGTCCGGATCGAAGGTGTGGCCCGACAGGATGCGGAAGAACTCCGAGTCGGCCGGCCGGTGACCGAACGAGCCGAGTGCTTGATAGAGATAGGCGCGGGCCATGTCGAGGCTCTGCAGCCGGCCGCCGATGGCCGGGTGCTCGCCGAGCGGGCGGGCGGCGCGGTCTGCGAGGTCCGTGGTCGCCGAGCGGGTCACCGACGGCACCGACGTCACCGGCGGGTCGGCCTGCGGGCCTAAGCCGACGGGGATGCCGCCGGTCGTGCAAGCCAGAACGATCGAGGCAACGCGATCGGGCGCGGCCAGAGCGGTGCCGAGCGTCACCCAGCCACCCATCGACTGACCGACGAGGTGGGCTTTTTCGACCTCGAAGTGATCCATGATCGCCAACAGGTCCGAGATCGAAGACTCGGGGCCGTGCTTGCCCGCCGAGTTTGTCGAGCGGCCGAAGCCGCGGTGATCCCACGTGATCACCCGGTAGTGCTGCGCGAAGGAGGGCAGCTGCTGGTACCAGACCGCAGCATTTCCGCCCAGGCCGTGGGAGAAGATGAGGTCAGGGCCGGTGCCGGCTGATTCGCACCAGATCTGCTCGCCGTCGGCGACGCTCAGAAAGCCTTCGCTGCGTTCGATCATGCGTCCCCCTCGCGCCCACGCAACTCACGCGGTTGGCAGCCAGACTACTGGGGCCAGAGCGATGGTGGTCGAGCTTGTCGAGACCTCGCGAGTCGATCTAGAGACTCGATCACCGGATCTCTGTAATGGTCACTAGCTGGTCTGGCTATCAGCTGGCAGGTTGGTTCTCATGCGCACGGTGGGGTGTGACTCGCCGGATCTCTGACCGTTCTTTGGAACGTGTCTTGCTGTCGACTTGTCCACCCCGCCGAACGCGTGAGGTCTCACAGGTGTTCGACTACGTCATCGGGGTCGACACCCACGCCAAAACCCACTCGATGGTGGTCTTGGATCATCACGGCGTCAAACAGTCCGGCGAGACGTTCCCGACGAGCCCGGCCGGGCTGAAACGCGCCCACGCGTGGATGCTGCGTGAGGCGCCAGGCGATTTGCTCGCGGCGATGGAAGGCACCGGCTCCTACGGCGCCCAATTCTGCGATTTRTTGACCCGAGAGGGCATCGCCGTCGCCGAGATCCGCCCGCCCAAGCGCGGTGTTCGGCAGGCCGGCAAGACCGATCAGATCGATGCCGAATTGGCCGCCCGCCACGCACTCGCGCTACCGATCGAACGAGTGGTCATGCCCCGCACCCACACYGGCGATCATGCGGCGTTGAGCGTGCTACTCACCGCCCGCAACGCGATGAGCAAGTCCAAGACGGCGACCATCAACCGGCTCACCGCCCTGCTGCGCGGACACTGGCTCGGCATCGATGCCCGCAAGTCCCTCACCGACGCTCAGATCCGCCAGATCGCCCAGTGGCGCACACACCCCAGCGACGACGCCGCGATCGCCACGATCCGCGAGGAAGCAACCCGGGAAGCCCAGGAAATCATTCGCCGCACCGGTGAACTCAAACACAACAAGAARGGCCTCCGCAAGCACGTCAAGGCCCTTGCCGCCTGGCTGCTCGATGAACCCGGTGTTGGCCCGTTCGTCGCCGCGGAACTCCTCGTTACTTGGTCCCACAAAGGCCGCATACGCGGAGAAGCCGCCTTCGCCCGGCTCGGCGGAATCGCACCGATCCCGGCCTCGTCAGGGAACACGACCCAGCACCGGCTCCACCGCGGTGGCGACCGGCAGCTCAACCGCGCWCTCCGGACCACCGCATTCAACCGCTACTACAGCGATCCCGAAACCATCTCCTACGTCGCCAAACGCACCCAAGAAGGCAAGACC